>JAKFDY010000582.1:0-22455 GCA_036675885.1 Lacibacter sp. | reverse complement strand
TTAATGATGTCCTTGTTTACATCAAACAGAATTTCATTGGTTGATGCTTTGCCTTTTTCCAACAGATCTTTTACCAGCAAGCTTCTTGCATCTACATCGCCTGAAGCGATACGGATATTTGAAACAAACATTCCCATTTCTGAAGCAGGAATAACATAGGTATTGCACAGGTAAAAATTATTGCGCATTTCAGCTGTAAGTGCCATTGGCAAATCAACGATCTTCGTCTTATCAAAATAAACCCTGATCCTGGTTTTATTAATGGCCATGCTTACATGCAGTATCTTATTTGCATAAGAAAGAATCGGGAAATCATTTTTATTTCCAATCACTTCTTTTAATCCATACTCAACACTATGTCCGTCTCTTTCATTATACCGGCTGATGGCCATAAAAAACTTATCACGGTAAAACAGATCTTCACGCAACACATTCTTAACAGGTGTTAAACCAAACTGCACAATGGGTGTATGAGCACTGCCTTGCGACTGTAAAAACAAATCAAACTCAATGGTACAGTTTTCGGGCAAAGGTTTTTGCAGAACAGGATGCACAACAGAGTTATGTGCAATACTCAGCCACTTACCATCTTTACCATCAAGGTTTACAACAGCTCCACTGCCGGTGGTATTCCATCCCGCAGGGAAATCACTCAACGCATCTTTCTCAAAATTTTCGGTAAAAATCACTTTTGTACCGGGCACGAAATCAGAAAAAGCTTTTCCACCACCGGGCAGCGATGTATCGGCTCCAGCTTTTTGTTTGCCGCCAGCCGCTGCCTCATCATCTTTTTTCTTTTTTGGATCTTTCTTTACGCCCTTATTAATTTCCTCTTCCGTTTTGTCTAAACCCTTATCAATTCCCTGATCAATTTTTCTGTTCACACGGTCTTTTACTTTTTGTCCAACCCGCTGAGGGATGGTTTGTGCAACCACATCAAGTTGTAAAAAGAACAGGGCGAAAGCAAGGAGAAGTTTCATGATTTCAGATTTAATGTTTCGTTTTTTAATTTGTTCAGAACTACCCTTCAAGGTTTGTGATCTGACAGTACAAATATTGAAAAAATTAGATACTTTGTCAATTACACATTAGGGTAAGCCCAAACAGCAGAAAATAGTTTAATTGAGTTTAATGATCTTATGCTGTAAGGCTTTGGCCACGGCTTCGGTACCGCAGCTCACATGGAGTTTGTTGTAAATATTATGCAGGTGTTTCTTAACGGTATCAATGGCAATATTGCCTTTGGCAGCAATCATTTTATAAGAATTACCCTGTACCAGCATTTCCAGTATTTCTTTTTCCCGGTCACTTAAATTGAAAACATTATCAGCAGGAAGATTTTGCTTGCGGAAATGTTGAAATACTTTTTGAGCAACAAAGGGGCTCATGGGTGCTCCCCCTTCGGCCAACTCCTGCAGTCCCTGAATTAATTTAGGAGGTGATGTATTTTTCAACAAATAGCCATTTGCCCCGCTGCAGATACAATCAAAAATGCGGCTATCATCATCAAACACTGTGTACATCACAACTTTAATATCAGGAAACTCTGCCTTAATTTTTTTCACTCCCTCAATTCCATTTATCACCGGCATATCAATATCCATGATCACCAGTTCGGGTTGTAACAAATCCATCTGCTCAACAACTTTGGCACAATCAGGGAAAGCACCTACAACAGTAAACCCGCTGCCATCATTTAACAACAGTTCCAGTGACTGACGCAAACGGGCATTGTCTTCGTATATGACGAGTGTTATGGGCATTAGAACAAAATTAAAATTCTTCTTTTTTAAAAACAATTACCCTTTCGGGTAAGCAATCAACTCTTGATGTTCATGGATAATAAAATGCTTGTGCCTTCATTCGGCTTAGACTGTATTTCGAGGTTTGCTTTCCATTTATCAGCTCTTTGCTTCATATTCTGCAAGCCATTACCCATTCTTGTGTTATTAAGATCAAATCCCTTTCCGTTATCGGCAACTTTCAACTGAATATTGTGCTCATCTATGTGCACATCAACAACAGCTTCAGTTGCTTTAGAATATTTAACGAGATTGTTTACAGCTTCTTTAAAGATGAGATAAAAATCACGTCGCTGATCCATTGGCATCGACATCTTCTCCATGTCAGACGGAAAATTTAATTGTGCAGCAATTTCTTTTCCATCCAGCATATCGGCAGCATATCGTTTCATTCGAATAAACAACTGGTCAAGATCGTCGTACTGTGGATTAATATTCCAAACAATATCTGACAGTGATTCACTGATGCGCTGTATATCATCACCAGCTTTCGCCAGGTATCCTTTTGCTTTTTCCGGATCAGTTACATTTCTTTTCGTAAGCTCATTCAGGATGTTGATATTGCTGAGCGATGCACCAATATCATCATGCAGGTTGCTTGAAATATCATTGCGTATACTCAGCAGTTGCTTCTGCTGTTCAAATTTCTTCTTGAGCTTATACCTGTTAAACAAAATAACGGCAAACAATGCGAGTAAAAGAGTACCTGCAATAACAATATTCCTGAGTTGCTTTTGGCTTTTTAATTCTTTTTCACGCAACTGATTCGCTACATTAGAAAGCCGGAGCTCCTGGCGGGATAATTGAAGTGCCTGCTCATTGTTCTTTGCAAGCAACAACTGTTTCTCAAGTTCTTCCTGCGTTTTCTGATAAGAAACCTCCTGCAATTCTCTTTGCTGAGATAATAATTTTATTTCATTTTCCTTTTGTTTTGCCACCAGCAAATTACCGGCAATTACTGCTTTTTGTTTTTCAATTTCAAGCTGCCTGATGCGCTGTTCGGTGTAAAGCTTCTTTATTTCATTGTCTTTCTTTTCAGTTTCATAACGGGTAGCAATTTCAGCAATGGACGATTGTGTTCTTTCAGAAATTACGCTGTCTTTATACAACACATACTTCCTGTAGTTTTCATAAGCCGCTGCATAATTTTTCCGTTCGTCATAAAAATTATACAGTTGAAAATAATAATCCCGGTGATTGATTTTATCAGGCAATGCCTTTAATAATTCGTACGATTTATTGTAGTAGGAAATGATAAACGCAGAATCTTTTTTTAACTGACGGCAAATAGTGCCCGTAGCCATATACCTGCGTGCAAGCATGGCAGGATTTCTTTTATCCTTCTCCAGCAATGCAATTGCTTTCAGTTCAAACTCCAATGCTTCAACAGGTTTGTTAGTTGTACTGTACAATTGAGCTGCTGTTACATAAGAATGTGTAATTCTTGCTTCCTGGTTACTTTGCAGGGCATACTTTACGCATAGCTGTAAATATTTTTCAGCTTCCGCATTATCAATGCCTGTATAATACTGGCTGATATTGCAGCAGCCAATTGAAAGCCTGGCCACATCTCCTGTTTTCTCCCGGTATACCAATGATTTTTTTGCATACTCAATTGCCCGATCACGTTGGTTCAAGCTATAATAAACAGTAGAAAGATTATTAAGCGCAACAGCAATTTCTCCATATTGATTGGGAAAATGTTTTTCATAAATACTGATCGACTGGATCAGGTAGCTGGCTTGTTTACTCAATTCCCCTTTCCGGCCCCAGGTATAACCAAGGTCGTTATAAGCCAAAGCAGAATAACGTGTGGGATATTTTGCAAGGTAATACTGAAGGCTTTTTTCAAACAAGGGGATTGCATCATCAAATTGATTGTTGTACATTTTTACCTGTGCCATCTGCATCCAGGTAATAGCAGTAATCATTGAATCTTTAATCAGTAATCCAATTTTATTAACAGCCAGTGCATTTTCTTCTGCTTTTTTCAAATCATCTTTATCAATATAAACATCAGTTGCTTCTATTAAAGCGTAAGCTTGTCCCTTCTTAAAATTTCTTTGCTTACTCAGGTTTTCTGCACGGTCGCAGTAATAAAGAGCTGAATCGTAATTCCCATCTGTAAAAAAAACTTCCGCTTTATCGATTAATGAAAAGACGGTGAGTGAGTCAGCAGCGGTATAAGAAGTTTGTGCCATAATACGGTTGGCACTCATTAAAACGAATAGCATGAACAAAAGGTAATATCTCATATTGCAGCTGTCTTCTGGTCCGAAAAATTACAACTTATCTTTTAAACAAAGGGATGATTAACTTTGCAAGATGAAGGACGTTGAGCGACTTGTTCTTTTTGATGGCGTTTGTAATTTCTGCAATTTCTGGGTCCGTTTTGCTTTAAAGCACGACAAAAAAGGGAAATTGAAATTTACTTCTTTACAAGGCGAAACGGCAAAGACTGTATTGCCACAATTTGGCATTGATCCCTACATTATTACTTCCGTTATTTTTATCGAAAATGGTATTGCCTACCATGAATCGACTGCCGCATTAAAAATCTGCAGGCATTTAGATGGTGGCTGGAAATTATTCTACGCACTCATTATCATCCCGACATTTATAAGAGATGGCATTTATAAATGGATTGGTAAGAACCGTTACAAATGGTTTGGGAAACAGGAAACTTGTATGCTCCCAACAGCAGAGCAACGTGCAAGGTTTGTGGATTAGAAGACAATGGACCACAGACGACAGACCATTACATCTTGCTACTCACTACTCACTATTAACTACTGACTATTGCGGTGTGCAGTCACCTTTCAGATGAACAGACACCGCAACATGCTATTCGTACCTCGTACTTCAAATCTCAAACTCTCCCTTCATATAAAACACGCACTCACCACCCATCATTACCCGTTCTGTATTTTTCTGTTCGCAAACAATATCGCCACCACGTTTGCTCAACTGTTTTGCAATCATTTTTTTCTTATCCAGTTTTTCACTCCAGAAAGGAATTAATTGCGAATGTGCTGAACCTGTTACCGGATCTTCATCAATACCTGCAGATGGTGCAAAGAAGCGTGAAACAAAGTCAACTGTTTTTCCTTTGGCAGTAAGGATCACCATTTCACCTGTTTTCTTCATTGCAGTAAAATCAGGTTTGGCGTTGAACACTTCTTCTTCAGTTGCTACCTCAATCAACAGGTCACGGTATTTGTAAGCACCAAGTATTTCTTTTACGCCAAGTATTTCAGCAATACCATCGGGGTAATCGTTTATACGCTCCGGTTTCCAGGAAGGAAAATCCATTTCATAGTTACAACCATTTTTTTCTACTGTTAATAAACCGCTCTTTGAACTGAATGTTACAGATGGTTTTGTATAACCAAGCTTGCTGTATAAAACAAATGCACTGGCCAATGTAGCATGACCGCATAAATTAATTTCGAGCTCGGGAGTAAACCAGCGGATATCATAATCTGCTCTATCTTTTTGTGATGGCACAAAGAATACAGTTTCGGCCAGATTATTTTCCATGGCCAGCTTCTGCATCAATTCATCATCGATCCATTTTTCTAATGGAACAACAGCAGCGGGGTTTCCTTTGAATAATGTTGAAGTAAATGCATCAACCTGGTATAATGATAATTTCATGTTTGTCGTTTGATGGAGGAAGGTACTGTATGAACAATTTCCGGCAATCGATATTTTTATCAACGGCTTAAAGATGATTTAATACAACCGTGGTAAGGATAGTTTATAACGCACAACAATTATCCTGAATACAACAATGAATACAATTGCAATAATAGTTGCAAATGGGCTGAACATATCAACCTTCAGCAACAACAGATAAAGTATTCCGCCCAAAATAGAAACAGAAGCATAAATTTCTTTGCGGAAAACCAGCGGTACATTGTTCAGCAACACATCTCTTATTACACCACCAAACGATCCGGTAATGGTGCCCAATGCAACACAAATACCCGGACTGAATTGCAATTGCAAACCCTTCTCCACACCAATAAGTGTAAACAATCCAAGTCCAAAGGCATCAAATAAAAATAAGGTGCTTGTAAAACGTTTCAGGTAGTTACCGAAGAACATGGTACCAATAGCGGCAACAATAATTACAATGGTTGTTGTTCCATTTTGCAACCAGCCCACAGGTGTATCACCGATCAACACATCACGCAATGTTCCCCCACCAATAGCTGTAACAAACGAAAGAATGATAACGCCGAATGGATCAAGCTTTTTCTCCATGGCAGAGAAAGCACCTGATACAGCGAAGGCAAACGTTCCGAGTATATCGATAATGGAAAGGAAAGACATTTCTAATGTGAATTGTCAATGGTGAATAGTGAATGCTAAAATACTTAAAGAGTTTAATGAACAGGAAACAACCTGGTACTAAAGGGTTCTTATTCACAATTCACCATTCACTTTTACTCTCTCATCATTTCCTGCAGCACCGTCATGATCTCTTCAACATTTGGCTTGCTGAAGTAATCACCATCGCTGCCGTAAGAAGGACGATGTGCTTTACCGGTAATGGTACGTGGAGCAACATCAAGATATTTATAACCACCTTGTTCTTCCATTACTTTATTGAACATATAAGCCGCTGCACCGCCCGGTACATCTTCATCAATGAATGCGATGCGGTTTGTTTTCTTTAATGATTCAAGAATAACATGATTCACATCAAAAGGTAAGAGCGTTTGCACATCAATAATTTCGCAACTGATACCGAAACGTTCAAGCTGTTGCACTGCATCATCAATAATGCGGAGAATAGAACCGTATGATACAATGGTAATATCTGTTCCCTGCCTGATCACTTCCGGTACACCCATAGGTACAGTAAAGCTGGAAAGATTAGAAGGTAATTTCTCTTTTAAGCGATAACCATTCAAACATTCAATCACCAAACCGGGTTCATTACTTTGCAATAATGTATTGTACATACCCGCAGCCTGTACCATGTTACGTGGCACACACACATACATACCACGAAGACTGTTAATGATCATACCCATTGGTGAACCGCTGTGCCAGATGCCTTCCAGACGATGACCTCTTGAACGAACGATCAATGGTGCACTTTGCCTGCCTGCTGTGCGGTACTGTAAGGTTGCCACATCATCAGTGAGCGGTTGCAAACCATATACTAAATAATCGAGGTATTGAATTTCTGCTATAGGACGAAGGCCACGCATTGCTAAACCAATACCCTGACCCATGATGGTTAATTCACGGATGCCCGTATCAAATATGCGGTTCTCACCATGTTTTGATTGTAACCCTGCAAAACCCTGGTTCACATCACCAATAAAACCGAGATCCTCACCAAAAGCAACCGCTTTTGGATTGTTCGAAAACAATTGATCGAAATAACGGTTGAGAATTTCATAACCATTCAACAATGAAGCATCAGCTGCGTATTCTGCTTTTACTTCAGCTACTTTCATGGCGCTGGCTGCACCTTCATGATACAAATGCGAACTGAACAGCACTTCGTTTTCTTTCTGTAATTTTTTATACAGGTCATTGGCAGCAGAAGAAACACCTGCTACAGAAATACCTTTATACAAAGCACTCATCACATCACGGCGGTTAGGCTCACGATGTTTTTTAAATTCATTGATCACCTGTTCAACCTCTTCTTTATTGGCAGATGATGATGCAGCCTGCTCCAATGCAGCAACTACTTCTGCAACCTGTTCTTTGATCGGCAATTCAAATTCCTTCCACGCTTCAATCTTTTCATTGCGTACAAACTCTTTTACTTCACGTTCAATTGTGCTGAGTTGTTCTTCATCTGCCAGGCTGTTTTCAATGATCCACTCTTTCATCTTCTTAATACAATCCCACTCACGTTCCCATTGTAAACGATCGGCTGTTTTGTAACGCTCATGGCTACCCGAAGTAGAATGACCTTGTGGCTGGGTTACTTCTTCCACATGAAACAAAGCAGGTGTATGCGTTGCACGTATCTTTTCAATACCGGCTTCAAACACTTCACACATACCGGCATAATCCCATGCTTTCACTTTATAAATTTCAATACCCGTAGTTCCATCTTTTTTCTGAAAACCTTTCAGCGCTTCTGAAATAGAACCCTTGGTTGTCTGGTATTTTTTGGGAACAGAAATGCCATATCCATCATCCCATATAAACACAGCTAACGGAATCTGTTGCACTGCAGCTGCATTGATGGTTTCCCAGAAATGACCTTCACTTGTTGATGCATCACCAATAGTAGCAAAGCACACTTCGTTTCCTTTATTTGAAAGTTGGGTAAACTGTTTCAACACATCTGAATGACGGAACAATTTTGATGCTAACGCCAAACCAACCGAACGGGGCATTTGCGCTGCTGTTGGTGCCATACCTGATGTAAGATTCTTGCGGTTCACCAGGTCGAGAACATTGCCATCGGCATCCACAAATTCAGAAGCAAAATGAGAGTTCATTTGGCGGCCTGCACTATGCGGATCATGAGCAATATCAGGATCAGCATAAAGCTGGGCGAAAAATTCTTTTACCGATGCCACACCCGTAGCAAAAGCAAAGGTTTGGTCACGGTAATAACCACTGTAAAAATCGCCGGGCCTGAAAAACTTGGCCATTGCAAGCTGTGGCACTTCCTTGCCATCGCCAAAAATGCCAAACTTGGCCTTGCCGGTAAGTACTTCTTTACGGCCAAGAAGGCTGGCTTCACGACTGAGGCAAGCGATGCGGTAATCCTGTAACACTTCCTGCTGAAAATGCTCAAAAGAGAGCTGCTGGAGTTGCAGGGTTTCGTTAGTGGTTGATTCCATGCGGCAAAAATAATTGATTTGCTCCCACGTTAACACTCGTAAGCCGGTTTGGTGAAAACAACCCGTTTACTGTGAAAAACCGTGAAGAAAGTAAAATTCGGTCGAATCTATGAAAAATCCGGGCCAATTACCGCTAATAAAATTTTATGAAAGGCAACCATACGAGGTTATGAACTGTCTGTACTTATACTTACTTTTACAACTCTAATAAAAGCATTTATGAAAAAACATGTTATTACCCTTTGTGCCGGTTTACTGTTGGGCTTTGCAGGCATGGCTCAAAACCACGACGGGCACAACCACAACACTGCAGCAACCACTACTACACCTGCTCCAAAACCGGAAAGCATTAAACTTTCTGAAGCAACTTTTGATTTTGGAAAGATTCCGCAAGGCAAGCCCGTAACACACACTTTTACTGTTGAAAATATTGGTAAAGATTCACTGAAGATCGATAACGTGCAGGCATCCTGCGGTTGCACAACTCCTGAATGGAGCCGCACTGCTGTTGCAGCCGGTGACAAAACAACCATTAAAGTTGGTTACAATGCTGCTGCTGAAGGTGTGTTCGACAAAACCATCACCATTTATTACAACAGCGGAGAAGTGAAAGTGATGAATATTAAAGGAACCGTTTGGAAAACTCCTGACCAATCGGCACCTACTAACCAGGCATTAAATATCTTTAAACAATAAAACTCAAACGAGCATACATATGAAACAGTTCATGATCGCCTTTGTGGCACTATTTGTTTTTACAGCTGTAAATGCACAAACAAAAAAACCGGCTGATATCGTTAAATTTGCAAGCGAAACAGTAGATCTTGGTAAAGCAAAACTGAACAGCCCGGTAACGGCAACATTCACATTCACTAATAACAGTAAAGAAGATGTGGTGATTGAAACAGTTACTCCAGGTTGTGGTTGCACAAAATCTGATTATACAAAAGAACCAATTAAACCAGGAAAAACAGGAACAATTACCGCCACATACAATGCGGCCACTCCCGGTAAATTCTCAAAACAAGTACGGGTAAAATTATTGGGAATAGACCAGGAGCAAGTTCTTACAATTTTAGGTAATGTTGAACAATAAATAAACCATCACGATTCTATAACGGCCCCCGATAGATTCGGGGGCTTTTTCTTACGCTATACTAATAGTTGTAAGTACAACCCTATCTTTGCCGGCATGTTATTAATCAGTAAACGTGGCGAACAAATGCCACCATCTCCTATAAGAAAATTGGTTCCTTTTGCAGAAGCAGCCAAGAAGAAAGGATACAAAGTATATCACCTCAATATTGGCCAGCCCGATATTGAAACACCCCCTGCTATTCTTGATGCAGTACGTCATACAGATATAAAAGTTCTTGAATACAGCCACAGCGCCGGTAATGAAAGCTACCGCCGCAAACTGGTAAAGTACTATAAAAAGGTTGGCATAAATGTGAACTATGATCAGATCATGATCACCACCGGTGGCAGCGAAGCCATCATGTTTAGCTTGCTCACCTGTTTAAACCCAGGCGATGAAGTGATTGTTCCTGAACCGTTTTATGCCAACTACAATGGATTTGCCTGTGCTGCGGGTGTAAACGTAGTGCCCATCACTTCACATATTGAAACAGGTTTTGCCCTGCCTCCTATTGAAGACTTTGAAAAAGTAATTACGCCCAGAACAAAGGGCATCATGATCTGCAGCCCCAATAACCCCACCGGTTATTTGTACAGCAAGGAAGAAATGTATAAGCTGAAAGATATTTGCCTCAAACACGATCTCTACCTCTTCAGTGATGAAGCTTACCGTGAATTTTGTTATGATGGTGAGTATGTAAGCGCCTTGCATATTGATGGATTAGAGCAACATGTGGTATTGCTTGATACCATCAGTAAACGATACAGTGCCTGTGGTGCAAGACTTGGGGCATTGGTTACAAAAAATAAAGCAGTTTATGATTCGGCTATGAAATTTGCACAGGCAAGATTAAGTCCGCCGGGCCTGGCACAGATTATGGGTGAAGCGGCTATTGATCTGCCCGATAATTATTTTGATGAACCGAAGGCTGAATATCTCTCCCGCAGGAATCTGCTGGTGAAACGTTTGAATGCAATGCCCGGTGTGGTTTGCCCCAACCCCGGCGGCGCATTTTATGCAATGGCTAAATTACCTATTGATGATAGTGATAAATTTTGCCAGTGGTTGCTTGAATCATTTTCTTACAAAGACCAAACCCTCATGCTGGCACCTGCCACCGGTTTTTATGGCACACCCGGACTTGGAAAACAGGAAGTAAGGATTGCTTATGTGCTCAATCTTACAGCACTGGATCATGCAATGGATTGTTTGGAAGAAGCGTTAAAAGTTTATCCCGACAGAACTGAAAATTGATTTCAACAATTAGCTGTATTTCTCTATTTTTGCAGCCCCAAATAGACGGGAATCCGCCGCGGCGGATGGTTAGAGCATCGGATTCATAACCCGAAGGTCTTACCCCCAAGATTGAACGTTTATTTGGTACAATTTGCCGGGGTAGCTCAGCTGGTTAGAGCATCGGATTCATAACCCGAAGGTCGGCAGTTCAAGTCTGCTCTCCGGTACAAATACAGTCCCGCTTTTTGCGGGACTGTATTTTATGTATAACTCCCAGGTTGCTGTTTAATGCAACATTAACCGTTTCACTTTATTCAGTTATATTGAATAACAATTTCAGCAGTATGAAATGCAGCTGAGATAAAGACCAAATCTATCCCACTGTATGTCATCAACGCAGCTGAAAAAAACGATTGGCCTGTGGTCTGCCACGTCTATTGTGATCGGCAGTATTATCGGGGCCAATATTTTTATGAAGCCGGCTACAATGGCGGCGCAGTTAGGTTCTCCCTATTTAATTTTATTGGTATGGCTTATTGCCGGTGTTGTTTCCATGTTTGGTGCCATGGCTTATGCCGAACTCGGTTCCATGTTTCCTGAAACAGGCGGGCAGTATGTTTACCTGCGTTATGCATATGGTGATTTTATTGCTTATCTCTATGGATGGGCAAGTATAGCCGTTATCAATACCGCTTCCATTGCCGCTATTGGTTTTGTGTTTGCTTCCTACACCGGTTATTTTATTGATTTGCCGCAATTCAGTTCAGAGATTCAACAATCGGTTGTGTTGCACATTCCTTTGATCGGAGATATTTTTCCGTTGCAGAATTTTGGGGTGAAGGCAGTGGCCATCGTTATGATCATGGGACTAAGTGTTGTGAATTACATCAGTGTACGTTCGGGCAATGCAGTACAGTTTATTGCAACCGTTTTAAAAAAAACCGCCATTTTATTACTGGTGTTGGGTCTTTTATTTTCAGGTAAAGGTGATACCGCAAATTTTATCACCAATGCACCCGGCTTTGATTTAACGGGATGGAAACTGATTGCTGCATTTATGGCTGCCACTACCGGAGCATTTGCCGCTTATGATGGCTGGAATAACCTCAACATGGTAGCAGGCGAAATCAAAGAACCTTCTAAAAATATTACACGCAGTTTAATGATTGGTTTGTGGACCTGCATCATCATTTATATGTTGGTTACGCTGGCCTATATTTATGTATTACCGATTGAAGTAATGGCTACATCTCCGTTGGTTGCCAGCGATGCAGCAGCGGTTGTAATGGGTTCCGTTGGCGGAACAGCAATCGCATTATTGATTGTGATCTCAACCTTTGGATCTACCAATGTAAATCTGCTGGCCTGTGCAAGAGTGGTCTTTGCCATGAGTGCTTCGAAAATATTTTTCAAACATGCAGGTGAGGTACATCCGAAATTTCATACACCGGGCAATGCTGTTCTTATTCTTGGCGTGTGGAGCAGTTTGTTTGTATTAAGCGGTTCGTTTGATCTGCTTGCTGATATGTTTATTTTTATTGGCTGGGTATTTTACGGACTGGTTATACTCGGACTTTTTATTTTGAGAAAACGCATGCCGGATGCGGAGCGTCCTTACAAAGCATGGGGTTATCCGTTAGTGCCAATCTTGTTTTTGCTGTTTACAGGGCTGTATATTGTTACTACACTTTATAACGATATTACCAATTATGTTGAAGGAAAGTCATCTATTATTAATTCTGTTTTTGGATTGCTGTTAACTGCTGTTGGTATTCCACTTTATTTTTATTTTAAGTGGAAGAACAGGAAGCAGGAGTAATGCTGATTATACTTAATGAATACTAAAAAGGCAACATGCTTGTTTAGCCCAGGTACATCTTTGTACTTTAGTCTGTTCAAATTAAATTTACAAAATGACTGAAATTAAAATTCTGACGCAGCAAACAGAGAACGCTTACAAGTGGACAAACAAACTTGTAGAGACGATCAGTTTTGACAAGTGGAATATTATTCCAGGTATTATAGAATCAACTATCAGTTGGCAGGTAGGGCATTTAATAATGAGCCATTACTATCATTCCATTATGGTAATAGCAGGACATCAAATGGATGTAATTCAAAAAATTCCACTCAAAGACTATGACAAGCTGTTTACAAATGCGTTACCTAAACATTCAATTGGAATAACAAACCCGGCTGACTTATTAAATCAATTGGCAATCGTTCAACAAAAATCAATCAGTATTATCAAAACGCTCACGTTAACAGATCTTGAAAGTGAATTAGTGCCTGCGCCAACACCACATCCTATTGCGAAAACTAAATTTGAAGCAATAGATTGGAACATAAAGCACACAATGTATCATTGCGGGCAAATTGGTATCATTAAACGGGTTGTTGACGAACGATATGATTTTGGGTTAAAAAAACCCGACGTTAGCTAAACCACAGTAACAGAAAAATTTATACAAATGAAATATACCGTAGAGGATGGTTTCCCTTATTACATTGAATTAACAGGAAATTTAAATTATGTGCAACTGTTTACTTCACAGGAAAACTTTGCTTTGCTTGAATCAATTAGTGAGGAACAGGCATGTTACCGGTATGCACCTGGCAAGTGGGATATTAAACAAATAGTCGGGCACATAACCGATCATGAACGGATTATGATATACCGGGCATTACGGTTCAGCAGAAAAGACAGAACTCAGTTGCCAGGTTACGATCAGAATCTGTTTGTTGAAAACAGCCGCTTTGATGAATTAAGTTTACAACAATTAGTAACAGACTTTAAAAATGTGAGAGCAGCAACCAACAGTTTTATTGCTTCTTTATCTGAATCGCAACTACATCTAAAAGGGTTTGCATGGAAATATGAACTGACAGTTGAAGAATTTCTGAAGGCCACGATTGGGCATGAGATACACCACATGAACATTGTTAAAGACAGGTATCTTCATAAGCCAGGCGTTTAATATAATCAACAGCAAATAATGACTAACATTCCATTTCAAAACATCGACTGGAGTACCAGTGAAAAAACAGAACATAAAGGAGAAACAGGTACAGCATATTGGCAAACAATTCATTTTAACGGTCTCCGACTCCGGTTGGTAGAATACTCCAAAGAATACATAGCAGACCATTGGTGCCAAAAAGGACACATCGTCCATTGCCTGGAAGGAGAATTTGTGAGCGAACTCGAAAATGGAGAGCAGTTCACTCTTACCAAAGGAATGACCTATATCGTTTCGGACGAACTCAGTTCTCATCGTTCAGTTTCAAAAAACGGGGTGAAGCTTCTTATTATTGATGGGGATTTTCTAAAATAACCTGTTGCAGAATCCATGATGATTAATTCCCTGCAACCTCTTTTAACCGGTTAAATAATTATTAGTGCAACTTGTTAAATGATCAGGCTATAGACAACAAAACGAATGAGGTAAAAAAGTAAACGACATTAATTTTTATCCTGCATAAACATCCAGTTTATTTATTTGATCTTTATAATCAGCAGGGAGCAACATGTTTTTAAGAAGCCAGTCCATCTTCATCAACCTGCTGATCTTATACAACGGCACAACAGGTGTAAGCAACGAAAAATCACTGAACTGCAACAACTCTTTTACCCGATCGGGCACCACTAATTTTTGTCCTTCAATCAACACCTTAAAACGCATCGAGCCAAGATGCTTTTTATATTGTTTAAAAAGATCGGCCGTGTATTCACTCTTCTTCAGGTTGGCCATTAAATGTTCTTTTCGAACCGGCAGCCATTCAACATAAGTAAGCGGCAGCTCTTTCAAACCCATTCTTACTCCCACACGATAAAATACATTGTACACTTCTTCTTTTTCTTCATCATTTAATTTTTGTTCAAGCAGTTCATATGATGCAATGGAATAGTGGATCAACATAAACAGCACATCACGGTAAGCCCAATCAGGTATGCTGTAACCACGGTTTTTTTCTACTGCTGCATGTATGTGTTGCATGGTATCAATTGCCTTATTGGCTTCATCCATTGATGAAAAAACGATCTTTCCCGCATAAGACACTGTAGAAAATAACCGGCCTAAGGGATCGGAAGGCAACTTGCCTGTAAAGTAAAGCCAGTCCACAGCTTTATTAAGTGCAAACTCAGCCGCTGCGCCTGCAAAAATAAAAAGCACGGTATCACTCTTGCCCCATATCTTTCTCACAACCGAGTTATTTTCAACAAACAATTTCATACACTACTTATTTCTATTTAGTTAACTGTCAACAGTTACACTTCATACCCGGCCGGGCATGATAACTGCAGGTCGTTAAATTGTAATTCCACTTCCCCGCACTGAAAGAATATTTTAAAAAAATCACTTGCCTGGTTCACAAATATACATTTACTTTGTAATTCAAAGCACTTTTTAAATATTAAATTTTTCTGTATGACCTACAAACTAAACATCGGAAATATCATCAGTTGGATCTTTGGTGTAATTGTTTTTGCGATCGGTATCGTAAACACATTTTGGGGAAATGATGCCGGGTTCGGAATCTTTTTGCTTCTTCTCTCCCTCGCTTATTTTCTGCCGGTAAATGAACTTCTTAAAAAAATAACCGGCTTCTCCATGCCAAAAATTGGGTTAATAAAAATCGGCCTTGGCTTCTTTATTATCTGGGCATCGTTAGGTGTGGGCGAATTGTTCGATAAGATCGAACTTATGCTTGGCAGTCTGCAATAATATTTATCGTGCAAAAAGAAAATATGATCAGTTGGATATTGGGTCTGCTTGTCTTTACAATAGGAATACTAAACCTGATACTGATACATCCAGTTCCGGGAATTATCGGTTTGCTGCTTTCTTTACTTTTTTTTCCGCCGGTAAATGAACGGCTGATGAAAAGATTTGGTTTCGTAATTCCCTTTGCAGTAAAAGTTGTTCTGGCACTTGTTATTTTCTGGTTCACCTTAGGTATCAGTGATCTCGGGGATGTGATTGATGGATGGCCCGTTAAAAAGGGTGTACAAATCCGGATCAGATACACACAGGCTTTACCTCTTCAACAACATCAATACTGAACCTGCCAAGGTTAGCAGCAGCACCATCTTCCGGTAATGCAGATCTCTTATTTTTTCTGTTAAGCGAATACCAAGTAAAAAGCCCAGCGCCAATGCAGGTAATAACACAAGATCGGTTTGCAGTGTTTGCAGGTTGATGTTCTTCCAGTAAAAAACCTGGAAAGGAAGTTTAAATAAATTCATCACTAAAAAGATCCATGCTGCCGTACCAATAAAATCATTCTTTGGTAAACGCATGGCAAGAAAATACAGATTTGCAAATGCACCAGCAAGATTGCCGATCATGGTGGTAAAGCCTGCAGCTAAACCGGTACCGGTTGCAAACAATGGATGCTGTGGTACTGTTGTTGATTTGCGGAATTCCATCCATAACACAATAGCAATGGTAATAACGATGATAACGGCCATTACTTTTCGAAATATCATTTCATCCATATCCTTTCCTAAAAATCCACCCAGCAAAATACCAACGGTCATCCACGGAATAAGCTTCCAGAAATGCTTCCATTGTGCATGCCGGTTGTAATATGAAACTGCGCCAATATCTGCCACACATAACAATGGTAATACAATACCGGTTGATGATTTTCCTCCAAACACAAGCGCCATAATAGTAACGGCTAACATATCAACACCTTTCAACCCGCCCTTGGCTAACCCGATAGCAAAAGCCGCCAGTAAAATAAATACCCAATAAGAAAGTGAATACAATGAGATGATGTCCATGAACTGTAAAGAAAAGAAAAAACATTTATTGATGACGTTTTACTTCCGGGAAAGCAAAACCAAAACAGTTTGCATAACAATTTGCTAACGGCTTCTTCACTTTGTAATAACAATTTGGAAACACTGCGTCTCCATATTTGCGGCAACAAAACTTACCATTATGCTTCGTTCATTATCACTGGCCTCTGTTGCCGTTGCAGGTTTACTGCTTACATCCTGCGACAAAAGCGAGAATAAGAAATTTTATAACAACGACATTGAATTTGCCAACAAATCAGTAACTCCTGCGCTTGCATTTACAATGCCGGGTTTTAACAATGCAGGCATTTATACGCTCCTCAGCAGTGATGATGTGTTACCGAATTCTCCCGGTTTTATTTATGGTGCACAACCTGATGGTGCCGGTTTGCTGAAAGATCCAAACAGTGATGGCTATGTACTCATCACCAATCATGAGATCATCAGATCTGTATCAAGAGTTTTCCTCGACAAAACATTGAAGCCAACAAAAGGCGAGTACATTGTTAATGCTATTGGTGGTGTATGGCGCTTATGCTCTGCAACAATGGCCACACCACAGGAACATGGTTTTGGACCTCTGTTTTTAACGGCAGGTGAAAGCGGACAGGAAAGCATGGTACATGGTATCCATCCCGGCAGTCTTACTGGCGACAAAGCTCGTACTGATCGTGTATTACCAGCACTTGGTAAAGCAAGTATGGAAAATGCTGTGCCACTTACAAAGAGTGCATATCCCGGTAAAACGGTGATCATGATTGGTGAAGATCAAAGTTACAGCAGCAGTCATCTTAGTGCAGGTCAGTTAGCGATGTACATGAGTAATACTGTTGGTGATTTAAATAACGGAAGCTTCTTTGCTTTGAAACGTAAAGATGGCAACCAGGTTGAACTTGATATGACCATTGGTAATTCTTATGATGTGGAATTTGTTGAAATACCAAATGCAAAAAACATTAGCGGTGCCGAAATTAATACACAGGCAAATGCATTAGGTGCTATCCGTTTTTCACGTGTGGAAGATGTTGATTACGGCAAAGGCAATCCGACAAATAACCGTGATATCTATTTTGTAGCTACAGGACAATCACCTGATGGTGAAAATAACCAACCAGGTTATACCATGTGGGGAAGATTGTACCGCTTAGGCATGCAAGCCGGAGATCCTGCAAAAGGTAAACTGGAAGTATTAGTTGATGGTGATCTCACTCCGGGCACAGGCATCATTAATCCTGACAACTTATGTGTTACTGAAAACTATGTTTACATACAGGAAGATGGTGATTCATATTATCCCGGTGCTAAACATGATTCTTATGTTTGGCAGTACGATATTAAAACCAAACAAACCAAAGCATTCCTGAACATGAACCATAACAGAACAGATGCAGCATGGAACAGCAAATACAACACAGCTAACAATAATCGTTTTGGCAGTTGGGAATGGGGCGCTATGCACGACATCTCAGATATTATTGGTGTGCCGGGAACTTTTCTTGCAAACATTCATCCGCATACCTGGCAGGAAAACAAATTTTATAATCCTGACGGAAGTGGATTAAACTTAAACCGTGAAGGCGGGCAAACAGTTATTCTCCGTAACGTACCAAGATAATTATACCAGGGGAAACATCAGGAACCTCTGTTTATACAGGGGTTCCTTTCTTTATTTGATCAAGTTTGACGAAATGAAAACGAACTCAACTTTATTATTACTATTTACATCCATTCTTTTCATCCTGTTACAATTCTGTAACAAGCCCACCTCATCTGTAAATGATTTAAAAGATGATGTTGTAAAAGAAATTGAAACACTACAGTCGTTTATTAAAGACAGTTTGCAACCCTCTGCAAAAAACAATGATGGTAAATTATTGCGAATACAATTCCCCAAAACAAGACACATTTACAAACAAGTTGAATGGGCGGTAGAATATTTTATGCCCACCACGGCAAGATTTGTAAACGGACCGGCATTAGATGAGCTGGAAATTGAAGAGAACACTGCTTTTGAACCGGAAGGTTTCCAGGTAATAGAAGAATTGATCTATCCTGCTTTCGATACAAGTAACAGTGCTGAACTTACTCGCCAATGCAAAATTTTACAAAGCACTTGTGAGCGCATGAAAAAACATTTCAGCGCTATTACTTTTACAGAAGCACAGGTAATAGATGCATTGCGGTTGGAAGTACATCGTATTACGGCATTGGGTATTACAGGTTTTGATAATCCCATTGCCCTGAATGGAATTGAAGAAGCTGCCTGGAGTTTAAAAGCAATCGATCATTATTTCACCCTGTTTCAAAAATCAATTACCTATAACAATCACAAAGAAACCACTACCCTCCGTCAACAACTAAAAGACGCAATTGGTTTTTGTCAACAACAAAATAATTTCGAAACATTTAACCGTGCTGCATTTATCACACAATATCTTAACCCTGTCAGTATCGCATTATACAATTTACAGGTAAAAGCAAAAATTCCGTTCATTAATGACGGAAGACATTTCAGAAGTGATGCACCTACCCTGTTTGCAACAAATGGTTTTGATGTAAATACTTTTATTCCTTCGCCTGAATACAAAAGCAACAGCGACAAAGTAAAATTGGGTGAGCATTTATTTTACGACCCTGTTCTTTCGATTAATAATAAACGTAGTTGTGGCAGCTGCCATTCGCCTGATAAAGCATTTACTGATGGGCTTGCTACAAGTGCATCGCTTAATGGTGGTTTTATTAAACGAAATGCTGCATCACTCAACTATGCTTCTTTGCAACATGGCCAGTTTTGGGATATGCGCCGGCCCGATCTTGAATCGCAAACTGCCGATGTAATTGCCAATAAAGATGAAATGCACGGCTCGTTAAAAGATGCTGCTTTAAAATTGCAGCAGCAAATCACCTATAAAAAATTATTCACCAAAGCATTTAACTCAACAGATTCAATTAAAGCCTGGCAAATACAGAATGCACTGGCCAGCTATATCCGTTCACTGGCTGTTTTCAATTCTCCTTTCGATCGTTATATGAACGGAGATACAAGTGAATTAAATACAGATGAGATCAATGGTATGAATCTTTTTTTAGGTAAAGCAAAATGCGGAACCTGCCATTTTCTTCCACTGTTTAACGGAACCGTTCCACCATCGTTCACCAAAACAGAAAGTGAAGTATTGGGTACTCCCGCAAATGCATCGGGCACAATAACCGATACCGACAAAGGACGTTACAATCAGCACCAGATGCCGCAACTATTCCGTTCATTTAAAACAGCAACAGTTCGCAATATTTCACTAACTGCTCCTTATATGCACAACGGCGTTTACAAAACAATTGAAGAGGTAATTGAATTCTATAATAAAGGAGGCGGTGCCGGAATGGGTCTTCAAGTTGACAATCAGACCTTGCCAACAGATCCATTAAACCTGAGCCAACAGGAGAAGATACAGCTGATTGCCTTTATGCATTCGCTTACAGACAGGAAGAAGTAAACTTTAATTTAGCATTAGAACTTATCACTTGGTTATTTCATCAATCTGCACATCACCTTCTTCTTCCTTTGATTTGTGATAATCTTCATTTACCTGCTGTTCAAATTCTTCTTCATCTTTCATGTTCCTGCGAACAAGGAAAACAACTAATGCCAGCAACAAAAGTCCCACTCCTATGATAACGGGCCAGTTCATAAAAATTGTTTCTTTAAAGTTGAGAACTTTTCGGCAGGTTTTTATGAATTCTGTATTAAGTTTTGCCACCAAGGGATAAACGAATCCCTTGAATCACAGGTACAAACAGGCAAGTTCGTATGTCCTGCCCCGTAAATGTGTGAATGATATAAGCTTTGGTTAAAAGCCTGTAACAGCCAATAATCAGAATTGAAGCACCTTTAGGGCACTGCACGAAGTTGGCATAGTTTGTGTCCGCAATCGCTGTAGGTTTTCTCACATATTTAATTTCAGGATCATGAAAACAGTAAAATACATTTTTGTAGTATTTGTGCTATTTCTTGCAGCCCCGGCTTTTGCCAACGTTGTTTCCGATTCTTCGGTACGTGTTGAAACCGAAGTACGAGTTAAACAATTAACGCAACGCCTTATTGAAGTTAAAGCCACCGACAGATCTGCTTTATCTGCTGAAGAAAAAAAGGCATTACGTAAAGAGAAAAAGGAACTTAAAAAAGAATTGAAAGTGTTAAGCGGTGGTGTATACATTTCAGTTGGTGTTCTTATCCTCATCCTTATTCTCTTAATCATCCTCCTTTAGAAAACCGCACCGATCGTATTCGACGGAAAAAGTAATACCTGTCCCTCTGCATTTGTTTGTATGGAATGGTAAATGAATGCTTTTGCCATAACATCATAAACAACAATATTCAATTTGCTTTAACCTGCAAAGGGAAAAACTATTGTTTTTCCTGTCACTTACATTATCTAACACATGAAACGTTTTACCAGGGATAGCATCTCTACTTTTTTACAGGTACTACTCGTTATTTTTCTTTTTGGTTACTCTGCTGTTAAAGGCAATCCTGAATCAAAAGAAACTAACCTTACGCAAGCAACAGATTCAAAACACTTAAATAAGAACTACTCCGTTTATTCATCAAAAACAAACACAATGAAAAAGTTCGTTTATTTTTTTTCGGCTATAACATTAATCAGCAGTGTTTCACTGCTCAGTTGCAATAACAGCGCAGAAGATGGCACTACAGAAAATGATGCAAAGAAAGATACAGTTGTGATTGAGGAAAAGAATGATGCAGTAACTATACGTGTTGCAACCTCAGAAGAATGGGCTGCTTTTAAAGCAGATGCAGAAGCAAAGATTGAAGCAAATGAAAAACGCATTGCAGAACTTAAGGTGAAGTTGAAAAAACCCGGAAAGTTATTAGACAAAGTGTACACTGAACGTATTGAAGCACTTGAGCAACGTAACAGGGATCTTCGCTTGAAAATTACTGCCTACGAAACAACCAAAACCGATTGGGAAAAATTTAAAGAAGAGTTCAATCATGATATGGATGAGCTGGGTAAAGCGATCGGCGATATTTTTACAGATAACAAATAATATAGATCAGGTCAATTGGTAGTGGATGAGCGGGATAACTATCCCGCTTTTTTTACGCTAAAGGCTGTATATACAGCCCTTTTATTTTTTTTAGACAGGATGTGTGAATGATGTAATGATTTAATGTAAACATATAACTGCGTATTGTTGCGTGTACTTCAACTTTACATGAAGGAGTAAGGTTATTTGTGCTAATTACAAGCAACCGTTTACAAATATGCTGGCAGTAAAAAAAGAGGGTATTCTCTTAGAAAAAACGCAACTTGGTTTTGAATGTGATGGGGTGTTAAACCCCGCTGTTATCAGTTTCAACAATTCCATTCATATTTTCTACAGGGCAGTAGCTAAGGGAAATTATTCAAGCATTGGCTATTGTAAACTCAGCAGTCCTTTACAGGTAGAACAACGCCTTGATACACCGGTGCTTTTCCCGCAGTTCGATTATGAGGTACATGGTGTGGAAGATCCACGCCTTGTTAAGATCGATGAATTATTCTATCTCACTTACACAGCGTATGATGGGTGTAATGCTTTAGGCGCCCTTGCTCTTTCAACCGATCTTCAGCATTG
>JAKFDY010000581.1:0-3351 GCA_036675885.1 Lacibacter sp. | reverse complement strand
TTTATACTATTCTTTTCAATTATATTGATTAGCTGTAAACCGGCCCAACTTTCATTTTCACCTGCTGAAATGAATATATCAGATGTTAAACACATGTTCGCAATAGCGAAAGGTTATGACACATCTAAACTAGACAGCGGAAAAATTTTTGTTTCTAACTTATCTGAAAGCTATGTTTATCGAGATGGTCTCGCAGAAAAAACTATTATGAATGATAGCTCCACCAAACAAAAGCTTGAAATTCCTTTACTTGACAAACGCTATAAATTATTTGTAATTACTGCTAAAATAGATAATATCAATGCAGCTATTTTTTTACCTGCTGTACTAGATGGCTCTAACAATTGCATAGGACTAGGTCCTGCATTGGTAGGAAAATATGATTTCGGAGAACTCCTTTTTTACAAGAAGCTCAAAGTGGCCTCCAAAAAGAAAAACCAAAAAATTGAATGGGTTTTAGACAAAAAGGCAACATACTATACCAAAGAGAGCGTCTATGATCCATTTGATCTGTCAAAAACTAAATTAAATATCCGGTTTATTACAAATGAAATTGATGAGGTTCCTGAGTTACGCTCATTTACAGTAAAAGAAATTTACCAGTTAAGCGATAACAGGTTTGGAGGCAAAAAGCCATTAATTTTTAATATAAATACCATATTTGAAGACTCTGAGGCATTAAGATTTAGTCACTTCAAAAACTTCTAACATTTATACTATGGCTAAAGCAAAAAAAGAGCTTAAAAAAAAGGCAATACCCAAAAAGAAAGTTGCAAAGAAAGCAATCTCAAAATCTTCAGCCCAACCCAGAAGCCTGAAAAGAGCTGCCCCGCAAATTGTACCATGTACTTGTGTAAAGTTTGGTAGATTCTATTTCTGTATGGTGCAAAAACCTGATGGCTCATTTGAACAATGTGCTACCTCAACTAAGTTTAAAACTTTAGAAGAGTGTCAAAAACATTCATGCGGAGGGGAATAAGCATTATTTCAGCTTCATCAAATCTCTTATCACTACCGATGCTGTTACCGCACCAAAAACCGCAGGTAAATAAGAGATGGTGCCGTAAGCAGATTTTTTATAATTTCTTCCATCCGTCAACATCAAACTTTCTTTGATGGGCGCTTCGGGAGAAAATACCACTTTCACACCCTTGCGAATGCCATGACCTTTTAAATTTTTCCGTACCTGTTGTGCAAACGGACAATTATACGTCTTCGAAATATCCACCACCCTTAATTGTGTTGGGTCAAGTTTGGCACCTGCACCCATGCTGCTTATCAACGGCAAACCACTTTCATAAGCCATCCGTATAAACGTGATCTTTGGTGTAATACTGTCGATGGCATCAATTAAATAATCCGGTTTATAAGAAAACTGTTGTAACACCATTTCAGGATTCACAAACTCTTTCACCACATTCAATTCTATTTCAGGATTGATCGCTTTCAAACGTTCTGCCATGATCAACGCTTTCGATTCACCATGATTGGTAGCTAATGCAGGTAACTGACGATTACGGTTAGTAGGATCAACCACATCACCATCAATGATCGTCATTTTCCCAATACCACTACGTGCAATAAACTCTGCCGCAAACGATCCAACACCGCCCATACCAACAATCATCACATGTTTTTGTGTGAGTGCACGAACAGTTTCTTCGCCTATCAATAAACTGGTACGTGAAAGCCAGGAAATATCTGTCATCATATAACTACTAGTGCAGGACCAAATACCTTGGCTGCATTTTTTTGAAGCCGCAAGCTAAGTGAATCTTCGTCAATTTGAAAAGCGGCTGCAGCATAAGTATAAATTTCAGGAATAGAAATAGTGCTGTTATCGGTTTCAAGGAAAATCTTTGCTATGGGCAAAGCGGCCATCACTTCCTGCAAACCCTGCTTTTCCAATCCTTTCCCAAAAGAAAGATAATAACCCAAAGCAATCAGTTGCTGTGCCAGTTCTTTGCTTTTATTAAACCCATGAAAGATAACCGGCACCTGCGCCGGAGTTTGCTTAAGTAAAGCAATCACTTCAGCATGTGCCCGCACACAATGTATGATCAAAGGTTTTTGCTCTTCATTGGCCAGTTGAATATGCTGTGCAAACACAGTTTGTTGTAATGCAAAATCTGTTGCGCATACTTTATCCAAACCTGCTTCACCAATTGCCACAACATTTTGCAAACGGCTTTTTTCTTTTACTGCTGCAAACTGATTTTTCCATGCTTCTTCAGTAACATACCAGGGATGTAATCCCACTGAATACAAACTGTCGGGTTCAATAGCATCAAAATCCTTGTACAGGTTACCAATGCTGATGATTCCTTCAACAGGTTTGGTATGATGTGTATGAATATTGATATACAAATAAAAAAAATGAAGCGTTAAAACAAACTTAACTGGTTTTCATTCGGCAGCTTTTTTTTCTGTTTCAGCACTGAACGTTGTACTACTGCAGCAACGCCATCAATGCAAAACAATTCCGATTCTTCATAACGTGACGCAACAATTACTTTGGTATTGCCTGCATGTGATTGAAATAATCCTTCTACTGTTTGAGGTGTGTTATTGTTTTTTGAAAGATGCGATAAAATAAGATGGCTTAGCTGCGGCGTTCTGTAATTTAAAAACAACTCCAGCGCCTGCTTATTTGAGAGATGCCCTTCATCGCTGCTGATGCGGCGTTTCAGATTGTATGGATAATCTCCATTGGCCAACATCGTTTCACAATAATTACTTTCAAGAAACACAGCATGGCTTTGCTGAAAATAATGCAACACCTGTTTACAGGCATAACCAATATCTGTAATCACTGCCACATTAATGTTTTGTGAGCTGATCATAAAACTGAATGGATCAGCCGCATCATGCGATTTGCTGAAACATTTGATCTGCAGCTGATCAATTACCACAGTTTCATCCTTTTTGAAATAACGGATAAGCGATTGATCGATTGAAAGGCTGCTGTTTGCTAATGTTTTTTGTGAAATATAAACAGGCAGTTTGTGTTTCCGGCTTAATACTTCAAGGCCGCTGATATGATCACTGTGTTCATGGGTTACAAATATTCCTGATAATTTACTTATATCACGATCTATATGTTGAAAAAATGCCTCCATTTGCTTTCCGCTAAATCCGGCATCTACTAAAAAGGAATGCTCGTCTGATTCAACATAAAGCGAATTCCCCGTACTTCCGCTCGCTAAAATGCTATAACGTAATGACATATGACTTCACTCCACATCCCTATTTTCATCGCTGTTAAATTCTATAATCTGTCCTTCTAACGCATTGACAAAAAGACTTTTATTATCATCCACCACAAAACGCCATGTGGGTGCTAATGCTTGC
>JAKFDY010000580.1:0-12206 GCA_036675885.1 Lacibacter sp. | reverse complement strand
TGCAAGACAGTTGTTGAAAAACTTATCATCGGCACTCCACCAAAACGGGTTGTTGATCACAGCTGTTCCTGTAATGGCTTCATTTTTTAAATAAGCACGGTAATGCGGCACGTCCTGTGAAATTCGATCGATGATGACAGCATACCCGTTGTTTACACCTTGCACTACTTTGTCGATGCGCACAGGTTCAGCCATAATGCCGGGAATGTTTTTACTGTTGATCCTCTCAACAAAAGCAGCAGGGAAGGAGCGTTCTTTGCCATGAAGAATACCGATCTTTTTCATATTAAATGTTTATGGTCTTGTAAATGAGGTTGAAGCAGCAGGCAACGTTGTTATTAAATATTGCATTAATATAGTACACAATTCGCTAAGATTAACTTACGCCCTAAAATAATTTTACCATCATTTCCTTATTTTTGAAAATATGCTTAAGGAGAAAATGAAGCACCTGGTATTTGAATCGGTGCTGTTGAAGTCGGAGTTGTTGGAACGGGATGTAAAAATTGATATGTATCTCCCTAAATCGGTACATGATTCTGCAGAGATGAGTTTATTGCTCATTAACGACGGGCAGGATCTTCCAAGAATGCCGTTTATTGAAATGCTTGATGAGTTGTATGAGCAACAAAAAATATCGCCCCTATTTTGTGTGGGTATTCATTGCGGTGCCGATCGTAAAATGGAATACGGCATTGCCAGCCAGACCGATTACCTGGGTCGTGGTGCAAAGGCAGGAGCTTACACCTCTTTTATTTTTGATGAATTACTTCCATTCCTGCACAGTCAGTATAACGTGCCACAGTTTAAAGAAAAATCATTCGCAGGTTTTTCTTTGGGTGGATTAATGGCAATGGACATTGTATGGAATCATCCGCATGAATTTAGTAAAGTAGGCGTGTTTTCCGGTGCGTTCTGGTGGCGGCAGAAAGCATATGAAGATGGTTATACTGACGAGGCCGATCGTATTATGCACAACCAGGTGAGAGATGCTGTTGCTGCTCCGTGGTTAAAGTTCTTTTTCCAGACTGGTTTACTTGATGAAAAACTTGATCGTAACAATAATGGCATCATCGATTCAATTGATGATGCACTAGATCTGATCGCTGAATTAAAGAAGAAAGGTTATGGTGATGAAGCCATCCGTTATTTAGAAATGAAAGATGGTAAACATGATGTGCATACCTGGGCAAAAGCCTTTCCTGAATTTTTGGAGTGGGGTTGGGGAAAATAGTTTTTAGTGAATTGAGTTTTTGTTGAAAAATTGTTTGATGTAAATGAATAAAAAAAGTCCCGAATTACTTCGGGACTTTTTTTATTCATATGTAATATTCATTAAAAGAAATAGCGTAAACCAAGTTGCATACCCCATGTACTTGCAACAGTTGGACTTGTTTCGTACGACCTGACAGGTTTTTGTCCACTCACTGTATTCATGGCAAATTGAGGAACGCCAGTACTCGTGTTCGATACCCAACGCAAAATACGTGCATTAGAATAAACAAGGCGGGTTCTGTTACCCCAGCTACGATTAACCATATTCGTAAAGTTGAGTACATCCATGCTGAATTGCAAAGAATGTTTTTTGTTCCCTAGTTTCAATGAAAAATCCTGAAGTAAACGCATATCCACAGTGTGAACCCATGGAAACAAGCCGCCGTTTTGTTCGGTGTAATTTCCTTTACGTTTTCTAAGGTATTTGTCTTGCTCAACGTATGCCCAGAAAACATCAGCGTCAGCAATTCCAGCTACGGTGTTAGGGAAGAAAATGCCAGCTTCTACTCTGTCTTTTGGTACATACATCAAATCGTTTGTAACACCATCATTGTTCATATCGTTACTGTAGATATACGAATGTCTGCCGGTTGACGAACCTTCGTAAAACAATGAAATAGTTGTTGCCAATGATTTGCGCAGGTATTCAAAACGTTTAGATACAACTGCAGTAATTCTGTGAGGAATTGAATATTGTGATACTGAAGGATCAAGTAGATTGTTGTTGCCTCTATAGCTCGCAAGATTGCTCCATGCAGATGCTGCTTGTGAACCTGGATTTCCGGAAACATCCATTGCATAGTTAAAGCTGTATGAAACCTGACCATAAAAACCTTTGCTGAAACCCTTTGTGATCAAAGCAGTATAACTGAAGCTGCCGCCTTTGCTTGTATTTGATAATACCATTGCTTCACGTACTGTACCGTCTATAGATCTTGATCCACTTGAAGTATATCTTGGTCGTGCATCAGGTCCACTAAATGAAGAGTTTGGGCTTGCCATGTTTGCGTTATACTGAAGAATGGCATTTACGTCTTTGGAAAAGATAGCTTCCATTGTTAATGTCATATTCCAGGGAAGTTTTTTATCGAATGCTATTGAATTTCTCCAAACTTGCGGAAATACAAAATTCTTATCAACAATTGCCAGTGAAGCACCTGAAGGTAATGTAGCTGTAGACTGAGGGAAAGTATTACGGTATGCGTTCGGATCGGGATTAAACAGGTATTGCGCAGCAGCAGAACCTGTTCTTTCTACTGTAGCCTGCAAAGCATAGCTATTCGTAGGTTGGTTGGTATACCAAACGAATGGCAAACGACCTGTAAATATTCCTGAACCACCACGAATAATGAGATCACGGTTACCTAAGATGTCCCAGTTAAACCCAACTCTAGGCGACCACATTAATTTACTCTTTGGCCATGATCCTACATCAAAAGTGATAGGATTACCACCAAGGTCCCTGAATGTCTTTGTTCTGATGGTTGGGTTGTCAATTGGTTTTTCAAGATAGATTGCCTGATCAAAACGAACACCGGCTAATAACTTAAAACGATCAGTTAATTTGATTTCGTCTTGCACATAAGCAGCTAACTGACCAAATTCAAGATCAGCAATCGGATCGGTACCATTGTAGCCATATGTTAATGCATAAGCGTTTGGAGCCGCACCATTCAGGAAATCACTAACTGAATTAAAACGGTAATAACTTGTTCCATAACGAAGAAAACTATTACCGAAATAAAGATAATCAAACGATGCTCCGGCAGTAAGGCTGTGTTTACCAACATTGTAAGAGAAATTATCGGTGAATGTAATTACCTTATTTTTTACCGAATTCCTCCAGCTAAATAATTCATATCCAAAACTGATGTACTGATCGCCTGCTCCATCCTGTATATCAACAAACGGGAAAGGTGTAGACTCGCTTGTACGGTTTGTTTCAATGTTTGTATATGTTGCAAGGAATTGGTTATTGGCGTTTTTGCCAATTTTACTTTTAAAATCAACAGTCCATGATGATACGATATCTTCAAATCCATAATTGGCATTTTCGTATGCCATTGCGTTTCTACTCCAGCGGTTAGAAGATGCTCTTGGATTTGGTGCTGACGATCCGTTTGTTTCGTTATCATTCACACTTTTAACAAAGTTGTACCGAACGGTTAAACGATTATTATCATTAATGTTCCAATCAATACGTCCTAGTAGTTTATAGTTTTCCGAAGCAAACTGTCCCAGATTTTCATAAGGACCTGTTTCATAATTATAATTTGATTTCAGGAAACTGCTCACAGCATCAAGATCTGTAGCTGTAGTACGTGAAACAGTTGGTCCGCTAAGGCCGGGGCGTGAAGCCACCCAGTTTAAACCCGGATATGTTCTCACTTCTCTTTCACCATTAACAAAAAAGAACAATTTATTCTTAATGATCGGGCCACCTAAACGCATACCATATGATTTGGTTTCGCTTTGCGTTGCCTCTGGTAATTTAGTGGATGCAGCATACTTGCCGTTAAAGTTCTGATTACGGTAAAAACCATAAGCTGAACCGGTAAAAGTATTTGTGCCGCTTCGTGTAACAGCGTTTACACCTGCACCGGTAAAGTTTCCTTGTTTCACATCAAATGGAGAGATGTTAACAGATATTTCTTCAATAGCATCGAGCGAAATTGGCTGAGCATCACCACCTGGAAGGTTGCTGCTGCTTAAGCCAAAGTTGTTGTTGAAGTTCGCACCATCAATCTGGATATTATTGAAACGTCCGTCACGGCCATTAAAAGTATTGCCGGGACCTGCTTGCGGAGTTAAACGGGTAAAGTCATTAATACTACGGCTGATGGTGGGAAGTGTATTGATCTGGCGGTTATTGATATTGGTAGTTGCACCACTTTTGAGAGCACGGCTACGTGCACCTGATACAACAACTTCACTGATTTCAGTAGCTGTGTTCGACATGTTGAAGTCGAGTCTGTATTCATCCCCAAGGCTAAGATAAACATCCGTTCTCTTGCCCTCCTGGAATCCTACAAATGTTACTGTAACGATGTAGGGGCCGCCAGGGTTCATATTAAGAATGTCGAAACGACCTCCGGATCTTGTAACGGAAGTATACCTTGTTCCGGTGGGTTGGTGTAAGGCGGTAATAGTTGCACCAGCAAGAGCTTCACCGGTATTACTTTTTACCACTCCACTCATACTACTCGTAGTTACCTGAGCATTTGTAATTACTGTTATAAACGATAATACAGTAAATAGTAGCAGTCTTCTGAGTTTTATCATACTTGTATAGTTTTACGTGAGCAAATAAACAACAATCTTACCTACAGAAAGCAAACAAATATTAACATTTCGTAAAGAAAGACAAGCTCATTATGAATCTTGCTGCAATTAAAGAGTGCTCATTTAACAGTTGGGGATGATTTGTGGAAAGCCTGTTGTTTTCAACTAACTTTGCGGGCTTAAATCTATTTAATGCTTCATACTATCGAAAGTGCGATTCAGGATATCCGTAATGGTAAAATGGTGATTGTGGTAGACGACGAGGATCGTGAGAATGAGGGCGATTTTATTATTGCAGCCCGTCATGTAACGCCTGAAGTCATCAATTTTATGAGCAAAGAGGGCCGGGGGCTCATTTGCGCCGCCATTACTGATGAGCGCTGTATAGAGCTGAAGCTGGAACCAATGGTTTCATCAAATACATCCCTGCACGAAACAGCCTTTACTATTTCTGTTGATCTTACCGGGCCAGGCACAGGCACAGGTATTTCGGCCCAGGACAGAGCCAGAACTGTTCAGGCACTTATAAATAAGGATACAAAGCCCGAGGATCTTGCCCGCCCGGGACATATTTTTCCTCTAAGAGCAAAACCCGGTGGAGTATTGCGCCGCAGCGGACATACAGAAGCTACTATTGATCTTGTTCGCTTAGCCGGACTTGAACCTGCCGGTGTGTTGGTGGAAATTATGAATGAGGATGGCAGCATGGCACGCCTCCCTCAGTTAGAGATCATTGCAGAAAAATTCGATGTAAAGATCATTTCTATTAAAGACCTGATCGAATACAGGTTAAAGACCGATTCACTGATCGAAGAGATTGTGCGTGTGGAAATGCCCACAGCTTATGGTCATTTTAAACTGGTCGCTTTCCGTGAAAAAGAAACAGCACAGGAACATCTTGCATTAATTAAAGGAATCTGGGAAAATGATGAACCAGTGTTGGTGCGTGTCCATTCATCGTGTTTTACCGGCGATATTCTTGGTTCGCTGCGTTGCGATTGTGGTGATCAGCTGCACAGTGCCATGCAAATGGTGGAAAAAGAAGGAAAGGGTGTTGTGTTGTATATGAACCAGGAGGGAAGAGGTATTGGACTCTTCAATAAACTGAAAGCTTATAAACTGCAGGAAGAGGGGTTGGATACAGTTGAAGCAAATCTGCATTTAGGATTACCGATGGATGCAAGGGATTATGGTGTAGGAGCACAAATACTTCGCACACTCAATGTTTCTAAACTGAAACTCATCAGCAATAATCCAAAAAAGAGAGCTGGTTTATTAGGTTATGGTTTAGAGATTGTGGAAACTGTTCCCGTACGGATCGCTCCAAATGAATACAATCAAAAATACCTGGAAACAAAGCGTGATAAATTAGGTCACGAAATTTTGAAGTAAGATCAAAATTCAAAATCTCTCACATAAGAGAAACTGATACCGGTTCTGTTGGCTGCACGCCATTGCACATCATACACACTTCGGTAAAAACCAATTAAACGGAGTTTACCATCGGGGGTAAGCAACCATTCCAACGTAAAGTCGGGTGTTAGCTGGTTATTATTTTGAATAGGTGAATTTTGTCCTGTATTAACAAGTAAAGAACCTCCTGCTTTTAAAATCAGTTTGCCATTTAATAACCGTTTGGTTACTCCAAATCTGCTGGTGCCTCCGAAATTTTGTGTTTCAGCATCTGTACCTGAAATTAAACCCGGTGTAAATGTTACATAAGGATCAAGATTCAGCTTATTGACACCCGGTATATTTTTTAAGATAAGACCAAGACCCGACTGTACCTGTTGTGCAAGGAACTCAGTGAGTGTCCCGGCAACACTTGTACCTATTCCGCCAATGGCATTTGCTGCATTTGCATTGTTGCTCAGGAATTGATTAAACACCAATAATGAAAACACCTGGTTGTTTAATTCATTCGGATTGCTGTACATCCGTTGGAAACCGCTCATCGTAATTGGGTTGGTACGACATGGATGCCCTTGAGGTAATTCGAAACGGAATGAGATAACCGGATTTGATAATGAACCTGAAAGATTACTGATTACAGTCAATGAGTTTTGTTCGTTGCTGCTGCAAAGATCAGCAGGTAATGCAACTCTGTCAATTTCATAACGGGCATCAATATTAATACGTGCATTATAAGGATCCCCATTCCACTCAACAACTCCGTTGTTGATGATAAATTGTTTTTTGATCAGTGCCTGCCAGTTAAAAGTATAACGTCCTTTGGTGATGTTGAAGCGGCCACTCATTGAAGTGCCTTCGTTGGTACTAACCCTGATGTTCAGATTGCCATTGCCTTGTCCTTCAATAATATCATTGGTAGTTTCATCAAGAATCAAATAGATTTTTGCAAGTGGGTTGGGGAACACATCCAGATCAACAGTAAGATTTGATGATTCTTTTATTTTAGATTCAACCTTCATCTCCTTACCGTATTGACGGAACACAATAAAATCAGCAGTTCCGGTTACACGGGAATCAGATGTGGGCAGATAAACTTTAGAACTATCTGTTGGAGTTCCCCTAAACTTCATTACAATATTATCAACTTCTCCTCTTATGGTGCCGCTGGCATCGGCCACAACATTGCCATAAAAAAGACTGTTATCTTTTTTGGTTGTGTTCAGTACAAGAAAACCTCGCCTTGTATCATTTGCATGAAACTCCATATTGAATGACATCTTCTTAAAAAACTGATGCCACATTTTTCCGGAAAAAGTGGCGGTGCGGTTAGCAATATCCGTAAGAATCAGTCGGCCGAAATCAATTTCCCCTTCTTTGAAAATGATCTCAGCCCCTTCATTCATTTTATAGCGGCACTTGGTATAATCAAGCACAAAAGATGCATCGCTTAATTTTACATTGCCGATAAGATCAGGGGCACTGGCATTTCCCTGTAAACGGATAACACCATTCGCCACACCTTTCATATCCTTCATAATAACGGAAAGATATTTTTCAAGTACACTCAGCTTCAGATTCTTTGCATCAATCACCTGGTCGATCGTGGGGTTCTTTGGATCTTTGATGTTGATCTTTCCGCTGCTTAAAAATTCATACAAAGGATTATCAGAAACAATATTTGAATTGATTTCACCCGTTTCAACATTATAGTTACCAGTGATTGTAACCACACCAATTGAATCATTATTAAACCGGAAACGTTCTGCTTTAAGATCTGCATCGATCCTGATTTTTCCGTATGGATTAGTAACGTTCACCTGGCCTGTTATCTGTCCTTCCAGCCGGGGATCTTTTAAGACGTATGGCATTACATCTTCAAGATGTACATTGTTAAGTTCAACCACAAAATCTTCTGTTGTGCCTGTTTCTGAAAACTTAGTATAGGCTTTGATTGATTCATTTCCCGATTCAAGTTTTATACTTTCAGAATGAATCATATTCTTGCCAATAAACAGATCGCTTTTGTCTTCAATATTCCATACTTTATCATTGATCACTAAAGTAGAAGGCTGGAATACAATTTCAACACCATCTCTGTTGGTTTTGATCTTTGCATTCAGGTTTGCATCTTTTAATGTTTGTGATGCTCTTGTGCGAATGTTTACCGAACCTGTATCGTTTGCTGCAGTAACTGTAAAGGTTGTTTGCGGTAAACTGAGACTGTCGTTTAAAATTACTTCGCTGATAGTACCTTTCAGATCGAGTTTTTTATAATCGCCTGTTGCAGTAATAGCAATACTGTTAAATCCGATGTCTTTGTATTTGAATTCGGGTACATCAGTTTGCAGGTTGAATGTGTTTTTATTGGTGCTGATATAACCTTTAATAATGCTGTTATCGAATCCTTTCACCGGAATATTGAGCATATCAATATACTCGGCAATATTCCTGGTGGTGATATCAAATGTAAAATCCTGGTCCTTCACCTGTCTCTTCGGTTGAGGAATATAAGCAGGGAAGTAAATGTTTAAAAAGGATAAAGCAGTATTCGGCAGATCAAGAATATTAAAGTTGCCAACAATGTTCACATCTGCTTCGTTGCTGCGTGCAGCTAATTGTTTTTTGCCATCAACAATAACCGATGAGAGCGAAAAATAATCGAATGAAAGTTGATTCGTATCATTTGTCAATACAGCATTTTGCAGGTTGGCAGTGCCAAGAAAGTCATCAATTGTTTTTCCTTTGAAATCTACGTTTACAAATGATTTTAAGCGAAGCTTATTCTTGGTTATGCCAAGCGCATGGAAATTAATGTTATGTATGTCGCCTGTAACATTATAAACAGGTGTGTCTTTGCTTAAGTTCACCATGCCCGTTAAGTTTACCGAAAGGTTACTGTCTTTTACAATAAGGGAACCATCAAACTTACTTTTCTCATACATGCCTTTTGCAGTAATGTTCCGGTAGGTATATCCATCGAGATAGAATGCCTGAATGTTGCCATCAACTTCTGCAAACAATGTTTTTGGATTAAAGCCACGCCCTTTCAATGAGCCATCCATTACAATTGTTCCAAACATTGGATCTCTGATGAATGTACCCAAGGCAAAACCGTTTGTTTTGATCTTGCCTGAATAAATAGGTTCGCTTTTATCAGGGAGTTTCAGGTTAATATCAGTTACAAGTGTACCAAGGTTTGTTTGCAGCGTACCATAGGTTACAAAGTCTTTAAAGAAACCCGTGAACGATCCCGTAAAATTGAGATAGCTGATCTTTGAAATGGCAGGGTAGGTGATCTTACGTAATGGCGGATAAATTGAAGCAGCATCTTCATATGAAGTTTGCAGCCTGTTTGCTTTCAGATCAAGGAAGCTGTTGTTGATGTCAGGAAGACCATCCATAGTAAAGCTTCCATCGAGCACTGTTTGCCGTAATGTGTTGATGACAATATCGGTTCCTTTCAAATGATCAACAGTGCCTCTTATTTTACCTTCGATGCTGATCTTGTCATTCCAGTCTTTCAATACGGGGGCAAAAAAAGCAATATCATCGCTATGCAGTTCGCTGTTTTCAAAAGAACCTTCCATACGTACATGCGTAATGAACTCGCTCATATCATGATCAAACTGCTCATACCGCATGGCAAAGAAATTACTGAGCTTGCTCTTGTTGGTGCGGGCTGTTAAGTTTTTAAATTCCATGCCCTGTGGATAGAATAAGAAGTCTGCGTCAAGCTGCTTTACCTCAAACCCGCTTCTTTCTTTTGCTGCGAGTTTTATGTTAGCTGTTAAACTGTCGCCTGCGAACTGCAGGTTCTTAAACTGTCCGTTCATTTTTGTAAACCGAAGGTGAGCGCCATCAAAATATTCAAATGGTTCACGTTCGGTTAAGTTATCTATCCTTAATTCACCGTCATCAATCTTCAAATTATCAGCGCTCATTTTCCAGCCGGCTTCATTCCAGCGCTGCACAATTATATCTGGTGTATGGTATGCACTGTCTGGTTTACGTGCCGTCTTTGCTCTCTTACCCACATAATTGTCAATAGCAAAGTAGGGTGAAGTGATTTCAATCGTTTCAGCTTCAATGATTTTTTTCGGCAGATCAAATGTTTTAAGATCAACAAGCATGTAACCCAGTCTTCCGGTCATCGTCTGTCCACGCCATTCATCTTTCTGAATAATGGAGATATTCCTTAGTTCAACCTTTTTTAGCTCAAGTTCTGTTTGTGTTTTCTTGCCGGAAGATTTGCCTGGTGATGAAAAGTAATCAATGAGGAACTGATAATTCCAAACACTGTCGGTGCGATGGGCGTATAACTGCGTTTGCTCAAGACCGATATATTTGAGCTCGATCTTATCATTCAGAAAAAACCAATCGGCAAGATTGGTGCTGAGCCGACCTATATAGGCAAGCGTATCTTTGTTGCGGTCTTTTACCAATACACCCTCAATAAGTGCCTTATTGAATAAGGCAAATTCTACATGCTTTACCGATACTTCCGTCTTTAATTCATGGGCCAGCCACTTAGCTGCTTTCCCGGTGAGCCAGTTTTGAACGGGACTTGTTTGAATAAGCAACCATACTGCCACCAAAAGCAGGAACAGGGCAAGTAAAATGCGGGTTAGTATTTTTAAGATTTTTCTAGCCAAGGTATTTGATTTGTAAAAGTAACCATTCGGTCTGTTACGGCAAATTCAATACCACTATTAACAAAACAAAAATTAAGCTGAACCTATAAGGTTTTAAGAATCTTATAGGTTTAGCTTAATGCAGAATTTCCTGTACGTGTTTTTTGATGTTGGAAGCGATCTTTTCCATTGGCAGATCGTTTGCGTCAATACCAAACGGGTCTTCAATTTCTTCAGCTACCAATTCAAGGCTGGCCAATACATAAAACACAAATGTTACGACCGGTATTACATAATAGCCCATGGTAAACACATAACCAAAGGGAAGCGTCATTACATAAAAGAAGATGAATTTTTTGATGAACACGCTGTATGAAAAAGGGATGGGGGTGTTCTTGATACGTTCACAGGCACCACATATTTCGGCAAATGATTGCAGCTCGGCATTAAGAATAATGAGTTCCTCACCCGTAATTTTTCCCTGCTGGTGCAGCAAATGCACACGTTTAAACAGTTGCGCCGCTATCTGGTTAGGAATATGTTTGCCCTGATCAATATTCGCCAGCAGGTGTCCATGATCATCTTCATCAAACAAAGCTGTTTTTGTTGACTCTTGCTGCAAATGGTTCATTAAACTGTAGGCATAAAAAGGAATACTGCTGCTGAAGAACGTACGGTTATTCTTATCATCTTCTTTCAGAATAGCGGCCAGTTTAATCGATAAGTTGCGACTGTTGTTTACAAGCGCACCCCAGAGTTTTCGCCCTTCCCACCAACGGTCATAAGCAGTATTGGTGCGAAACACAAGTAACATTGAAATTGCAAAGCCCAGCAGGCTATGCATCATGGGTATGCTCTTGAGATGATTGTCGTCGGAAAGATTGAATACTTCCAATTCAAGCACGGCAATAACAGCAGAATAAACGGCTATTCCGAACAACAACGGCGACAGTTTACGGATGGTATCCGATTTATGTAACCGGAATATAAACGTGAACCATTCTTTGGGATTATACCTGATCATAACAGCAATTGGTAAGCGCTAAAGTTCTTACTTTTTCTTTCCGAACCAATAACCAATTCCTGCGCTGATGGTTCTGTATCTTAAATTGCCGGCATCATTTGTATTGATCATGTTGCTCAAACCATGTGAGTAGTTAAGTAACAAACGAAGTCCGTTTGTTGTTTCATAACCAAGTCCCAGGTGCCACTCCGCATCAAACTGGCCGTAACGTGTAAAACCATAATGCAAATCTCTGTCAACAGGGCTGCCATTCTGATCTTGTTTTACCTGTTTGCCGAACAAACCAAAACCAAGTGACGGACCTGTGCTGATAAAGAAAGTGTTTTCATTTTTATCAGGATGTTTAAAATCGATCTGCACCAGCGGCATTATCCTGAATTGGAGTTCGTTTACTTTGCTGAATTCATTCGTCACTAAAGATTTTGCTTTCATACCACGGTAATTAAAATCGACCTGTGGATTAAAGAACAGGCGGTTATCAAAAGGAATCTTCATCATTACACCGGCATTGCCGCCATGTGTGCCTTCTGTTTTTGTTACAGTGTAAGCAGAGAGAACATAGCCATAACTTCCTCTCACAC
>JAKFDY010000579.1:0-5966 GCA_036675885.1 Lacibacter sp. | reverse complement strand
ACTGGGATGCCATTGAAAACAATCCCAACCTGCAGGGTGGTTTTATCTGGGAATGGATCGATCAGTCGATTGATACGGTGAAGAATGGTAAACGTATCATGGCGTATGGTGGTGATTTTCCGATTGAAGGCCCTGTGCCGCAACATTTCACTGATAATAATTTCTGTGTGAAAGGTGTGGTAACTGCTTATCGAGGTTTAACACCAATGGCTGTTGAAATAAAGAAAGTACATCAATACATTAAATCAACATTTAGCAATAATGAACTGATTGTACGTAATACGTATTTCTTCCGCAATCTTGACAATATGCAATTGAATTGGGAATTGATCGAAGATGGAAAGATAATTGAGAAAGGATTGATCAATCAATTGTCTGTTGCTGCACAACAGTCAACAACGGTTACACTTCCCATCAAATCAAAACAGAAAGAAGAAAAAGAATACTTCGTCAACGTACATTATACATTGAAAGAAGCAGAACCATTCCTTGAGAAAGGATATGAGATCGCCTATGAACAATTTGCGTTAAGTGCAGCAACAGTTATACAGGACATGATCACAGGAAAAGGAAACCTGCAGGTGAACCAAACAGAATCGGCTTGCAACATCAGCGGTAAAGGGTTTGCTGTAAGATTTGATCTGAAGAATGGTATTATGACTTCTTACGCTGTAAATGGCTCAACTGTAATTGAACAAGGCCCACAACCATCGTACTGGCGTGCACCAACTGATAACGATATTGGTGCAGGTTTCAACCATAACCTTCGTATGTGGCGCAATGCATACGAACAAGGTAAACTGCTTGCTGCAACAGTAACGAAACAATCAGATGGTTCATACAACATCCTCATTAAAAAAGAAGTGGTGAATGGCGATGCAGTAAGTGAACAAGAGTTTACGGTTTATGCTGATGGTAAAATAAAAGTGACCAATGTTTTTGATGCAGTTAAAGGAAAGTATGCATTGTTACTGCGTGTGGGTAACGATTTGCAATTGAAAAAAGAATTTGACCAGATCAGTTTTTATGGTCGTGGCCCATGGGAAAACTATTGGGATCGTAAATCAGCATCACTTGTTGGCTTGTATAAGCAAACGGTAAACAGTCAGTATTTTCCTTATGCCCGTCCGCAGGAGAGTGGCAGCAAAGCAGATGTGCGTTGGGTAAAAATGACGAACAAAGCAGGCAAAGGGGTAGAGTTTGTATACGTGGATAGTTTGCTGAATTTTTCTGCATTACCTTACACACTCGATGATCTTGATCCGGAAACCGAAAAGAAACAATATCACTCCGGGGAATTGCAGGTGAGAGATAAAATTTATATGCATGTTGATCTGCAGCAAACAGGTTTGCAGGGTATCGACAGCTGGGGTTCGATGCCAATGCAGCAATACCGTATTCCGTTTGTCGATAATCGTTATAGTTATTGGATAGTGCCCGTAAAATAAAATGAATCCTGTTTCAATAAAGAATTATGTAGTGATTGAACCTGGTTTATCATTCCCGAGACAAATAAATTGTAACAAATCATATGAAAACCTTCTTATCTAAATATTATTCGATTGATTGCAACATTCAAACAGACTTCTAAAGCAACTATTTGGTAAACGTTTTTTTATGCGGGGCAGGATGCAACTGATCATTAGATATTCAACAGTATAACTTCATTGTAGCAGAAACTCGTAGCTTATATAACTTGTATTTATTGTAAAAAGCTATAAAAAGGGTTTAAGAAGGAAAGGCTATTTGCATGAGTTGTCTTGAAATATTAACCTAAAAATCAATATATTATCGGGAACGATTGCATAAAGATTACGTCTTTTATTTTATTGCTTTCGGGAATAATTACTGAACTTGTGGTACAATCGTCTCAATGCTTTTAGGAGATTCATTTTATTAAGTTCTGCATACATTGGGGAGTGCAACATTCAATCCAAACTGGTTTCAGTAGTGGTTTTCTGTTCTGCATGTTTTCCTGTACTAAGTGTATTCGTAAGGTAGAAAGAATGAAGGTCCTTTAAAATGTGAAATTAGTAATTGACCGTAATCTTTTGAACATGAGACCTGCTTGCAAACGAACGTCTGCTTTGGTTTTATTTCTTTTTGCGTTTGTTATCAGTACCGGTGGCCAGCCAAAATGCAAGGTTGAATATTATTCTACCGAACAAGGTCTTTCCCACCGGGCAGTGACAGCAATGATGAAAGACAGGGAGGGGTTTATGTGGTTCGGAACATGGGACGGGATTAATCGTTTCGACGGGCGCAACTTTGTTTCTTTCAGGTCTTCACCGGGTGATAAGTCTCAATTAAGAAATGACAGGATTGATCAGATCGTAGAAGACCAGTCGAATCATTTATGGATCAAAGCATACGACAGGCAGGTTTATCGCTTTGATAAAAAAACCGAGCAATTTTTCCATTTATCATCGATCATATCTTCCAATAAGGCAGTCGCTTTTAGCAAAATTCTTAAAGCGGTCAATGGTTTCGTGTGGCTGCAATCGGAAAATGATGGTATTTTTTGTGTTGAACAGCATGATTCAGCGAAGGTCCGTTTTGTTCAATACAATACTGAACAAGCTGCCGATTACCGGTTACCATCCAACAGCATTAACCTGTTTTACGAAGACCACGGTCATCGCATATGGATAGCAACCAATAAGGGTTTGCGCTGCCTTGCCCGGTCTGCATCAGGAATTTATAAGAAGGCTGAAATAATTCCATTCCATATTGCTGACCGGCATATAACTGCTGTGGATGAAGATAGTTCTCATATCTATTTTAGTACGGCTGACGGGGATATTATCAATTTCGATAAAAGTGTAAAAACGTTCTCGATTCAGAAGATCACCACCGCACGCATTAACTCTTTAATACTATCTAATATCAACCATGTATTATATGCCACCACTACAGATGGAAAGATCATCACCGTTAATCTGGGGAATAGAAAATATAACATAGTTACATATAGTAATGGTGAAAGTCTATATTCTATTTATGAAGACAGAAATGGGGTTCTTTGGATAGAACCCAAGTTGAGAGGGGTTATTCGATACAACCCGGCCAATTCTTCGTTTTCTTTTTTCTCCCAAAAAATTGAAGACCCAAACAATGTAATTGGTAACCGCTTTAAAGTGTTCGAAGATAACCAGGGCACTGTTTGGATCAACATGAAAGGAGGTGGATTTGGTTATTACAATGTTGCTGCATCTTCGATGGATTATATGTTGAATGTTGCCAACATGTCTGGTTACCGGTTACCAAATGTTGTCTATGCGTTTTATTATGATAAGGCAGGGATACTTTGGTTAAGAGTTCACGGAAGAGAGCTTGTAAAAATTGTTTTTCTGGACAATCATTTCAAACAAAAGTTACTGGTTGATAAGGAGCCCGCTTTGGGAGACAATGAGGTGAGAGGGATTTTATACGATAATAAGAGCCGGCTTTGGTTGGGTGTGAAAAGCGGAAAATTATATGTCCGTCAAAACGATAAATGGATAAAAGGATTATTTGAGAACGAACCACCCCAGGGCTTAGGACAAGTGTATACTATTTTCCAGGATAGCCGCAACCACATCTGGTTCGGCACCAAAAAGAATGGTTTGTATAAGGCCATAGCTGCTAATCCGGAAGGAACAAAATACAGGTTGCAAAATTTTGTTGCAAGTGAAAAAAATATAAACAGTTTAACCAGCAACCAAATTTATTCTGTAATAGAAGACAGACAAGGCCGCATTTGGGTTGGCACTTTTGATAAAGGATTGGTACTGGTATCGGAAAATCATGATGCCACGAGGTTTATTCATAAAGGAGACGCTTTTAAAAATTATCCAAAGCAAGGTTTTGAAAAAATCCGTCATATGGCGCTTGATAGTGCCGGCAATATATGGATTGGCAGTACCGAAGGATTGGTTGTGTTGAATACGAGCGACAATCATTCTTCTGTTTATAATTATAAAACATACAGCAAAATTTCTGGCGACAAAAAAAGCCTGGGCAATAATGATATTCAATTTGTTTATCGTGATTCAAAAAACAGGATGTGGCTGTCTACTTCCGGTGGGGGGCTGTGCCTTGCTGAAGGAAACAATCCTTTCACAGATCTGCGATTCCACAATTATACAACCAGGGATGGGTTGCCTAATGATTATATTTTAAGTTGTACCGAAGACAGGCAGGGAAACCTTTGGCTTGCCACCGAGAATGGGCTGTCAAAGTTCAACCCGGAAAATAATACATTCCGCAATTACGATTCCTATGATGGATTATCAAGAACAGGTTTCTCAGAAGCAGCAGTCTCCCGGCAATTACCGGATGGAAATCTCGTCTTTGGTACAACAGATGGATATGTCATTTTTAATCCCGACCAGATTAATCCTATCCGCATTTCGGCGAATATTGCTTTCACCAATCTCCAGATCAATAATGAAAATATTGAGCCTTCAACAGATAAAGATTTTTTGAAAACCCATATTAACTACATTTCCGAACTCACCTTAAAGTACAATCAAAACATTATTAGTATTGATTATACGGTTCCTGATTACCGTTCGGCTGCCCGCCAGGCTTTTGCTTACCGCCTTATAGGTTTTGATAGCACCTGGCACGATAGCAGGCAGCTTCGCAGAACCACCTACACCAACCTGCCTCCCGGCCATTATGTGTTTGAGGTAAAAAGCCTGAATACCGAGTTTTATACTGGTACACCTTTTAAACGTTTGGCAATTACCATTTTTCCTCCTCCTTGGAAAACATGGTGGGCATACACAGGCTATGTAATCGTTGTTTTGTTGGTGTTGATGTTGATCCGGCGTTATGCACTCATCATGATACGATTGCGTCACAAAGTGATTGTAGAGCAAAAACTGGCGGCTCTAAAGCTTAATTTTTTTACGAATGTTTCTCATGAGCTCAGAACGCCACTTACCCTGATTGTAAATCCTCTTGAACAACTCTCGCAAAAAGAAAAACTTTCTCCCAAAGGAATGGCCCACCTGGAAGTTGCACGAAAAAATGCGAACAGGATGGTACGCTTTATCAATCAACTATTGGATTTACGGAAAGTGCAGTGTGATAAAGCAACCCTTCAGATATCGAGGATTGAGCTGGTAAGCTTTATAAAAAAAATCTGCGACCACTTTACAGATGCTGCGGCAAGTAAACAAATAAAATTAGAAATACTGTCAGAACAAGAGGAACTGCTTACGTGGCTTGATGCTGATAAACTGGATGTTGTTATTTATAATCTTTTAGGAAATGCTTTAAAGTTTACTCCTGAAGGAAAAGCGATTAAAGTATTGATCCGGTCAATTCCGGAGGAAAATAGTTTTTCAATAGCAGTTCATGATCAGGGTACGGGTGTAAAAAAAGAGATGCTTGAAGATATATTCGAGTTGTTTAATGAAGGTGATCATTCTGGCGAAAGAGCTTTCAAGGGCAGTGGAATTGGTTTAGCGCTTTGTCGGGAATTTGTACACCTGCATTGCGGTACCATTTGGGCTGCTAATAACGAAGATGGCGGACTTACCGTTACAGTAAAAATGAACATGGGTTTAAATGATTCTGAAAAGGATGTCACATTCGTTACTGCTACTCCGAAGAATGGCGGCATCACCTATAAAACTCCAATGGGGCAACAAATACTTGCAATGCCTTCCAGCAATACTTTATCTGAAGGCCACGAAGCACCTTTGGTATTATTAGTGGAAGACAATGCCGAACTACGCCTGTTCCTGCAAAACCAATTGAGCGAATTTTACCGGGTGGAAGTTGCAAAGGATGGAAAGGAAGGCTGGCAAAAAGCGGTTAGCCTGCTCCCGGAGTTGATCGTAAGCGACATAATGATGCCGGTAATGAACGGCTACGACCTGCTCGAGCGGCTCAAGGCGGACGAGGCACTGCGCCATATCCCCGTCATCATGATCACGGCCGTCGACGATGCCGAAAGCATCGCGCGTTGCATC
>JAKFDY010000578.1:0-4393 GCA_036675885.1 Lacibacter sp. | reverse complement strand
TTCTTCACCTCTTCTTTTAATACGGAGTATTCACCTACGATCACATCTTTGTTATAACGACGAACAAGATCATTGAGATTATTTTCAAGATCAGCCAATGTGCCATGCCATTTTGGATAATACGATTGACCGATCACATCAAAGTGAACGCCACGTGCAATCATGTTATCGATAAAAAAAACTGATTCGTTGTTTTGTCCGCCTAATGCCACATGCAACATCATCTGCACTGTATGATCAACGGCTTTTACTGCAGCTGTACCTGCACAAAGTAGTTGTGCCAGCTGATCAATATTTGCCACATTCCCTTCGGGCCATACAATGCCATGATTGATCTCGTTGCCTACCTGCACCATGTCAGGTGTTGTACCTTGTGCTTTCAGTTCTTCCATCACCATCTTTGTATAATCATACAAGGCTTTCTTTAACTCTTCAAACGAAAGACCTTTCCATGCAGCAGGTTTGTATTGTTTACCGGGATCGGCCCAGTAATCGCTGTAATGAAAATCAAGCAGGAGTTTTAACCCGGCAGCTTTTACACGCTTTGCCATTTGCTTGGTATAGTTAAGATCACAAAAACCTTTCTTTGGTGAATAGCCACTGTCTTGCGCCGGATCATGAAAGATGCGCAGACGCACATAGTTGATGCCATGATCTTTAATAATTTCAATGGCATCTTTTGTTACGCCTTTATCTGAAAACTTCATCCCTCTTGCTTCCAGTTCAGGTAAGAAAGAAATATCTGCACCGATCATTTGATCAACAACTCTTGGCTTTGCTGCCTCACCTTTGAGTTTATACCTTTCATCAATCGTAACAGCATTTACTTTTTCCGGTGCAACCATTATTACATCTGTTGAACCAGCGAATAAATTATTCGCACTTGCTTCAACTTTAAAGATACCTGCCTTTGTTCCTGATTGAATAATCACCTGGCACTTACCATTGAACAAACTGCGTTGCCATGCACCATCTGCACATTTATCTGCTTCATGACTGCTGGGGTCGCCATTACCCACACCAATAATTTTTGCATCACCTTCAATCTTGAATTTAATGAGATTATCTGCATCCGGTACTTCACGCCCTTCACGATCAACTACCGAAACATTCATCACGGTAACATCTTTACCATCAGCCAGCATCGTTGTTTTGTACGGAGTCAATACTACTTCAACAGGCACACCGGTTGTTTCTACTTTGTTTGTAAGTCTTCGCCCTTTTTTATAAGCAACTGCTTCCAGTTTACCCGGTTCAAATTCTACTTTCCATTGCAGGTGACCGTTACGTGGCATGTCTTTCTTTCCCAAGCTTTTTCCGTTTAAGAACAACTCCACATCATCTGCATTGCTGTTCACCCATACATCAATCTGCTTTTTCGGTTGTCCCCACTCGTTACGATGATTCCAATGCGTAGAAATATGCAACACATCTTTATCCGTCCACCAGCTTTGATAGTAGTAATAAATATTTTTTGGAAAGCCGCACACATCCATGATACCAAAATGCGAATTGATGTTCGGCCATTTGAATGGCGTTGGTTCGCCACGGTAATCAAAACCTGTCCAGATAAAACCACCGAGCCAGAAATCATTTGTTGCGGCTAACTTCCACCACTCTTCTGCACGGCTTGCCCACCATGGTGCTGTAATATCCTGGTCGGGTAAATAACCACGGATAGAATCTTTCACCCATTCGCCACGTGTGGTTACAGTACTGCCCATTTCCGTTCCAAGTATCGGTTGGTTGGGATGATCTTTATGATAATCTGCAACTGCAAACTGCCGGTAGTTGAAACTGCGTACAGGAATTACTTCGTTAACGCCTTTAAACACATTCGCAACATCAGCAGCGTATGTGCAGGTACGTGTAGGATCAAGTTGTTTTAATTTGCTGATGAAGGTTTCTGCAATGCGTTTGCCATATGAGTTGGTATGGATCCATCCTTCTTCATTACCAATGCTCCACATAAATACAGAAGTGCGGCTGCGGTCACGTTTTACTAAACGTTGAAACTGATCCATATATTCAGCACCGCTGTTGAGTAAACGTTGTTCATCCATTACCAGCATACCTAAACTATCACATGCATCCAGCAACTCCGGTGTTGGTGCATTATGACTGGTACGATAAGCATTTGCACCAAACTCCTTCAGTAATCCGATGCGATAGTATTGCAGATAATCGGGCAATGCACTTCCCACGCCTGCATGATCCTGGTGATTGTTTGTACCGAATATTTTTATGTGCTTTCCATTTAAGAAAACACCATTGGTTTTAATTTCAATGCTTCGGAAACCGAAACGAAGTTTCTTACTATCCACCACCACTCCATTCTGCTTCAACTCCACCACTACACGATACAAATATGGATTCTTTAATGACCATAGTGTTGGATTAGCCACGTTAATAATCTGCTTAATTGTTTTCTCTTCGTTTGTATTGATTGCAAATGCAGTTTCTTTTGCAGCGCTGATCCTTACTCCACTTCTATCTGTTAAATAGGTATTGATGGAATAATTACCGGCAGCAGTATATTCATTTGCAACTGTAGTTTCAACATTCAGTGTTGCTTTGTTGCCTGCAATGTTTGCATATGCAAATACGCCATCGGTTGCAATATATGTATTGGGATAACTGTTGAGCCATACATGCCGATAGATGCCTGCACCTTCGTAAAACCAACCTTCATATTGTGTTGCATCTACACGAACAACAATGACATTGTTGCGATCGTAGTTAAGAAAATCTGTTACATCATAATTCACACCCACATACCCACTCTTGTTATTGCCGAGATAAAATCCATTGATCCAAACTTGTGCATCACGAAAAATTCCATCAAACTGCAATTGAAATCTGCGCCCAGAATCGGCCCTTGCAACAGTAAAATGTTTGCGATACCAACCAATACTTGTTGCAGGAAATAATCCACCTACAGGTTTGTAACCGTGGCTCTCCACATCAAAATTATCAACGTAAGCAAATGGTAATTCAACTGCCCAATCGTGTGGCAGATTGAGTGTGCGCCAACTGCTGTCGTTAAACCGTGCATCGATGGCTGTACCAAATGCACCTCCCGATTTTGAGAAAATGGTTTTGATGCTGTAGTTGAAATCTTTTTCCGGATTGGCTGCGTGACCAAAGGCAAATTTCCAATCCTTATCGAAGTTTATTTGTTTGCGTTGGGCAAAAGGGTAAATGCACACAAGTATTGCCGCTGCTAAAATTGCAAGTTGTTTCTGTTTCATATATATTCTTTCCTCCAGCTGAAATATGGATATGGTTATGAATTTGTAAAGAGCAAGTTATTTCCATGGTCCATTTGCGGACATATACTGTAAAAATATTATCGTTCCTTGTATGTAACTAAAATTTTCTCTGCAAAGTCGAAAAAATCGATTTTTAACCCCAGAAATTGCTCTGCCTATTACACAGGTATCCTTTGCAAACATTGAGCATTTAGTATTACTGTATGGATTCTGTTTGCTTTTACACCAACTCCTTTAACGAAATAATTCATGAAGGATTCTGAAAAAGAAAGTAAGATAATATTTAAGGAGTTGATAAGAGGCAGGAACCCGGCTACTTTAATCTAACCTTTATCACCCGCTTTTATTGCATTATTAAAAGAGGCTGTCTTATATAGAAGAAATTGAATTTTTAATGGCGAGAGAAAAACAGTTACAATCTAACATCAAAGCATTGTCGTTAACCAATAAATATGAGTCGAATATAAAAGTACTTACCAGTGTGCCCTCAATTGGATTAATTGCAGGAATGACGATGTTGACTGAATTAGGAAATATCAGGAGATTTAAAAAGTTTGATCGTCTTTGTAGTTATTGCGGCCTTACACCCAATTGCCACAGCAGCGGAGAAACAGAGCGTATAACAGGCTTAAGCCGTAGAGGAAATCCTTTTATAAAAACAATCTTGATTGAATGTGCCTGGATGGCGATAAGAAAGGATCCTGCACTATTACTTTATTATAAGAAATTACTGCCACGAATGAATGGTAATAAAGCAATTATAAAAGTAGCCAGGAAGCTTCTTAACAGAATAAGATATGTACTCTGGCATCAAAAAGAATATGTAACAGGTGTTGTATGAAGATTTTTGGTATGTAGAATTAATGGGTTAGTTATAAACGGCTTATAAAAACTCAGGCTTGCCATAAATGCAGGAGGCTGTATGTGGCTTGTTCGCAAGACCACTCTTATGAGTTTGCATTGGCAACCTGTAAAAAATAATACTGGAAATTGCAGCTCGGTAATGCGATGTCTGTTAAGAGAAGATTGTTTTTATAGGACCTGAAAAGAATTGCACCAACCCGAAGGCTGGTGCAATATTGAAATTTTCTGTCTTGAAGCTTGGTTTTCTACATAGAAGA
>JAKFDY010000577.1:0-2350 GCA_036675885.1 Lacibacter sp. | reverse complement strand
AATACAATGTGAAGATGATTGGTGTGGATGTAAAAGCGATTGATACGGCTGAAGACCGGGAGAAATTCCGTCAGCTGATGATCGATATTGGTATTGGTGTAGCTCCTAGCCGTGTTGCCAACTCATTGCTGGAAGGAAAAGAATTTGCACAAGAGATCGGTATTCCATTGGTGATCCGCCCTTCGTTTACCCTTGGTGGTAGCGGTGGTGGTATTGTAATGCATAAAGATGAACTGGATGCTGCTCTCGACAGAGGTTTGAAAGCAAGCCCCATGCACGAGGTGTTGGTTGAAAAAGCATTGCTGGGCTGGAAAGAATTTGAGCTTGAACTGTTGCGTGATAAGAATGATAATGTAGTTATTATTTGTACGGTTGAGAATTTCGACCCGATGGGTGTGCATACCGGCGACAGTATTACTGTTGCTCCGGCAATGACATTGAGCGATACTGCTTTCCAGAACATGCGTAACATGGCGATCAAGATGATGCGCAGCCTCGGCAACTTCGCCGGTGGTTGTAACGTGCAGTTTGCTATGAATCCTGAGAACGAAGAAATTATTTCGGTTGAAATCAATCCACGTGTGAGTCGTTCATCGGCGTTGGCAAGCAAAGCAACCGGTTACCCGATTGCAAAAATTGCTGCGAAGCTGGCCGTTGGTTATACATTGGATGAATTGAAAAACCAGATCACCCAAACAACATCTGCTTACTTTGAACCGGCGCTTGATTATGTTATTGTGAAGATGCCACGTTGGAACTTCGATAAGTTCAAAGGTGCTGATGATCGTTTAGGTTTACAGATGAAGAGTGTGGGTGAAGTGATGGCGATTGGCAGAAGCTTTACGGAAGCGGTGCAAAAAGCTTGTCAGAGTCTGGAGAACAATGCTGTTGGTCTTGGTTACTACGGCCAAAGTGTAAAACATGCTGAAGAGCTGATTGAATATATTAAGGTGCCGAAGTGGGATCGCATCTTCCGCATTAAAGATGCATTGATGGCGGGTGTGAGTGTGAAGACGATCGTGGACGCAACAAAGATCGACCGCTGGTTCATTTACCAGATTCAGGATATTGTGAATATGGAAAAGGAATTGATGAAGCATGATATGCAATCGCTCACAAAAGAATTATTGACCGAAGCAAAACGTATGGGCTTTGGCGATGAGCAGATCTGCAGAATTATGAAAGAAGATGCCAGCGAAGATGAACTCTACGAAAAACGTAAAGCATGGGGTATTACCCGTGTGTACAAAATGGTAGATACCTGCAGCGCTGAGTTTGAAGCGAAGACACCGTATTTCTATAGTACGTTTGAGTAAAAGATAAGAGCTTGAAAGAGTGAAAAAAGATAAAGAGAGCAGCGGAGATGATCCGCTGCTTTTTCTTTTCGGTACTAAACGTTTTTTATCTTACAGCAATATGGAGCATAATTATAAAGAGTCCTTTCAAAAACTAACTGACTTTGATCTGCTGGATTTGCTTAGTAAACCCGAAGATGTTTCGCCTCTTGCCCTTCAGGGAGCGGAGGAAGAACTTGTTTCAAGAAATATACCTTCGGAAACGCTTGATTATTTATCTGAAAAAATTAACGGTAATAAAGCCAGGAAAGAGAAAAACCTGCATCTCGTCAATACAATTAAAGAAAAAATAAACAAGGAAGTTGCTGATCTTATTCTACCGGAAGAAAATCCGTCCATTGGAAAAATAGTAAAAATAATTTGTGTAATACTTGGTATACAGTTTATTTTCCAACTGGCTCCTTTTTACTATACTCTTTCAAATGCCTTTAACAGAGTCCCCATTGATTTTTTTTGGTGGGAAATATTAAGCATTATTGCTCCTCCACTACAACTTCTTATGATCCTAGACCTGCTTTTCAAGAAAAAAAGAGGATGGGCATTATTAATAACATTAACAGGTTTCGGAATTACTCTTCTTCTTTTTCAGATAATATTTTATACTGACTCGCTTCCTTTAACTGATCCTTATTTTTGGATACAACATTTACCAGCAATTGGGATTCTGTTGATTTTTCTCCGTAAAAGCTTTCGTGATTACTATAAAGTAAGTATGGACTTCGCCACAATTACAATAATTTTATCAACAATACTTGCAGTGATTTATTATTTCTTATTACAACTTACTTAACAGCATGTTGAAAAACCTGAAAGCATTATTATTTGGTTTACTTGTTGCATTAGTACTATGCGAAATTGTGTTACGCTTTTACAATCCGTTTACCAATTTCACCAAGCAGGGAAAATTAGTATTACCGGCTAACCAGCAAACCGTATTCGATAACCAATGGATCAAACAACTCGATTCAAAAATTAAGTATAGTCGCAATGCATTG
>JAKFDY010000576.1:0-2317 GCA_036675885.1 Lacibacter sp. | reverse complement strand
GTTCAAGTTTTCAACTAAGTCTCATTATAAGGCAATCACTTATTTCCTTACATTTAAGGGGGTGGTTTAAAAAAGTAGCTGCATAGATTTTTCATATAATAATTAAATTAAAAAACAGAGAGAAAAAGAGAGATTTATTTGGGAGGTTTTAAAGAATGAGAAAGTTTAGTTTAAGCTTTTTATTTGCACTCTTACTGTTTAGTATGTTTGCAATTGCGGCTTCTGCAGAGTACGACCCGCACAATGGCGGCATGACTCCAGGAACAGCTGGCGAAGAAAATATTTTACCGAACGCAAATAATACTGGTATTGGTGTTGACAATCCAACTGCAACTCCTTCTGTAAAGAAGAATTTGACAGGTCATAATGTTCACACGTCCTACCAAAATAACACAAACTCTTGTGCAAGCTGTCACCAAACACATACTTCACAAGGTGATCAATTACTATTTGCTGATTCTGTTTATAACACATGTACGGCTTGTCATGATGGTACATTAGGTTACTTAAATGTATTTGCTGATGGAAAATCTGCTAAAACAACTGGAGCAGGTACTTTCAATGGTACCCACGGTGCTTCACAGCATATGGCTAATGATTCTCTTACAATTTCCGCAGCTCCTGGTGGAAATCCAGTAGAAACTTCCAAGACTAAGGGAACTATGTGGGGAGAAAGCTTCAACTGTGCAAGCTGTCACGCTCCACACGGATCTTACTCTGACCGTTTACTTCAGTACAATCCAAACGGAATTGGTGCAATGCCTGTTTCTAAGGGTGGTAACCAATTAGAAAACGTTCCTGTAGTAGATTCTTTACCTGCTATGACAACTGCTGAGGAAAAAGCTGCTGCTCCTGCTGTAGTATTACTACGTACAGAAGATGCTGTAGCTGATGCTAATGGTCATAAAAAAGTAACTGTAGCACAATACAACAAAGGTGCTGCTGCTTATGCGAAGTCAACTGCACCTTGGCTTTATGGATACGACGGTCGTACAGATGGCCTTACTTACTGGTCCCGTTTAGTTAAAGCAGAAAAAGGAGATAACCCAGCAACAAAAGATGTAGTTGAAACAGACTCTGATATTATCGCTGCTTACGGATCAACTTCTGGCGTTTACTTCGATTACGAACATGCAGAAGCATACTCCACTTCTGCTGCAGGTGCTACTGCACTGGAAGGTGCTGCTAGAGGTTTTATTGCTCGTCCGGTAGTAGTTCAAATGGCTCAAGAAGGCTACGAAACTATTCAAAGTGCTTACTGGTCTGGTGCTGATATTTCAAAATTCGGCGGCAAAACAGAAGCAGAATTAAAAGACCTTGGTTACACAGTAACAACTGATGCAACAACTCAAGCTAAAACTGTTAAAAACGTTGGGGTTAAAATGTCTCAATTCTGTGCGGCTTGTCACACTGACTACCTAGTATCAAACAGCACTAGTGGTGGATCTCATTTCGGTACAGAAACTGCTGCATACCGTCACAGCACAAACAGCGACAGCTACACTTGCGTACGATGCCACTTTGGCCATGGTACTGATGCATACATCATGAAAGATTCTCTTGGACGTACAATTAAAGACTTAGTTGGAACCATAGGAGTCGTAAACAACACAACTGTAGCAGCAACAGAAGCTGATGCACTTTCTTACATGCAAGACAACAATGCTTCTTCAGCTCTTAAGAAGTTTACGAACATGTCAGTATGTTGGGCTTGTCATAACAGCTCACACGCTGAAACTATTAAGAACGCAGAGCGTCGTGCTGATCATCCATCAGGAATGCCTACTGGCAACTAATAAAATAAGCTAACAATTAGCTGCAACTAATTATTAGCTCAAAAGTAAGTGTCTGGAAATAGGGTGTTATGCTTCGGCATAGCACCTTATTATTTGCTTTAATTTTAACATTTTAGACACAAAATCGTCAATTTTGATAATGTAAAGTCTACTGTATTTATGTTGTGATTGATAAAACTTGCTTAGGGATATTAATCCGCATTCTTACAATTCATATATGAATATTTATTGAATTATCTCCCCGTTCGCTAGAACCTTCCCATCAATAGGAATAAAATATAGACTGAGAGGACAACATTTTGCCAAGGCATAAATAGTAGAAACGAGGGGTGCTACATGAAAAAAAGAGGACTCCTGCATAAAATGAACCTGCAAGTATTAGTCATACTCGTTTTATGTATTCAAATATTTGGATCCTATCAAATATCGGAGATACCCGTTGTAAAAGCAGAGGGTACGGCTACTGAACCAACGGTAACGGTTTCATCACCAGAATCAGGTAAATATCTCAAAACTGGTAG
>JAKFDY010000575.1:0-8373 GCA_036675885.1 Lacibacter sp. | reverse complement strand
TACACACTACGCTCCTGCACCCAACCTTCAAAATCTTTTTCTGTGATCTTATTCGGATAATTCAATACAACATGATTTGCAGCAAGGAAATTCACTTTTGCATTTTCTTCGGTTACACGGTTGCGTGAAATTGCAAATGGATAGGGAGATATTTTTGCACGCAACTGTCCCAATTGATTGCTCGTATTATACTGCACCAGTAACACACCACCTTCTTTCACATATTGCATCAAATCCTCGTACGCATTGCTCAACCATTCATGAATATTGTATGCACGGATACCTGTTACAACAGCATCGTATTGTTTCAGGTTGGCGTATGTTACTTTATCTTCTGTAAGAATTTCTACAGTGTAACCCAATTGCTGCAGACTGTATGGAAGAAAATCACCAGCACCATTAATATAACCGATCTTCTTACCAACAATTTTCACATCAGCCGTAACAACTTTTGTAACTGCATCCGGGAAGTAAGTAATCACCGGAATATGATCGTATTGAATTTTACGTACCCGTTGCTTATTGATAAATGAAACACCTGATGAATAATTTGGCTGCACAAATCCTGATAATCCGTTGCTAAACTTTTCAGGTCTCACTTTAGTAATCAGATGATAATCGTTTCCTTTCACGAATTCAAACTTTCCATTGTCAGGATTTACTTTCCACCCATTGCCACTGTTAATGGAGACTGTGACTTTTGTTTTGATAGTTGCTTGTGGTATAAATGAAAAGCTGATCTGTTTTGATGCAGTGTCTTTAAATAACAGGAGCGAATTACCGGCTTTGATCAATGCCGGTGGATACACAATAAGTTTTTCATACAACTCTCCTTTTACCGGATCAGTATGTTTATACATCACTGGTTTTACAAATGAAAAATCGCTGCCGTAAACAGAAATATGAAATACTGCTGTATAAGATGAACTGTTTTCCGCTAACCCAATTTTTCGTTGATCATCCACAGTAAAACTTCCGGTGCTCATGGGCTTTACGATCCAGTAAGGTTCAGTTACCTGTCGTTTGACAAGAATTCGTCTTGCAAAGTTTATATTTTGATTTGGAGTAAGCTGTTTATCAAATGTTGAATCAACAAAATAAGTTTGCTCACGCATTTCTCTTGCCAAATACTCATTATACCATTTTGATTTTGCACTATCTGGTACAGTAAGAAAATAACTGCTGTCAATTTGCACACGGTTCAATTGAACTGGAATTGAAGTCCGGTTAATAATATTGACATTAACACGCAAACTGTCGCCCGTTACAATATGTTCCTGGCTGGTGCTTGCTTCCATCCATAAACCAGCACATGCTTCTATCAATGCTTTTACTTCATTGAGTTTTTTTATTTTCCAGTCGCCATCATTTACTTTTTCAATGGCAATATATAATTCAACCAACGACTTAACAGATGCTGATGGATTTTGGAATGAATAAGTAGCAACAACTTCATCAATCATCTTATTAATAAGTGTACCACCTTCAAACCTGCTCCAGTCGCTTATGATTCCATCTGCAAGATCCTGTTGAGCAGGTTCACCTCCTGTTAAAGCAAAAAACTCTGTTGAAGATCCACGCTGGCTGGGCACACCAAATCCCTGGCTCTTGTGCATGCTCCTGCTTTCGCTGGCAATTTCACCATAGCCTTTACCCAATAATGGATTAAAAGCACCTACATCTAATTTCAATTGATCATTTGATGTGGTATTGTTTCCACCAAAATTATATGTGTTCCAGAAAATACGTTTTGCTTTCCAAGGCTTCACACCATATTTGAATTGGTCAGGAAAACGATTGGGATCAGCCGCTGCATCAAACGCCTCACGGGCCAGTACAGCCGAAGCGGAATGATGACCATGCCCTGCCCTGCTATCAGGAGGAAAACGTGTAATGATCACATCGGGTTGAAACTTGCGGATGACCCATACCACATCACTCAATATTTTTTCTTTATCCCAAATGCTTAAAGCCTCTTCGGTTGTTTTAGAAAAACCAAAATCATAAGCTCGTGTAAAGAATTGTTCTGCACCATCAATACGTCGTGCCGCCAGTAATTCCTGTGTGCGGATAAGCCCCAGTTCAATTCCCTGTTCATCACCAATGAGGTTTTGTCCACCATCGCCTCTCGTCATACTCAAATAACCGGTGCGATATAAACGCTCTTTGCTGAAATAAGCCAGCAGTCTTGTGTTCTCATCGTCGGGGTGTGCAGCCACGTAGAGTACACTCCCAATCACTTTGAGTTTTTTGAGTGAAAGCAAAATTTCCGCACTGTTCATGGTTTGTGGAGTTTGTGCCCGGGCTGAAAACAGTATAACGAAAGAAAGAATAAAAACGATCCCTTTTCTCATGGAAAATAATTGTTGGCTGCGAAGATAGAGTTTGCACTTATCTGCTTTTTGCCGATGGTGTAAAAAATCAAGGATTAACATTTTTGCTGCAAACACATTTCGGGAATACCGATTTTTATTATTAGTCTCAAGTTAAGTGTGAATTGTCAATGGTGAATAAGCAGCCGAAAGCGATTACTCATAACTGACTGCTCACCGCTCATTTGAAATATAGCATTTTACAATTAACACGACACCGTTTTATAGTGATGATCCGAAAAACAAATAAGCCAATAAGATGGATGTGATGATACCAACAAGATCGGCCAGCAACATTGCCCCCACTGCATAACGGGTGTTCTTGATTGCAACTGAACCAAAGTAAACGGCAATTACATAGAATGTTGTATCAGATGATCCTTGAAGGATGCAAGCCAACCTTCCAGCAAATGAGTCTGCCCCAAATGTTTTCATCGTATCAATCATCATTCCTCTTGCACCACTTCCGCTCATTGGCTTGATTAATGCGGTTGGTAACCCATCTACAAAACGTGTATCGGTTCCTAATGCTGCAAATAATGATTTCATTCCATTGATAATTACATCAAAGGTGCCGCTGGTACGCAGCATGCTGATGGCAACAAGCATTCCAACGATATAAGGGATGATTCGAACTCCTGTTTCAAAACCACCTTTTGCTCCTTCCACAAATGCATCAAACACATCTATTTTTTTATACAATCCTCCCAACACAATAGCTACGAAAAGAAGGAGAATTATTCCATTGCTGAGTTTACCCGAAAAAAGTTGTGCGGTTTTAGCATCCAAACTGGTAACATACAAAACCAATAAAGCAATAACTGCTGAAATGCCAACGATCCACGCAAGAATCACGGGCTGAAACACATTGATCTTTTGTTTGAACGAAACAATAAACAACGCTGCCATTGTTGCTGCAAAGGTGGCGATCATGCAGGGAATAAAAATATCGGTGGGATTTTGTGCACCAAGCCCTGATCTGAATGCAATGATAGTGACAGGTATCAACGTTAAGCCCGATGCATGTAGAGCAAGAAACATAATCTGCGAATTAGAAGCTACAGCTTTATTAGGATTCAGTTCCTGTAAGCTCTCGATTGCTTTTAAACCAAAAGGTGTAGCTGCATTATCAAGATTAAGAAGATTGGCAGAAAAGTTCATCATCATATGCCCTGTTGCCGGATGCCCTTTCGGTACTTCAGGAAATATCCTTGAAAAAAATGGCCAGATTATTCTCGATAATACCTGAACTCCGCCTGCTTTTTCCGCAATATTCAGGAAACCCATAAACAGAGCAAGAATACCAATAAGTGGAATAATAATATCCACCACAGCATTCTTGGCTGTTTCAATAATGCCGTCAACTTTTCGCTGCAATTGCTTTTGAACAGATAAGTAAGTAAAGAGCTTTAATGTTGGATTTGCAGCTTTGATTGAGGCTACTGAATCAGCTTGCAGGTTATCTGTCAGCAATACAGAAGCTTTTTGAAGTGAATCAACTTTGAAATAGCCATATTCTTTTAAAAAACCGGAATATTCCGGCGAAAGCTTTTGATTTACAGGAGAGCCAATAGCGAAATAAAAAACACTATCGTATTTGTCAGATGATTTTCCCACCACCATCCGGTTAAAGATCTTTTCATCGCCGCCAATCATTTTTATGCCTGCCACAAGAAACGCTACAAGTATAAATGCACTCCAGATTCTGCTTAAAGCCATAAGTGATTCTGATTTAAAATTGAAGATTGCAGATTTTTACGAAACAGCCAAAACCATCTTTTCACAGGTTTCGCTGCTAAGTTGCGAAGGCTTATCTTTGCGCCCGATTTTGCAATGGTCAATGGTCAATGGTCAATGGTCAATGGTCAATGGTCAATGGTCAATGGTCAATGGTCAATGGTCAATGGTCAATGGTCAATCAAAATCATACATCGTACATCAAAAAATCAGACATTATACAATGGGATTAAAAGCAGGTATTGTGGGTTTGCCAAACGTTGGAAAGTCGACCTTGTTCAACGCCGTAAGTAACAGCGCCAAAGCGCAGGCGAGTAATTATCGTTTTTGTACCATTGAACCCAATGTTGGTTTGGTGGATGTACCGGATGTACGCATGGATAAACTGGCAGAACTTGTAGTGCCCGACCGTACAGTGCCAACACAGATCGAGATCGTTGATATTGCCGGTTTGGTGAAAGGTGCAAGTAAAGGCGAAGGTTTAGGCAATAAGTTTTTGGCAAACATCCGTGAAGTGGATGCTATTATTCATGTGATCCGTTGTTTTGAAGATGAGAATGTATTGCGTGAAGAAGGTGCAATCAATCCTGTAAGTGATAAAGAAATTATTGATACTGAATTGCAGCTGAAAGATCTTGATACGGTTGAAAAGAAAATTCAGCGTATTGAAAAGCAGGCACGTGTTGGTGATGCAAAAGCAAAAGCGGAACTGGAAGTTTTACTTGCCTGCAAAGCGCATTTGGAGCAAGGTAAAAGCATTCGTGGTTTGGATCTGAACAGTGCTGAGTTGGATCTCATCCAGGATTCATTCTTCCTTACACAGAAAAAAGTATTGTATGTGGCAAATGTGGACGAAGCCAGCATGCATACCGGCAATAAATATTCAGAAGCATTAATTGCAGCGGTGAAAGATGAAGGTGCTGAAGTGATTGTGATGAACAACAGCATTGAAGCACAGATCAGTGAAATGGAAGACCCGGACGACAAACAATTATTTATGGATGAGTACAAGATGACAGAACCTGCGTTGAATCGTTTGATCCGCACTACTTATCACCTTCTTGACCTGCAAACTTATTTCACTGCCGGTGTACAGGAAGTTCGTGCATGGACCTTCCACAAAGGCTGGAAAGCTCCACAATGCGCAGGTGTTATTCATACTGATTTTGAAAAGGGTTTTATCAAGGCTGAGGTAATTGGTTACGATGATTATGTTACCTACAAGACCGAAGCCGCGGCACGTGAAGCAGGTAAATTAAGAATTGAAGGAAAGGAATACCTGGTGAAGGATGGAGATGTGATGCACTTCAGATTTAATGTGTAAACCCATACTAAAGGGATTATTTAGTAGGTTGATAAATATTTAGCCGCTCTGAAAAGAGCGGTTTTCTTTTTTAATCGTGTTTCAAAACTATTTCAAGACCACCCCAACCCCTCCGGAGGAGGGATAAAAAAAATCCCCCGGAAAACCGAGGGATAATTTATTTACTGAATGGCTCTTAAAGAAACTGTTCAGCTTATGCTTTTTTAGCGTATTTTTTCTTGAATTTGTCGATACGACCAGCAGTATCCACGAGGATGTTCTGACCGGTAAAGAACGGATGACTTGTGCTGGAAATCTCCAGTTTAATAAGAGGGTATTCGTTACCATCTTCCCACTTAACTGTTTCCTTTGAAGGAGCAGTAGAACGGGTTAAAAATGAATAGCCGTTACTCATGTCTTTAAACACTACAAAACGGTAATTGGCGGGATGAAGTTCTTTTTTCATAATTCCTGGGAGTTTTCAGCACGGATTTGGCCGTGCATTTTTTTTAAACGAAAGCGCAAAAGTAAAGATTCCACGGTACTGAGCCAAATGAAATTTGAAAAAATCCAGCGACCACTATAACCTATTAACTGTTAGCATAAAAAAAGACAACATTAACTTAAACCAACCGGTTGAGCGATGGTCTGAGAAAGGCTGAACTTTACCGAAAGAGTGATTCCAAAGTTTAGAAATCAGTTCCTGTACTAAAACTGGTACTTCACTCCGATTCTGGTATTTTTCTTACTAAACAGTATGAAAAGCACTTTTTTTATTGTTCCTTTGCTCCCTGCTTACCTATAAAAGAATATAAAGTTCAATATCCGGATTACACGAACTATTAAAAACGAACATTATGTTGACGCACCTGCTGGTAATTGGATCGATCTTTTTTTTGTTTGTAAGTATTCAATGGCTTTCAGGTCGTAAAAAAGCAAAGCTGCATCATTCAGCTCAGCAAAGATTTCAAACAAAACAGGAAGCTGCAGCCTGAGTTTCAACTATTTTATTCATCTCATTTCCTTTGACATAGGGGCATAAAAAAAGCACCGAATTGTTCTTTATAATTGCTTGCGCTTTTATACTTACTAACCCAGTGCTTCCGGAATCAGCAATTATCTTTTAACGGACTTTTGCTGCTCCACCACTTTCATTTTTATTGCTAAAAATTCCAGCGGCTTTGTACGTTAAAAATAGTCTTTGATTACTATTGCTTCCAACTTTCCGGTGGCTTTGATATGCACCAGTTAAGCACCTGTTTATCCACCGGAAACAGCCCAAAAACCGCAGTTTTGCACAGTTTATGAACGCATATTTTCGAATTGTAAAGGAACGCCAAGATCCCAACCCTTAGAAGCCTGGATTACTTCCTGCAGGTCATCAATTTTTTTGCCGGTAACCCTTACAATATCTTCGTTAATGGAGGCTTGCACCTTCAACCCGGAGTCTTTTATAAGCTTGACGATCTTTTTGGCATCTTCCTGCTTTAAGCCGTTCCGCACCTGTACTTCCTTCTTAACAAGTTTACCACTCTGGAACGATTCCTTGCTTTGATCAAATGCTTCCGGCGCTATCCCCTGCTTGTGCGCACGGCTGATGAGCACATCAATCAACTGTCCCATTTTCATTTCATCTTCCACTTCAATATTGATCTTAAACTCTTTTTTGTTCAGATCAATCTTCACATGACTTGCTTTGAAATCAAAACGGTTGGTAATCTCTTTGGTGGTAACGTTCACTGCATTGTCCAGTGCCTGGGCATCAACTTTACTAACAATATCAAATGACGGCATAACAAAAAATTTGAAGTGAGGCGTACAAAATACGAAGTGTTTCGATGCAAAAATAAATGTTGCAAAATAAAACCTGCTATAAAAAAGAAACCCCGGTAGAAACCGGGGTCGTCAATCAACATGAGAAAATATATAGAGAGATTAAAAACTTACTCGCTTGTTTTAACACGGTTTTGTTCATCAGCTGCACCACTTGTTTTACGACGGCCGTTACCGTTGATCTTTCCTTTGCTGAAACGATAGGTGAATGTCATACCCACTGTTCTTGAATCTCTTTTTTGCTGGAAAGTTGCGTGAATCAAACCATATTTAATTTCACCTTGTCCTCTTTGTGTCCAGAGAATATCCCTTACGCTTAACCTGAGAGTTCCTTTACCTTTTAATACCGGCTTGCTTACTCCAAAGTTCAATTCACCTAATGGCCTAATATGAAATACTCCTTCATAACCTGCTGTTCTGTAAAAGCCACTGATTTCAGTTGTCCAGTCTTTTCCAAATTTGTAGGAATTAGAGGCGCTCAGAACCATAGTGGTTCTGCCCAATGTAACAAAGTCGCCATTCACCAACCCTTCAAACTTGTTATTGTAAACATTTACATAAATATTACCACTCCACTTTTTAATTTGTTTGAATGCACTTACTGCTACACCAAATTGCTGTTGCTTGGCAATGTTTGCACGTTTAACATAAGACTCATTTCTTTCCTCATTCTGCTCCAATACTTCCTGGATTATATTATTCGTGTTGGTATAATTTAATGTTGTAGTTAAAAACCCTTTGTATGTATGTGACAACTCAATGTTATGACTAAATTGAGGCTTCAGATTAGGATTACCCTGCTCGTATGTATAGCGATCAATAAATTCTACAAAAGGATTTAAGCTCTCATAATCTGGCCTGCGTATTCTTCTGCCATAATTCATGCCCAATGAATGTTTTTCATTAATGGCATACTGAATGTATACAGTTGGAAACAGTTGTGTATAGTTTAAATTGAAAGTTGTGTCAAAATCAACAAATTTTTCTTTTTCTTTATTGAAAGCATAGCCTGTCGAATGTCCTCTTGCCGAAGTGTTCTCTAAACGTAATCCAACTTGTGCACTGATCTTCTTGTTCAGTTGTTTGCTGAAGTTCACATAAGCAGCATTGATATTTTCTTTGTATACA
>JAKFDY010000574.1:0-4415 GCA_036675885.1 Lacibacter sp. | reverse complement strand
CTGCCAAAGATTATTTGTGGCCAATACCAACTGCACAGATTGGGTTGAGCAATAACACATTGACTCAAAACCCTAATTGGTAATAGACATCTGATAATATAGAATTTTTAAACGGCAGCAGTTTTAGTTTTCATATAGCACACACAGGCACCTGTCTATTTTTAACGGGTGCCTTTTAAAATCTTGTTCGTATGATGAATACTTTCTTTACATCTATCGTATTGGCTTTTGCAATTACTGCAGCAGGTTGTGCTAATAAAAAAGATTCTGCACGGGATACAATTATACCTCCCACATATAAACTTGTATGGGAAGATAATTTTGATGCTGCACAGCTCAATACAAATGAATGGTTTCATCGCTTACCCGGTGTAAGACACGATGGGTTTAACGACCAAACAACCGTATCAGTAAACAATGGCAATTTGTTTATTAAAGTTTACTCTGATACAATAAACGGTACAGTAAAACATCACACAGGAATGATCGCTACTAAAAAAGAGTGGCGTTATGGTAAGTTTGAAGTAAGAGCAGCTTTTGTAAATAAGTATGGTTCATGGTCGGCGTTTTGGTTGCAGAGTGCAACAATGGGTAATCCCATTGGTAATCCGCAAGCGGCAGGAATGGAAATAGATGTGGTGGAAACATTGAGTAACGATGGGCGTGTTCATCATAACCTGCATTGGGATGGTTATGGCGCCGATCATAAAACAACCGGCATAAAAACTTCTGATCTAGGAGCAAACAGTGGCAGCTACCATATTTATACATTGGAATGGGCACCCACTCAATATAAGTTTTATGTTGATGCTGTTCTTACATGGACGTATTCGACTGTGATTTCGCAACGCAGTGAATTTATTATTCTCAGCTCCGAAGTTAAAAATTATGCAACTGGTTCATGGGCAGGGCCAATACCTGCAGGTGGTTATGGCAGTTTAGCCAATACACAAACCGTTATGAAAGTGGATTATGTAAAATGCTTCAGTCTTCAATAATTAAAACGATTGTTTATGCTTCGTGTATTTATTCTATTTGTCCTTTTTTTTAGTGTTCTTACAGTAAGTGCGTATGAAACACGTAACCTGTTGCAAAAGAAAGCAACGGTTGACCAGGTGAAAGCAAGTCTTATTTCTAAAACAGAATGGATCAAGTATCCTGCTTATGCAAACAGGAATGGCTGGGATGCATTTACCGGTTCATTGAAAGATGAACTGGTCAAAGATGGCGAAGCCTATCTTAACTATACATGGAAAGTAGTTACAGCATCTGATTATTTAGAGTACGAACGCAGTGGCAGTCGTGTAGCAATGGAAAACCCGTTTGGTGCAAACAACACTGCTTTAAGTCGTTTGGTATTTGCGGAGTTGGCAGAAGGGAAGGGGCGTTTCATAAGCCAGATCATCAATGGCGTTTGGCAAACCTGCGATATGTCGTCATGGGTGCTATCTGCACATCTTTCTTTGCAAAAAACAAAACGTTCGTTACCCGATTATCGTGAAGAGATCATTGATCTTACTTCTGCCGATATGGGTGCTTTTTTATCATGGACATGGTATTTTTTGCATGATGAGTTTGATAAAGTAAACCCTGTTATTTCATCAAGACTTCGTTCAAATATTCAGAAACGTATTCTTGAACCATACATGCAACGCAGCGATTACTGGTGGCAGGCATTCAATTATAAACCGGGTGTGCTGGTGAATAACTGGAATCCCTGGTGTAATTCAAATGTGCTTACCTGTTTTCTTTTATTGGAAGATGACGCCACAAAACTTGCGGCTGCAGTGCATCGTACCATGCAAAGCGTAGATCATTTCATTAACTATGTGCAGGCCGATGGTGCATGTGAAGAAGGTCCATCTTATTGGGGACATGCTGCCGGTAAGTTGTATGATTACTTACAACTGCTTAGTAACGCAAGCTATGGTAAGCTCAGCATTTTTAATGACCCCATGATCAAAAACATGGGTGAATACATTGCCCGCAGTTACGTTGGTAATGGTTGGGTTGTGAATTTTGCTGATGCATCTGCAAAAGGTGGTGGTGATGCAGGTGTTATCTATCGATATGGCAAAGCAGTGAATAGCGAAGACATGCAGAAGTTTGCTGCATACCTTGTACAGGCGGCAAAAGGAAAAACTGAGATCAATGCAGGAAGAGATTTTTTCCGCAGTCTTGAAAACCTGGCATCATACAGCGAATTGCATCAGGCAAAACCAGCATTGCCAACAGCCAACTACACCTGGTATCCGCAAACACAATTTTGCTACATGAAAAACAAAGAAGGTTTCTTCTTTGCAGGCAAAGCCGGGTTTAATAACGAAAGTCATAACCATAATGATGTTGGTACATTTTCATTGTATGTAAATGAAATGCCCATGTTTATTGATGCAGGTGTAGGAACATACACAAGGCAAACTTTCAGCAGCGAACGTTATACCATCTGGACAATGCAGAGCAACTACCACAATCTGCCTGTGATCAATGGTAAGCCTCAGCAGTTTGGTGCACAGTATAAAGCAAAGGATGTTTTGTTTGATGCAAAAAAGAATTTGTTCAGTGCAGATATAAGCGATGCATACAATAAAGAAGCAGCTGTAAACAAATGGGTACGCAGTTATACACTGTCAGCAAACAAACTCATCATTGATGATGCATTTGAGTTAACTGAATTAAAAGCAGCAACCCAACTGAACTTTCTTACCTGGGCGAAACCCGATCTTTCAAAACCGGGCCTGGTCATTCTTGAAAAAGAAGGCAAGTCTGTTAAGATGCAATATGATGCTGCACAATTTGATGCAACTGTTGAAACAGTTCCGCAAACAGACCCACGTTTAGCAAAAGTATGGGGCAGTGAAATTTACCGTCTCAGCTTAACGGCAAAAAAGCAACAGTTAAAAGGCCGGTACAAATTTGAGATCGCAAAAAAATGAATCTATCAACGGTAAATAATTTTTAATGAAACAATTACTCGTAATTCTTGGCTTTATTTCTTTAATCGCATTCGCATTCCGGAGCGATGAAAAGGAGACTTTTTTTGTAAAAGAAAATTTTACGTACGCTGGTAAGCAACTGAAGAATATGCTCACTGCAACGGAAAATAAAAAACTTGCTTTCCCCCGCACCATTAATAAAACAGGAAAGTTGGTTACAACAAATATGTACGACTGGACACCGGGTTTCTTTCCTGGAAGCTTGTGGTATGCGGCAGAATTTACAAAAGATACAGCATTGAAAAATGCAGCACGGCAATGGACAGGACGTCTTGAGCCTCTGAAAACATTTACACAACATCATGATCTTGGCTTTATGATGTATTGCAGTTATGGCAATGCTTACAGGCTTACAGGAAATGAAGATTATAAAAACATACTTGTTCAATCAGCCCGTTCTCTCAGTACACGTTTTAATCCTGTAACAGGTTGTATTAAATCATGGAACATATTCAGGTCATGGCATGGAAGTAAAACATACAACTTCCCTGTGATTATTGACAATATGATGAATCTTGAATTACTCTTCTTTGCATCAAAGGCAACAGGCGATACATCATTCCGTCATATTGCAGTTACACATGCAGAAAATACCATGAAGAACCAGGTCAGAAAAGATTACTCTTCTTATCATGTTGTATGTTACGATACCATCACTGGTAAAGTGGCAGGAAGAGAAACTGCACAAGGCTATGCAGATAATTCAACCTGGTCGAGGGGACAGGCATGGGCTATTTATGGGTTCACTATGGTGTATCGTGAAACAAAAGATCAACGCTTCTTAAAAACAGCAGAAGGTCTGGCCGATTTTTTTATTCATCATAAGAATTTACCGGCAGATAAAATTCCTTATTGGGATTTTAACGCAAATCAACAAGGCTATACGCCCGGTGTTCGTTCTCACGCAAATAATGTGAATATACTTTACCGTGATGCATCGGCAGCAGCAATTGTGGCTTCAGCTTTAATGGAGTTGAGTACATATAGCAGAACCAAAGGAAATAATTATCGCAGTTTTGCAGTTAAGATGCTGCATTCATTGTCAAGTCCGGCTTACAGGGCACCAATAGGTAATAATGGTAATTTTCTGTTGATGCAATCTGTCGGTAGTATCCCTCACAACACAGAAATTAACGTGCCGCTGGTGTATGCTGATTATTATTTTCTTGAAGCACTGCAACGTTACGATCTGTTGATAAAAGGAAAGAAACTCTTTACAGTTCAGAAAGGATAAGTTCGGTAATTTCAAGTCATCTTCTGTTTTACGCTCAATTGATTTTCATGAAAAAAAGGTTCACACTTTTAGCAGTTTTATTTTTAGCAGTTATATCAACACATAAAGTACTCGCACAAAAAGCAAAGAAAAAAGAACAGCCCCAGCCTGTAGTCATAAGTGGTCAGCAGGACAGGATGTTTTGG
>JAKFDY010000573.1:0-3481 GCA_036675885.1 Lacibacter sp. | reverse complement strand
TTTATCATCGTTCAGCCAATCTTACTGTATTACCTACACTTTGGTTTTCGAATAAGTGGAGTACTGATGAGAAACAGATGAAGCCATTGCTGGAATATGTAAACAAGAACAGTGTGCATGCATGGCATAACCGTCTCGGTGATTATTATTTTTATTTTTCTGATGCAGATGATCTTTGGTTTACGGAAAACGAAACCAACAAAGAAAAATTCAACGGCACTGCTAACAAATCCATATTTGTAAAGGATGCTTTTCATGATGCTGTGATCAATAATAAGAACAAAAAGAAACTGCGTGAAAAAAGGGCAGGCACTAAATGTGCGCCTGTTTATAACCTGCGCTTAAGAGCGAAGGAAACAAAAACACTTTATTGCAGGTTGGTAGATGGGTATGTGGATCAACCTTTTTACGAAGGCTTTGAACATTTGTTTCAGCTACGTAAACAGGAGGCGGATGATTTTTTTGCATCAGTTATTTCGCATGCGTTAACAGAAGATCAGAAACGTATTTCACGCCAGGCTTATGCAGGCTTGTTATGGAGTAAGCAATTTTATTCGTTTGATGTTGAGCAATGGATCAACGTTGGAGATGGAATTACCTCTCCAAATAACGGGAAGAAGTTTGGACGTAATAGTGACTGGACACATTTGAAAAATGCAGATGTTATTTCCATGCCTGATAAATGGGAATATCCCTGGTATGCAGCATGGGATCTGGCTTTTCAATGTATAGCAATGGCGGCTGTTGATCCGGTGTTTGCTAAACATCAGCTTCTGCTCATTATGCGTGAGTGGTACATGAAACCGGATGGACAGTTGCCTGCTTACGAATGGAACTTTGGTGATGTAAACCCACCGGTGCATGCAACAGCTGCATGGTATGTATATAATATTGAAAAGCGGCGGACAGGAAAAGGTGATGTTCAATTTCTGAAACGCATCTTTCAAAAACTCATTATCAATTTTACCTGGTGGATCAACCGGAAAGATGAAAACGGAAATAATTTATTCCAGGGCGGCTTCTTAGGTCTTGATAATATTGGTGTATTCAATCGCTCTCATCATATACCGGGAAATCATCAACTGGAGCAGGCAGATGGCACTGCATGGATGGGCATGTATGCATTGAACATGATGGATATTGCATTAGAGATTGCCATGTATGATGATGCATTTGAAGATACGGCTACACGTTTCTTCGAACATTTTGTATTGATCGCTGAAGCATTGAACGAACAGCACACCTGGAATGAAGAAGATAAATTCTATTATGATGTATTGGTGCTGCACGATGGAAGCCATCTGCCGTTACGTATAAAATCAGCAGTAGGTTTAACCAGTCTGTTTGCAGTATCAACTATTCACAGGGGAAATTTGGCAAGGCTGCGTGATTTCAGGAAACGTATTTCATGGTTTGAAAATTACCGTAAATCAAAAGGTCGCTTCTGGCCGAATGAAGAAAAGAGTGATAGTGAAGAGATATTAATTTCATTAGTGCCGAGAGAAAGGCTGTTGGCAATTCTTACACGTTTGCTGGACGAAGCTGAATTTTTATCGGTGGGTGGTATCAGGGCTTTATCAAAAGATCATGAGGCAAATCCTTATTCGGTACAAATTGATGGGCAGACCTACTCCATTAAGTATGATCCGGGAGATAGTACCAGTGATATGTTTGGTGGTAACAGTAACTGGCGTGGACCTGTGTGGTTGCCGTTGAATTTTCTTACTATTCAGGCAATCAAAAGCTTTGGTGATTTTTATGGCGATAGTGTGAAAGTGGAATATCCAACTGATTCAGGAAACTACCTGAGCCTTAGAGATGTGGCAAAGGAGTTATCAACCCGTATTATAAACATGTTCAGCACAAACGAAAAAGGCGAACGCCGTTGTTACGAAGAGTACAATTGGTTTTACAAACAACCGGGCAATGAACATTTGATTCTCTTTTACGAATATTTCAATGGTGACAGTGGTAAAGGATTAGGTGCAAGCCATCAAACAGGATGGACAGCATTGGTGGCTGAATTACTGCACGAGTTCCAGTAATACCATCTTGATTTACTAAGCAGGTCAAAGAGCTACGTGGAGAAATCTTAGATGGTATTCTACCGAAGTAAAAAATTTAAACTTATAATTTGTAAAGCGGTATAAATTGCATCTATGGAATTTGGAAGAGTTGATGAACAGCTATTAGATAGCATTGATTTTTCATTGCCTGCTGAACCTGTGTTTAATAAAACAGTGCTCAATGGTAAAGCAGTGAAAGATGCAAAAGTATATCTCGGCTGTGCCAAGTGGGGACGAACGGAATGGGTAGGCAAGATTTATCCGCCTAAAACAAAAGAGAAAGATTTTTTGAAGCACTATGTGCATCACTATAACAGCATTGAATTGAATGCCACGCATTATAAAGTGTATGGTGAAGTGGGTACACGTAAATGGGCAGAGCAAGTAAAAGGGAAAGACTTTAAGTTTTGTCCCAAGATGTATCAAGGTGTAACACATCGTGGCAGCTTGAAAGGAAAAAACTTTATCACGAATGAATTCTTCGGTGGCATTGTTGGGTTTGAAGAACATCTCGGTCCCATCTTCGTACAGGTGAGTGATACATTTTCTCCCAAACGAAAAACAGAGTTATTTGATTACATGGCTTCGCTGCCAAAAGACCTGCAATTCTTTTTAGAAGTTCGGCATCCTGATTGGTTTGGTAAAGAAGAAATACGAAACGAACTCTTCACAACATTAAAGCAAATGAACATTGGTGCCGTGATCACTGATACTGCAGGCAGAAGAGATTGTGCACATATGCATCTCACCGTTCCGAAAGTATTCATCCGGTATGTGGGCAACAGTTTACATAAATCAGATTTCACCCGTTGTGATGTGTGGGTTGAGCGGATGAAATATTGGATGCAACAAGGCATAGAAGAAACCTATTTCTTTATGCATATGCACGATGAAGCAACTTCGCCTGAGCTGACAGTTTATTTAGTTGATAAGATGAATAAAGAGATGGGTTTAAATCTCATTAAGCCGAAATTTATTGAAGGAGGTGTTTCGCAGTCTTTATTGTTTTAGGATCATCCTTGAAAATCCAAAATTAAATTTTGGATTTTCAAGGATGAATTTTAGCTTTATAGAATGATAAAGCGTTTGTTACAGGTAGAGGTTGAACAGGCATTAAAGAAAATGCCTGCAGTTGCAATTCTTGGCCCCAGACAGGTAGGTAAAACTACCCTTGCAAAAGCCATTGCACAAAAAGGCAAAAAGCAAATGCTTTATTTGGATATGGAAAAAGCGTCTGACAAGAGCCGCCTTACTGATATTCATACTTATCTTGAACAACACAAGGATAAATGTATAGTTATTGACGAAATACAATTAATGCCGGAATTATTCTCCGCTCTTCGCCCATTAATTGATGAGTATCGTAAGCCGGGTCGATTTATTTTATTAGGCTCTTTTCGTAAACTTTGTTGCTG
>JAKFDY010000572.1:0-2390 GCA_036675885.1 Lacibacter sp. | reverse complement strand
GGTGAGACTATTACTATTATAAGCAATGGTGTAAACTGGTTCATCATTGACAATTAATTCAACTATGCCACAAGAGTATATCTATTCGAAAAAATTTCAGGAAGGCGTTCACTTTGAACAGGAAAGCCAATTTGCAGAACCTCCACACTCATTGAAAGATGCTACAGAGCCGGATCAGTTGGTAAGGCTTTCGCAGTTGCCAGGAGGTGGCGGCGGGGCTTCTGTATTGGATGATCTCACAGACGTAGCCGGAACTGCTGCTGCACCCAATGGTAAAATTCTTAAAAAAGTTGCCGGAGTTTGGACTGCTGCTGATGAAACAGGCGGCGGTGGCGGTGCTGCAACATCTCTTGAAACTGGAACTGTGCCAACAGAAGTAGGTACTATTTTTAATGAAACTTTCCCAGGTACTTCTATAAGTGCTTTATGGACAGGATTAACAACAGACGTAACAGTTAATAATAAATTGATTGTAGCTTCTGGTTTAAGTGATTGGACGAGGTATATAAAACTGGCAAACCTTTATCTGTATGAAAAATCTGACTGGGTATTCAATTTTAAAGCTGTTACTAAAGCAGCAGGTAATGGTTGGGGTATTCATCAAGATACAGGCACTTTTCTTATACTGTATGGAGCAACCATATATTTAAAGGTTGATTTATCTGATGGCACAGACTCAGGGAAAGTATTAATAGGGTCAACACAGGGTGGGTCTGAGTATGGTATTTCACAAGCTCTTTCTTTCTCAGCAGGGGATGATTTGAGGCTTACAATTAAGAAAACTCCTTGGAAGACTGTAACTATTCTTGAAAATATCACTGCTCCCGCTAATTTAAAGGCGTATGGTGAATTTCAGATGCCAAGATGGGGAACTGAAGGTTATTACCGTTTAACCTTTTTAGGTGGTCAACAAGAATTTACCTCTATTGTTCTCACAAGTAAAATGAGAAATTATGGTGGGACAAAAGGTGTTGTGTTTATGGGGGACTCTATTACAAATGGTAGCGGAGCATCTGCTGTAACCAGAAGATGGACAGATGTATTGATGAAAGGACAACAACATCTATTTGAAAATATGGGTGTTGGTTCGTGGCTTGCTGGTACAATGAGTAATGGAACAAGAGCGTCAGAAATATTATCATTGATTAATGCAAAGTATCTTGTTATTAATTATGGTTTTAATGACTTTTCACAATTAACAGATTTAACAACTTACAGAACACAGCTTGAAAGCATTGCTACAACTGCACAGGGATTAGGTTACACAGTGATATTTATTAGTCAATATCCTGCTTCTTCAGATGCAAGTGCTTATAAAACAGCTATGAGTACTGCTGCAACAAATGTAGGGGCAAAGTTTATTGATACTTGGCCTGATATAGCTATTGGAAATTTAGCAAATCCTGATTTGACTTCTGATAGTGTTCATCCAAATGATAAAGGATATGCCTTTAAAGCTGCTTCTATTGCAAAACAAGCTCCTGAACTTATAAAAGATATTCTTGCCGATTATAACAACGAGGATACTCAAATGCATAATATTCGTGCAGGATTGAATAATGAAGATTTGGTTTCTATTGATGTATATGGCAGACTTGGAAGAATGTCACAAAATTTATTAACCAATACTTTTATAAGATTACAACCTACTATTTATGAAAATCAGGTTGGAGGATTTGCAATAACAGGTTCTTTTATTACTGGTGATGGAAGTTCATGGCAGCAAAAGTCAAACAGCGGGCTAAGAATAGGCTACAACAATGGCGTTGATGATGCATTAGGCAGCAATATGATTTTCACTAATCAGGGTGCTCTTGGTGGATATGCCTTCCCTCAAGGCTTTTCTCCGCAAACAGGGGCTAGACAAATAGTTTTCCAACCCCTGACTTTAAAAGTGTTAGGTGGTAATTATTCTGGAAATGATTTATTTATTGTTGCAATGGGGAACTCTGCTCCTGTTGTTACTGGTAGCAGAATAGTTTCCTTTAGTGGTGTGTCTGGTAATTTTGGTGATCAAAGTGGTAGTGACAACACCTGGCTGTCTTATGAAAGTGGAAGAGGTATTACCGCAGGGTCTAATAATCTTCATGGCGTGATGAGAAATCCTGGTGCTGCTGCTTTTCCATCAGGGCTTAGTGGGTCTGTTATCATTGGTGATTTTCCCCAACTAACCACTCCAACTGATAATTCAGTGTTTCTGTCTGGCGGCAATGCTGGGTTTGACCAAAAATTCTATTTTGGTGATGGAGCTTGTGATAATAACTATTTTCATGTATCACCAACATGGGCTGGAGCAAACAGGCAAGGCTCTACTTGGCATTTCAGATGCTCTCCAGCTAGAGGTGCTGGTGAACCTGGCCCTTTCATTGTACAGCACACTGCTCCTGTTG
>JAKFDY010000571.1:0-11110 GCA_036675885.1 Lacibacter sp. | reverse complement strand
AACAACCATCGATGCAAAATCAATAGCTACTTCTTTGTTTTTACTAAAAGAAGAAACTGCTAAATGGTATACAGCCAATGCACCGGAAATACCATCATCACAACAATTTCTTCCGCTTAATCAATGGATGCTGAGTGGAAGTGGTGCAGGTATTGCAGCCGTTCTTTTATTTACAGTGGTAGTGTTATTGCCTTTTTTTAGTAAACATTGGCAACAAAACAAACAGGCACTTGCTTTTGTATTGTTTATGGAGCTCGTTTTTTTTTACGAGTCAACAATCAACGATCAATTCGGCGTGTTTTTGTTTTGTTTTTTTATATTGTATTGGAATTTATCTATTCGCCCGGTCAAACAGTAATATGCAACCTATATCTGTCGTAATTATAACAAAGAATGCCGCCCATCTGCTTGCGCCCACATTGCAAAGTGTAAAATCATTGACCGATGATATTATTGTTTGTGATACAGGGAGTAACGATGCTACAATTCCGGTTGCTGTAAAAAATGGTGCTTCGGTCATCGAAGAAAAATGGCGGGGGCATGGTCTCACAAAAAATATAGCCAACGAACAGGCAGTATATGATTGGATTTTGCAAATAGATGCTGATGAAATTGTGGATGATGAATTATTGCAAACTTTACTCAATCTGGATCTCTCGAACGAAAAACAGGTATTCACAATTCGTCGAAAGAATTTTTTCAAAAGCAAACTCATCCGTTATGGCGATTGGCGCCGTGATGAACCTTTTCGCTTGTTCAACCGTAACCAGGCTTTGTGGAATGAAGATTTTGTGCATGAAAAACTCGTTTATGAAGAAGGCTGTGTCGTGAAAAAATTAAATGGCCATATTCTTCACAAAACTGTTCAATCAACAGAACAGTATGAACAGAAAATGAAGGCTTACGGGATTAAAAGCGGGGAGCAGTATTTTAAAGCCGGGAGAAAAGGCGCCTGGTATAAGCGTTATCTTTCGCCGTTGTATTCTTTTTTCAACAGTTATATTTTAAAACTGGGCTTTCTCGATGGCAAAGAAGGGTTGCAGATTGCTGCCATGACAAGGCGCTACACCCGTCTTAAATATCAAACCCTGTATAACCTCCAAAAAGCAGGTAAACAGTAATACCATCTTGATTTGTAGAGTAGAGCGAAGCTCTGCATAGAAATCTTAGATGGTATTATGCCGCTATGAAAGAGTTACAATCATGTATTGGAATGAGCGGCATAAAGTGGTTTCTTCGTTAATTTGTAAACAGAACGAACCACTGCATGACCAATTTTATTCCCATCTTCCCTTTGAGCATTATTGTTTTCCCCGGCGAAAATCTGAACCTCCACATATTTGAACCACGTTATAAGCAACTCATCACCGAATGTTTTGAACAGAAGAAACCGTTTGGCATTCCTGCTGTAGTAAACAAAGAATTAAAAGACCTTGGCACATTGGTGGAAGTAACAGCCATTAAAAAAGTGTATGAAGATGGTAAGACGGATATCACCACACGTGGTGTGAAAGTGTTCCGTTTGCTTGAACTCGTTAAAGAAGTACCGGAGAAATTATACAGCGGTGCTATTGTTACTTATCCCGATGATACGGATGATGGAAAACGTGAACTGATGCAGAAAGTAGTGAAAGGTATTAAAGAGTTACACCGCTTACTGGAAGTAAGTAAAGATTTTAAAAAGCCGGAAGAAGAATTAAAAGCCTTTGATGTGGCACACCATATGGGTTTGAATATTGAAGAGGAGTATGAATTACTTGGTCTTTTCCATGAAGCCCAGCGGCAGGAATATCTGAAACGTCATTTAGGAAAAATAATTCCGATGCTTTCTGAAATGGAAAACCTGAAAGACAAAATAAAACTCAACGGACATTTCAGGAACCTGGAATCGTTTGATTTTGATCTATAACTTGCACACATGTCATTAACCATCTGTTTCGATTTCGGCAATACCCGTTTAAAAGCGGCAGTGTTTGAACAGGATCAACTGAAAGAAATTGTTATTCTGCCCGATGATAACCGTTCAACCATTGAAGAAATTGTTCAGAAATACAAACCGCAGTTTACCATTCTGTCATCGGTGGTAAATCATCAATCCATTGTGGAAGATGTGTTGAGCAGCCATACCAACTTCCATAAATTATCGCATCTCACAAAGCTGCCTTTCAGCACCCCGGTTGCTAAACCTGAAACTATCGGTGCCGATCGGTTGGCACTCTGTGCGGCTTCCGTTTATCTGTTCCCTAATAAAAATAATTTAGCCATTGGTTTAGGCACCTGTATTACCTACAATTTCATCAATAATCAGAACCAGTTTTTGGGTGGCAGTATTTCACCCGGGCTTGAAATGCGTTTCAAAGCCATGCATGGGTACACAGCCAGGCTGCCGTTGGTAAATATGGAATGGCATTTCCCTTTAATTGGGTACGATACCAAGACCAATTTGCTCAGCGGTGTGGCTTGGGGAATGGCCAAAGAGATCGATGGCATTATTGATGCTTATGCCGAAAAGTACGGGAACTTTAACGTGCTGTTAACCGGGGGTGATACCCTTCATTTTGCTCCTCTGCTCAAAAACATGATATTTGCAGACCCTCAACTAATATTTAAAGGTCTGTATGCAATCAGTGAGTTCAATCGGTAAGCGTGTTTCGTTGTTGTTCGTGCTATCGTTAACAGTTATTCTTCCCGCTATTTCACAGGATAATTCGCCCTGGAGCCGTTACGGTTTAGGCGATATTGTTCCTACAGGCAATGTTGCCACGAGGGGCATGGGCCATTTAGGGGCCGCATATAGCGACTTTCAAACAATCAATTTCGTGAACCCTGCTTCGTACAGCCGTTTTGGCTTACAGCGTTCGATCCTCGACATGGGGATCGACATCAACAGCCGTAAGCTGAGTAATAACAGGGGCGATACCTATACCTCCAACAATGCGGTGATCCCTTACCTGGCAGCAGGTTTCCAGATCAAACCCGTAAAATCAAAGGTAAACTGGGGAATGGCTTTTGGTCTTCGCCCGGTTACTAAGGTTAGTTACAATATTCAGTCGGGCGGCCGTCTTCCTTCCGGAGATAGCACAATTACTTTTTACGAAGGAACCGGCGGTAGTTACCAGGCATTTTTAGGTACAGCTATTGGCATTAAAAATTTCAGCATTGGTGTAAATGGTGGTTACCGTTTTGGTACCGCCGATTATACAACAAGGGTAAATATTTACAACGATACAGCAATAGGCCGCTACCGTAGTGGACAGAAAAAGATCCGCAATAAGTTTGGTGCTGCCTTTGCAGAAGTGGGTGTGCAGTACATGATCAAACTTAAGGTTGATACGGTTAGCCGTAAATCAAGTGTGTTGCACCTGGGCGCTTATTCAACTTTGCAAACCAGTATGCGGTCTACACGTGATGAATTGTTTGAAACCTTCCTGATTGATCAATCATCAGGAAATGATCGGCAGCTTGATTCTGTTTCAGAAGTAAAGGATATTAAGGGAAACATTCTCTTCCCTTCAACCTATGGTTTCGGGTTGATGTATGAACACGATGGGAAAAGCAGCTTACGCTTAGGCGCAGACTATGTGATCTCAAAATGGGGTGATTACCGTTACAACGGTGCAAAAGATATGCTGCAGAACGGATGGCAGATAAAAGTTGGCGGACAGTTTGTACCTGATATTACCGGTCGTTCAAAATCTTACTGGAGCCAGGTAATGTACCGTGCAGGTTTTAATTACGGTCTTGAACCATACACTGTTGATGGCGATATGAACACATATGGTATTACATTTGGTGTAGGCTTACCGATTAAGCGTTTTACTTACCAGGAGATCAACAAGAGTAATGTAGTAAATACGGCCTTTGAATTTGGCCAGCGTGGCAACCGCACCATGTTATTGCGTGAAAATTATTTCAGGTTTAGTGTTGGTTTCTCGTTGAGTGATATCTGGTTCATTAAACGGAAATATGATTAATATTCGTAACCATATTTTTTCGATAAAGAAAGCAGCAGCACTAATCATGAGCTGCTTTTTTTTCATAGCATGCGAGAATAATCTTGAAAAAATCCGTGACATGCAACGCACACGTCTGTCGGTTGATGAGGTGAAAAGCGTAACCAGTTATCTCAGCCAGGGCGGCAGAATGAAAGCCAAACTCACCGCTCCGCTCATGCTTCGTTATTTCGATAGTGTTCCAAGGGTTGAGTTTCCCAATTCTCTTCATGTTGATTTTTATAATGACAGCATGCAGATAGAAAGTTATCTCGATGCAAAGAAAGCATGGTATTACGAACAGCAAAGCCGCATTCTGCTATCTGATAGTGTAGTGGTAATACGTATTGATGGAGATACACTTAAAACCAACGAACTTTACTGGGAACAAAATTTGCATAAACTTTATACCACAAAAGATGTGGAGATCAGGCAAAAAACAAAAACCATCTTTGGTAAAGGATTTGAAAGTGATGAGCAACTGAAAAATGGCCGTATTGATTCTATTACCGGCATTTTGTTGGTTGGCGCATCTAAATTTGCAGGCAACTAGAAAGTCTTTCATCCGTCCCTCCGATAAAACAAGATTGGCAAACAATCAGCCAACAATACCCGTGGAACTTATTTAGTTACCGTTAGCAGCGTTGTGTACGTTGTAAAATGAATGATTCTTTAACAAGAGCTTCTAAATTCGTTTGAATTTAAACCTTTCATAAAACCATCAGCTTATGAGTTTAGAAACCGACATCAGGCAAACCAGGAAATTCAAAAACGAACATCATAAAACAGTTGTTAATCTCATCTTTACACATAACTGGGTTACAGAAAGGCTAAAAGAATTTTTGGATGAAGAAGATCTAACGCTGCAGCAATTCAACATACTCCGCATTTTACGTGGCAGCGATACACCTCTTTCAACATTACAGATACGTGAACGTATGCTCGATAAAATGAGTGATACCAGCCGTATTGTTGATCGGTTGCTGTTGAAAAATCTTGCAAAAAAAACTGTGAGCAAAAAAGATAAGCGCCTGGTTGATGTAACAATAACTTCAAAAGGAAAAAAACTCCTGCAGAAATTAGACAGTACACAGTCGTTCATTGATGGTGTGATGCATAACCTTTCAGAAGAAGACGCCAAACAACTCAACTCTTTGCTCGATAAAGTGCGTGGTTCTGATTAATTTCGGATATGGCACGTGGTTATTTTCTTTTCATTCTCATCTTTTTGCAATCAGTTGTTGCAGCCCAACCTAAACAGGAGTTCAGGGCTGTATGGATTGCAACAGTTGATAATATCGATTGGCCATCGAAAAAAGGAATTCCTGCAGATTCACAAAAAGCAGAATTCATCCGCATACTTGATCTGCATAAAAGTAATGGCATGAATGCGGTGATCATGCAGGTGCGCCCTGCAACCGATGCATTTTATCCATCACCTTACGAACCGTGGAGCGAATGGTTAAGTGGTGTGCAAGGCAAACCACCATCTCCTTATTACGATCCATTGGAGTTTATGATCACGGAAACGCATAAACGTGCAATGGAATTTCATGCTTGGTGTAATCCTTACCGTGCCGATTTCAGTATTGGTAATGCATCCATCGCACCATCACATATTACACGCCTGCATCCGCAATGGTTTTTAGATTATGGTGGTAAGAAATATTTCGATCCGGGAAATAAAGAAGCACAGGCATTTGTTGTGGAAGTGATTCGTGATATCACAGAACGTTATGATGTGGATGCTATTCACTTCGATGATTATTTTTATCCTTATCGCATAGCAGGTAAAGAATTTCCTGATTCAGTTTTATACCAACAATATAAAAATGGACTTAGAAAAGATGATTGGCGGAGAAGCAATGTTGATTCGGTAATTGTTGGGTTGAGCCGTATGATCAAACAAACAAAACCCTGGGTGAAGTTTGGCATCAGTCCATTTGGTGTATGGCGCAACAGCGATAAAGATCCGAGAGGCAGTAATACAAAAGCCGGACAAACAAACTACGATGATCTGTATGCTGATATTTTATTGTGGCTGCAAAAAGGCTGGATTGATTATGTGGCACCGCAACTCTATTGGGAGTTTTGGCATAAAGCAGCACCTTATGAAGTATTGATCGATTGGTGGAGTAAGCATACTTATGGCAAACATTGTTATATTGGCTTAGGCATTTATCGTGCAGGCAGCAGCGATGCATGGAAAGACAGCACACTTATTCCACGACAAATTGAATTACTCCGCAACACACCCAATATGCAAGGCATGATCTTTTTCAGCAGCAAAACGTTTAATAAAAATCCGAATGGCTGGAACGATAGTTTGCGGTTACATTATTTTAAAGAACCGGCACTTGTTCCTGAAATGAATTGGATGACAAAGAAGAAAAAATGAACAGCATAAAAAAACCGGAAGAACGTTCTTCCGGTTTTTTATATTTATCGTATAAGTTTTTTATTCGCAATGGTTAAGCGTAATCCACTCACCAATACGACCAGCTGCAGCAGCTGCATCACTGTTCTTCCAGTTCTTCAGATTTGCAGGAGTGAGTTTAGGTAAGCTGCTTAACCAGGTTTCAACGATCTGCACATCATCCCAAACAGAAGCAGTAATTAAAACATTATCTGCACTCAGTTTAATAGCTGCCACCTGTAAGAAAGCTTTTTTAGTATCTGGAATACCACCAGCATTTGATGTGTTCCAGATTGCCTTGCCTTCTGCTTGTGTATAGAATTTACCGCCAATAGTTACATTACCTGCATCAGCACCATTAACATCAGGCCAAACTAAATTTGGTTTTGCAAACCAATAACCCTGGCTGAAACTGCAACCTTCTTCAACCTCACATCCAAAACCGGCGAAGCAGAACGTGCCACATTTTGTTGTTGCACCACTTTTATAATAGGCAGTAACAGCAGCATCAACATCCACATTTTTATCAATCGTTAAACGGTAATAACTTTTCGCACCAGCTGTAGTTCCTAAGTCAAATTTCAAAACGTTTATCGTGGTAAGATTACAGTTAGGTGTGTTGAACGAATTATCTACTTCAAACGACGGAGTGAACGCTGTCCAGTCTGTTCCGTTTGTGCTGGTTGCGCCACTCACCACATCTTCAAAAGTTACGCAAGAACCTAAAGTAATATCCCAATGACTGAGATTTTGGATAGTGCCATTTTCGCCATTACCCGGATTTGGGTTTTGTACACTCCATGTCCATGTGTATGTGCCATCACCATTACCGGTAACGCTTTCCAATACAACAGTGTAAGGACCTGCACAGGTTGATTCGCCGGTTACAGGAAAAGTTGTGTTATGTGTGGCCGAAGGAGCAGAAACCCGTGCAGCTTCGTTTTCTTTTTGTTCAATGCTGAAGTCTGCATTCTTTTCGCAACCAATAAACAGGGATACGGCAACAGCCGAAAAAAACAGGATCTTTTTCATTACTGATTTTTTTGTGATTTAAATTGATTGGTCCTGAAAGGAAGAGGGTACGTTCAGCAGGATATGGGGAGAGACAGTAAAAATACTGTTCACAGCAGATTCATACAAATGTTATTTTTTATTATCTGTTATAGGAGCAACCGAATATAATCTGTTGTTCCCTTAACTTACAGTTATAAATGACCGTTATGAATAGTCCAAGTGAAATAAAATTTTTAGAAGGTCCGCAGAGCCGCTGGCGTGAATTTAAGTTTGCATGGAAAGTGTTGCTCGAGTTTATAAGAGGTTACAGAAGCCTTGCTTTTGTTGGCCCCTGCGTTACCATTTTTGGATCGGCACGTTATAACGAAGGGCATGAATACTACGAACTGACACAGAAAGTTGGAGCAGAAGTAGCTAAGATGGGCTTTACAGTTATGACGGGAGGTGGCCCGGGCTTAATGGAAGCTGCCAACCGTGGAGCCAAACAAGTTGGCGGACGAAGTGTTGGTTGTAACATCATGCTTCCTTTTGAGCAAAAGCACAATCCCTATTTAGACTCATGGGTTGATATCCGTTATTTCTTTGTACGCAAAACATTACTCATTAAATATTCCTACGCCTTCATTTGTATGCCTGGTGGTTTTGGAACATTGGATGAGTTGTTTGAATCAATAACGCTCATTCAAACAAAAAAGATCAAAAACTTTCCGGTGATTGTAATGGGCAAGGCATTTCATAAAGAAATGATGGAACATGTGCAGCACATGAAAGAACGTGGTACTATTTCACCAAACGATGATCAGTTGTTTATTTTAACCGATTCGGTTGAAGAAGCAATGGCAGTGCTGAGAGAGAAGAGTATTAAACGTTTTGAATTGAAACATGAAACACAAAAACCATTTAGCTGGTTGTTTGAACGAAGAAACTGGATTGGTAAATAATTTTCATGGGCGTTTGCTTTTCTCTGTGCTTAGTAATTCAACCTGTTTATTTATTACTTCTTTGCAGTATTCAAAATCAACAGCAGTAAAAGGATTTTGATACGAAAAGTTTTCAGCAATAGTTGTTGCTTTTTGTATGCTTACATCAGCCTGTGTTAGAAAAGGAAACAGTTGCTGCTGCTGCATATATGCTGCAAGATACTCCTGCTCCGGTTGACCGGGTGTTGGAATGAGTACTGCTTTTTTCTTCAATCGAATTAAATCCATCAACGTTGTGTAACCACTTCTGCAAATGATCAGTTGTGATGAACACATTGCTTCCTGCAAAGAAGCAGCTGGTAAATGATTGTGTACGGTGATGTGTGATGGTAATTGTAAAGTGCTGCTGTTTTTTTGAGGCAATCCTCTTACAAGTAAAACTGTTTTGGTAAAAGTCGAAAGCTGATCGATCAATTTCTCTTCCAGTATTGTTCGTTGTGGTTCGGGGCCTGATAATAAAATCATCAGATCAAACTTTGTTTCACCCGCTGTTGCCTGCATACGTGACAACAAACCAAGATAAACCGGTTGAACAATCGGCTTTGAAGGATGTGCTAATTCTCCTGCCAAATTCTCTTTGCCTTCAAGATCAGGTACCCATACTGCATCAAAATTTTTCATGTAACGGCTGTGCAGTTTTTGCAACAACCGGTTCAGCCATTTCCCTTTTCCTGAATTGATCAGCAGTTGGTGAGTAATATAAACAGATGGAACCTGTTTGCTGTAAAACCCCGGTCGGTTATCGCTGATGATGACATGAAACTGTTCTTTCAGCAACAGTTCACCTAACCATTGCTGTTCGTAACGGATACTTTTCAAAATTCCCGGTAATTGTTGCAGCATACTGCCAAACAGCGATGCGTTTTTACTATACCTGATACCGTAACCTTTCAGCGCTTTGATCCCGATGCCGGGAAATTCACTGCTGAGTAAAACAGCAGCAGCTCCATCTGCAGCAAGCACAACTTCGTGCCCGTTTTCCTGTAAGGAACGGACAATGGGGATACAACGGGTAGCATGACCCAGCCCCCAATCGAGGGGTGCCAGCAGTATCCGTCTGTTTTTTTGGCCGTTCATCGCAGAAATGACAATAATTGTGGGGGAAAGTAGTTATTTTAGAAATCACGATTTAAACAAATATCCAATGATCCGAAAAAATTTTGTGAGTTTGCAGATGCAGCGTTCAACTAAGTTTGGTTTTCTTTTATTATTAGTTGCTATTACTTTGTTGGGAAGCGGTTGCAGTGCATCAAAGAAAAACAGCTGTGGCTGTCCCAATAAAAAAGGGATGGTGGGTTACTAAACTATGATGTGTTATGAAGCGGAATCAGCGGCGGGATTTACTTGTGTTGCTCAATAACGATGTGGAGTTGATTGAACCAGATTGGCTGGAGCGCCTCGAGAAGACCGCGCATGACAACCCGGGCTTGGGTTTGCTGGGCGTGAAGATTGTCAAAGATGACGGGACTCTGCAGCACTGCGGGGCCTATTTACCTCTGGACACATGCTGGGGTCAACAAGTCGCTGGCGGGGAAGTCGATATCGGCCAATATACGGGTATTTATGAATGCGAAAGCGTGGTCTTCGCCTGCACGTTGATCAAAAGATCAGTCATCAAAAAGATAGGCCTGCTGTCGGAGGATTACTTCGCATATTTTGAGGACACTGACTACTGTCTCCGAGCCAAGCAAGCCGGTATAGCGGTAGCGATGTGCGGCAACATTCGGGTTAAGCATTCTGAAAGCTCGAGCACAAAAGTTAATAAAGTCAGTCATAACGATATTTTTTTAAAGAGTCAGAAGACCTTCAAAGACAAGTGGGGCGCCCTACTGGCAAAAGAGAGATATCCGCTGTCCATAGACTGGCATTCAATCATCAACTTTCCGTCAGGTTACGCAGCCTCTTCTCGAAGCTTTGTCGAGTCCCTCGATTCACAGGGAGTTTCGGTCGCTTATCAGTATGTTTATGGACCCGGCACGGTTTTCCCCGTGCAGGAGCCTGAGCATTCAGACTCTTACATAGTGAACATGGTCCGTTCACGGGCCTTTAATAAGTCACCGATACAGGTGGTTTATGCCCAAGGCGACGTTTTTGAGAGAAACACCGGTCAATACAAGATTGGCTACACGATGCTTGAGGTTGACGGGTTACCGCAAGAATGGGTCAGGCAGGCCAATCTTATGGATGAAGTCTGGGTGCCTTCGCATTTCAACGAAAAGACGTTCCGCGATTCGGGCGTGACCGTGCCAATCAACGTCGTGCCTCTTGGGGTGGATCCAGCTTATTTTTCACCTGGTATTCGCGGTCGCAAAGTAGATGAGGTTTTCACATTTCTCTCCATTTTCGAATGGGGTGAACGCAAAGCGCCGGATATTTTGCTTCGCGCTTTTTCTGATGAGTTTTCCGCGGATGAACCTGTCAGTTTGCTATGCAAAGCGAATAACTTCGATGCCTCTGTCAGCATAAGGGACGAAATATCGAAGCTTGGTTTACGGAAAAACGGCGGGCGAATTTTTGTAGCGGAAAATCAGATACTTCAAAGGTACGAGTTGGGTGTGCTGTACCGGTCGGCTGATTGCTTTGTGCTTCCAACCAGAGGAGAGGGCTGGGGAATGCCTATTCTGGAGGCAATGGCTTGCGGACTTCCCGTCATTGCGACGAACTGGAGTTCGCAAGTAGACTTCATGAATAAAGATAATTCCCTCCCG
>JAKFDY010000570.1:0-3446 GCA_036675885.1 Lacibacter sp. | reverse complement strand
TTGAAAACAATCCTTCACTTATCTCTTGCTTTCAAAAGAAATAAGTAGTGACGATATGATCCTTCTCTAAATGCCTATATACATAGGACTCCATGTTGTAGGCAGTTTTCACCTGGTGGACTGCAACCTGAAAAAATAATTAATACGCTGCACCTAAAAATAAACCCTCAGTTCCTGCCGATGATCCGTCAACAATTTTTGTCAAGTTTGTTCCGTCAGCATTACAAGAAAAAATGTGGGTTGTGCTATTACTAAATTGTAAAGAAGTAAAGAATATTTTTTGTCCGTCTGGCGACATTTTTACCTCGCCGTCACCTGCACATTGATAACCTGATGGCATTGTTATATTAAGTTTTGTTTGGTTAGTTCCATCATAATTAGCTGTCCATATCTCGAACTTTTGAGGAATCGTCGAATTTAATTTTGTGAAAATAATTTTATTTAATTGTGTCGCCCCACTTGATGTTACGGAAAGTGTCCCATTGCTTGTTACGGTAAGTCCATTGCCAACAATTACACCGCCCAATGTTGTTGTTGTCGCAGGAGGTAGTGTATAAGAAGTTGTTTGTGCAGTTGCATCTTTTTGGCAACTAATTTGAAAAATTGCGATTGAAATAGAGAAAAGTGTCAAGACCGCTGAGCTTAAAAGTAATTTTTTCATTTACTAAAGTTTGAGTTTTGCCTACTTTTTAATATCCAGTTTTCGGCTTGTCTGGGTGAGTCAATTGTGAATTGCCTACAACGTTCACAGCTTTGCGGTCGGCGGGCAATTTATAAACGTCGCCCCAGGCGACGAGTGCTGAACGGTGTTACTAAAGATAAAATTTTATTCAAAAGCTTAATAGATAAATGTCGGCCGGTACAAAAGCTAAATAGCATTGCAGGTGATGACCGACGCTTTGCGTCGCCCCCGCTGCCGCAAAACTGCATGTTACCGGCAGTTATAGTCTACCAATTTTGCTCCCACTTATTTAGTTTGTCTTGTCTGTCACTATAAAGTTGTCTAATGAAGTCAAGCAACCAAGTTCCACCAAATGCAACAGTACCTTCATGTGAACCATAAACAATCCATTCACAGTCTCTGTCACAGTAGATGGTTTCGTAGCAGTCAGGGTGAAAGAAGCTGAATTCTATTTCAGCGTCTGAACCGTCTTCTGTTATTTCATACAGTTTGTTGTCTGCATGCTTCTTTATTTCTTCAATTATTTTTTCATAGTCGTTGTCAGTAAGGTTGTTTTTCATAAGAAAGATTGTTGGCGTAGGACTTAGTTCTTCCAATGGCTCCCAATAATTACCCTCGAAGTTCCATTTTTTAAGAAGTGTCTGTCTGATTTGTTTGCTTTCGTCCTTTGTCAATCTTCGTCTATGTGGAAGTGGTTCAACTGATTTCAAATCGTTTTCGGCTACATTTTCTATAAAGTCTATAAACTTCTTTCGTTCTTCCTGCATCGCATTTATTGCAATGTCGTTTTGCTCACCAGTTGTAAAAGAGCTATTTGCAGTCAAGCCAATATTCTTTAGTTCCTGTTTGCATTTTTCAACATCCAAGTGATTTTGTCCCACTAAGGTTTCAACCTTGTCAAGAATTGCAGATAAGAGATTGTACCGAGGAAACAAATTATAGTCATTGTCTGTGTAAGTATAAGGGAAGTCGTCACCAGTTCGCTCTTTTGAATACCTGTCTGCCCAATAGCTAAAATTGTCTTTGAGGTATCGTCTTGCTGATGTAATTAGAGCTTCGGTGTGTGTCATAATAATTGCCGGTAACGTTGGGGCTTGCTGCTGTGCTGGTATTTTATAATGTCCAGCCCGGAGCCGCAGCCGATTGAAAAACTGATGATGAAGATAACAACAAAAGCTGATAGAATTCCGTCGGCTGGATATGGGCTGATAGCGATATGAAGATGAGTTTATATTCGTCAGCCAGCATAGCAGCAAACCTCGCTGTTAGCTGCATACCCTTCGTCACTACGAACAGCAGGATGTTCCCAATTGCATTGGTGGACATTTTACTGTCCCGTAACTACAATAAACACAACAGTCACCTTCTTTTGGTTTAAGTCGTGTCTTGCAATTTGAACACTCATAAAAATATTGGCAAGCATCTGTTGGCATTGTTTCTTCTTGTCTGTGTCCACAAACAGGGCAAGTAATAACAGATTGAAGTATGATAGTTTTTTCCATTAGTTGTTGATTACTGATTGAGAAGTTACTTTATAGCCAGTTTTATTAATGACGGATACAAGGCTGTCAACGGAAGTTTTACTGTTGTCAAACTTAACAAGGCTGCTGCCTTTTTCATAAGAAGTATTGAACTCAATCACTCCCGATGTTTTTGAAAGTTCGCTGTTTATATGTTCTGTACAGCCTTCGCAGGTCATACCTTTTATTTTAAATTCTGCAGTCTGTATATTGCTTTTATCAACAATAATAACTTTTGCTTCCTGAGGCTTTGGATAAAATATTTTTGCGTAATAAGGAAATGCAATTAACAATCCTGCAACTACTGTAACGATAGCTAAAAATGCTTTTGATTGCCAAAATGATTTTTTATTGTCTGCCTCACAGTCGCAGTCAATTTGTTTTTGCGGTTTGAGTTTTTGATACCAGGCAAATGCAAAAACTGCAATTGTCAAACCGATTAAATATGGACGATACGGTTCAATCCACGAAAACGAGGAAGCAAGTCCACTTGCACCACCTAAGAAAGCCAAAACTGGTGTTATGCAACAAAGGGAAGCCGCAACTGCTGTCAACAGACCTGCAACCCAACCTTTACTATTTTTTGTTGTCGTTGTCATACTGTCGCCAAATTTTGTTGATTAATAAATTTAAAAAACGGTCTTAAAGTTTTTAGATGTTCGCTGCGTAAAGAATAGAAAATAGTTTGCCCTGCTTTTCTGGCTTCAATGATGTTACCGTCTTTTAGTTTGCGAAGATGTTGAGAAATGGCAGGAATACTCATTCCCAAAATATCGCTAAGGTCGCAAGGGCAAAGTTCATTTTCCTCTTCAAGCAGAAACAGTATTTTCAGTCGCACTTCGTTGCCTGCTAAAGCAAGAACCTGTCCCAACTGCAAAAATGATTTTGAGTTAGACTTTAATTTTTCTCGGCAGCTTTTAATTTGTTCTATGTCTGCCTGTAACCTTATGCAAGTGTCGTTTGCCATTGTCAAATTTGTTTGTCGGGTCAAATGTAGCAAAGATTACTTATTTAAGCAAATACTTAAATACAAAGACATCAGCAACGTTACAAGATGGTTTTGAAGTGTCGCAAAAAATGTCCGATTGAGTTAACGGGAAGTGTCCTACAGGGTTGCAGCTAACTCGTAAATTTATGACACTACAACCGGCTTTTCAAGAAAAATGCCATTTGATTTTCAGAATGTTAATCTTCGCCATTTCAATTGTTATTGTACCAATCCACCATTCGCCATTCCTCTTCGC
>JAKFDY010000569.1:0-2324 GCA_036675885.1 Lacibacter sp. | reverse complement strand
GCGGGCGCTTTGAATTTTTCCGTAGCACCTAAAACCAAATCCACTCCATCAACATTCGCTAATTCTTCGGGTTTCAATTGGGCATAACAACCAACAGCAGCGACAAAAGCTTTGTCATTCAGCTTCATCGCCTTACGCACCACTTGTTTGAATTGTTTATCGGCATTTTCGGTTACAGAGCAAGTATTGATGACATACATATCTGCCACTTCCTCAAAATCCACACGGTCAAATCCTTCGTCCTGTAAGTTACGGGCAATCGTTGATGTTTCCGAAAAGTTCAGTTTACAGCCCAGGGTATAAAAGGCCACTTTTTTTCCAGTTCCTCTTTTGAGTTGATGAGATAATAGGCTTCGCCTTCAAAACTTTTGGTTGTCCAGCCAGGTAATGCTTTTTTATAAGTTGTGCCCAGCATGTAATTGTAAAGTGTGGTTGGATGTCCGCCATTCGCAGTAAGTCCGCCATTAGCATAGATCACATCCACACTTCGTGGATGATTGATCTTGTTTTTAATTTTATTTGTTGCGAACGGAATACTGTTAGGATTTTTGATGTAGAAGATGCCATCGGCAAGGTAACGTTCGATAAAAACATCAATATCCTGGTCGGTTTCAGGTGAATGGTTATGTGCTTCACCAAAAGGAGGAATGATAAATTGTTGTTTAAGATCAACAACCGTGTCAACAGATGATGGTGCATTCTTTGTAAGAAATCCATTCACGCTATAAAAATCAGTGGCAGTAAACTCTTTTCCGTTGAACCATTGCCCGTTGATAAAGTGAATAGATTTCACCTGCGCTGCAAGAGCGAGTTTTATAGAGATACAAACAATCAATAAGAAAAAACGCATCACCGTTTTTGTTTAATGTGCTTCTAACCAGTTATCACCTGTTCCTGCCTCTGCAATTACCGGCACACCATGTGTGAGCGGCATAGCAGTTTGCATACAATCAATGATCAATGCTTTGATGTCTTCTGCTTCTTCTTTCAATACATCAAATACCAATTCATCATGCACCTGCAGGATCATTTTACTTTTGAAGGTACTCTTCTTTATAGCATCGTGAGTTTTAATCATCGCCAATTTGATCATATCTGCAGCCGTTCCCTGTATAGGTGAGTTGATAGCATTTCGTTCTGCATAACCACGCACTGTAAAGTTGCTCGAATTTATATCACGCAACCAACGCTTGCGACCCATCAAGGTTTGCACATAACCATGTTCACGTGCAAAGTTTACCGTATCATCCATATACTTTTGAATGCCTGCAAATTCCCGTTTGTAGTTATCAATAATTTCCTTTGCTTCTGTTCTGCTGATGCCTAAGTTATCGGCCAAGCCAAACGCACCTTGACCGTAAATGATACCAAAGTTTACACTCTTTGCTTTGTAACGCATTTCTTTGGTTACATCTTTCTCTTCAATCTTATACACTTTGGCTGCAGTAGCAGTATGAATATCTTTTCCCTGTATAAATGCATCACACATGGCAGGGTCTCCACTAATGGCAGCAACAATACGTAATTCAATTTGTGAATAGTCGGCGCTTACCAATACATGATTCTCATCTCTTGGTACAAATGCTTTGCGTATTTCTCTGCCACGCTCTGTGCGTACAGGAATATTCTGAAGATTCGGATTGTTACTTGCCAAACGACCGGTGACTGCTACAGCCTGTCCGTAAGTTGTATGCACACGACCTGTTTTACGGTTGATCAGTTGTGGCAACGCATCAACATAAGTTGACTTTAGTTTTGTTAACTCACGGAAAGCAAGAATATCTTCTACAATCGGACTTGTGTGCGCCAGTTTCAGCAACACATCTTCTCCTGTTGCATACTGTCCTGTTTTTGTTTTCTTTGCTTTGGGGTCAAGTTTTAAATGATCGAACAACACTTCGCCTAATTGTTTTGGTGAAGCAAGGTTGAATTTTAAACCGGAAGAAGTGTACACTCTTTGTTCAGCTTCTTTTGCTTCTTTATCAAGTTGCTTGGAATATTCATTCAAAAAATCCACATCCACTTTTATTCCTTCAAACTCCATATCAGTGAGCACTTTCACCAGTGGATTTTCTACTTCGTAAAACACACGTTCCACTTCTTTCTCTTTCAACAATGGAAACAGCGAATGTTTTAATTGCAATGTGATGTCAGCATCTTCAGCTGCATAATCAGTGATCTTTTCTAATTCCACATCACGCATGGTTCCCTGTTGTTTGGAGGTTGAGTTCTTTGGAACTTTTTTACCAATCAGTTCCTCAATATGCACAGGCTCGTAACCAAGAAACTGTGCACTCAACTCATCCATACTTCGTTTTCCATCC
>JAKFDY010000568.1:0-4661 GCA_036675885.1 Lacibacter sp. | reverse complement strand
TGGTAATTCTTTTGAACCGCCACAGCCTGTATGCCGTTGATGGCTAAAGAGAAAAAATTATCAGCTACTTCCGGTAATATAACTGCAATGGTTTTACTTTTTTGTTTGCGTAAGCTGCTGGCATAAGGGTTGGGCACATAGTTTAATTCGGTTGCCAGTGCCATTACTTTTTTCTTTGTTTCTGCACTTATTTCGTGACTGTCTTTCAAAGCTTTTGAAACCGTTGCAATTGAAAGACCAAGCTGTTTGGCTAATGTTTTAATCGTAAGCTTACTCATACAGTAGAGCCAAAGTGAATGTTTGGTAATGGGATATCTGCAATGTAAAGATTTATCAATTACCGAAAACGGTTTCGTAAATAAACTCAGCCAAAACCTGATTTTATCGGGAAAATTATTGTCATTTTAACATCACAATCACTAACGACTTGCAAGCAAATGAAACAAGAAAGCAACTTCTGCTTTTTCCTGTATTCTCTATCGTCACTTATTTTCCCGGCGATCAGACCTGCCCAATTACAGTTAGCTTTTTTACAGCAAAAAACATTAATCACTTTTAAATAAGCTTTATGAGTAAGAACAACTTTGAGGCAGTGCCGCTCAATAACCTTGATGAATGGGAAGATGACCTGCTCAGGCGTTATCCCGATCCCGAAGCTATTGCCACCGCAAAGTCAACGGAAGAATACCGCAACTATGAAGAGCCGGCAAGAGATACTGTAAAAGAATTTTACCGTTTAAACCATACCTACCAGACTTATGCATTTGTACAGGAGAAGCGTAAAGAGTTTCTTCAGTTCAATAAAAAAGAAATGACGGTTTGGGATGCGTTTGATTTCCTCAATCAATTGGTTGATGATTCTGATCCGGATACCGATCTTGATCAACTTCAACATTTGCTGCAAACATCAGAAGCTATCCGTCGTGATGGTCATCCTGACTGGATGGTGCTTGTTGGTTTAATGCACGATATGGGTAAAGTGCTTTGTCTTTTTGGTGAACCGCAATGGGCTGTAGTGGGAGATACCTTCCCGGTTGGTTGTGCTTATTCCGATAAAGTAGTTTATCCCGAATATTTTTCAGCCAACCCCGATTTTAATAATCCGGTATATCAAACAAAACATGGTGTGTATGAACCTAACTGCGGATTACGAAAAGTAGATATGAGTTGGGGACACGATGAGTATGTGTATCATATGCTGAAAGATCATATTCCTGAAGAAGGATTATACATGCTACGTTATCATTCATTTTATGCATGGCACAGAGAAGGTGCCTACGATCATCTATTGGATGATCATGATCGCAATATGCTGAAATGGGTACAGCTCTTTAACCCTTACGATCTCTATTCAAAAAGCCCTGAACCACCGGATTGGAAAAAACTGCGACCATATTATGAAGAACTGGTTGCAAAATATCTGCCGGCAACACTCAAATTTTAAAAGCCTTTGTGAAAATATGTTTGGAGTCCAATATCCTTTTAACCGTTTCTTACTATCACTCCTAAAACAAACTGCTATGATGCAAATTTTTAAACAACGATTGCTTTACCGTTATGCATTGCCTGGCATAATGGTTCTTTTTCTTGCACTTGTTACCACAAGTGTAAGTGCGCAGCAAACACAGGTTAGCGGAACAGTAAAAGATGATAAAGGTGAACCTGTAGCATCTGCCACTGTATTTGTAAAAGGCAAAAGTGTTTCAACAACAACAGCAACCAATGGTACATTTACAATTGCTGCAAAAGCAAATGATGTGCTGGTGATCAGTGCTGTTTCTTTTGCAACACAGGAAGTAAGAATTACATCTGCTTCAACGTACGACATTACACTTTCTTCATCTTCTGTTGCATTAACAGATGTGGTAGTGGTTGGGTATGGACGTAGTTCAAAAAGAACATTGTCGAGTGCCATTACTTCTATTAAACCAGAAGATCTCAACCGTGGTGCTATTGGCGATGTGGCCCAGTTGTTACAAGGTAAGGTGCCCGGATTGAATATCACAGCAAGTGGTGATCCTAATAAGCCTGCGGCTATCATTCTACGTGGTGCATCAACCATAAACAGTCCGCAAGGTCCGTTTTATGTAATTGATAATATACCGGGTGCAGATATTAATGCGGTTGCTCCCGATGATATCGCTTCAATGGACATTTTAAAAGATGCGTCTGCTACAGCTATCTACGGTAACAAAGCCGCTAACGGTGTTATTATGGTAACTACCAAGAAAGGTAAAAAAGGAAAACTGCAAACTGCCTATAACGGGTACGTGGGATTTGAAAGTGTAAGCAGCAACCTTGATTTGATGGATGCGAATCAGTTAAGAGCCTACTCACAAAAAAATAACTACACCCCGACTGCTAATGACGATAAAGGTGCTAATACCAATTGGATGAAGGCTGTGCAAAAAGAATCAGCATTATCACATAATCATAATCTTTCTTTCAGTGGTGGTACAGAAAAAAGTACCTATAGTGCAAGTCTTAACTACCTGAAAAAAGATGGTATCATGTTGCAAAGTAGCCTGGAGAGAGTTATTGGCAGAATCAGTGTAGAACACCATGCACTAAACGATAAATTAACCTTGGGGTTAAACATGATGAGCAGCAACAGTAAAGCATCTAATACCCCATTACAAAACATGGTATTTCTGCAAGCTGTAAAATACAACCCCATGTCGCCGGTGTACAATGCCGATGGTACTTTTTTTGAAAACCCAAACATTACTCAATATTTTAACCCGGTATCCATCATCAAAAATGCAGTTGATGATACCAAGTATGGTTCATTGCAGGGAAATTTTACAGCAGAAGCGAAGTTGCCTTTTAATTTAACGTATAATGTAAACCTGGCTTATCATCGTGGTACTTCGTTGGATGGTGAATATTACAATCGGTATTATTCGCAGAATTACAGCACCGGGAGTTTCTATGTCAATGATGATCCGGGCGGCGGCCGGCGCCTGCGTTATTTTTATTCCAATGGTCTTGCTTACAGAGGCTATTACCAAAACAGTTCTAAAACATTGGAATCTTATTTAACATGGGCTAAAAAGTTTGGTGCACACAACATCAAGGCTGTGTTGGGTTACAGTTGGCAAAAGAATACCTTCAATGAAGGGTTGCAGGCAAGCCAAACCAATTTTGTAAACGACTACACCGGGTATAATAATCTTGGTTTAGGCAACTACCAAACAATAAATGGATTTGCAGTAGATTTTGGCGGGGGCGCTTATGAGGAAACAAATTTTATTTCCGACTTCTTTCGTGTAAACTACGATTTCAACGAAAAGATCCTTGTACAGGCTTCTGTTAGAAGAGACGGCAGTTCTATATTTGGTAAAAATAAAGAGTGGGGCTATTTCCCTGCAGCAAGTGTTGCATGGCGTCTTTCAGAAGAAGATTTTATGAAAAACATTGCTTTTATTAATGATTTGAAATTGAGGGTGAGTTACGGAGAAACAGGAAATGCTTTTGGCCTGGGTGCATACACTGCCCAGCGCCTTTACAATAAATCAGGTACTTATTACAGCGGTGGAACTTTTGAATCAGCTTTCAGAACTACACAAGGAGCTAACCCTGATTTGCAATGGGAGGTTACATCAACCAAAAACATTGGGTTGGATTATGGCGTTCTGAAAGGGAAAATCAGCGGTTCAATTGATCTGTATGAAAAGATTACCACAGACATGATTTTTGGTTATAACGTAGCTCAGTCAATTGACCCCAGTGGGTACATGAATTTGAATGTTGGGAAAATCAGGAACCGTGGTATTGAGTTTAGTGTAAATGTAAATGCGGTAAGCCAAAAGAATTTTAGCTGGAGTACCGGTTTAAACCTGGCAACCAATCAAAACGTTATCCTCGACTTAAAAGGTGCTGAACAATTTGGTGTAAATGCTGATTCTAGCTATTACACAAAAATTGACGGAACAGGTACTTCCGGAAGCACTCTTCAGATATTGGCAGTGGGCGGACCATTGGGTCAATTCTATTCGTTTCAGTACACTGGGAAAAATGCTGCCGGCAAATCGCTGTTTTTAACGAAAGCAAAAACGGATACGACAGGTCCATCGTATGGAAGGGATTATCACCCGCTGGGTAGCCCGCATGCAAAACTGATGTTTGGATGGAACAACAATTTCCGTTACAAAAACTTCGACCTCAATTTCTTTGTAAGAGGTGTTCTTGGAAATAAGATTTTTAATGCAACACGGGCAGAACTTTCACATGTATATACGGCAGGTCAAATCAATATTAGTTCTTACGCTGCAGATGATGCAAGAATCGATGCAGGGAACAACAATTTTTCATCACGCTATGTAGAAGATGGTTCTTACCTGCGTTTCGATAATGCGACCTTAGGTTATCGTTTCAATATCAAAAACCAGTACATCAGCATGTTAAGGGTTTACGGTACTGTAAATAACCTGTTTGTAATTACGAAATATAAAGGTGTAGATCCCGAAATAAACCAGGGTGGTTCGTCTTTAGGCGTTGACTATAATAATTTCTATCCAAAAACACGCACTATTCTTCTGGGTGTATCAGTTGGTTTTTAATGATCAAAAAACATTTTATGAACAAGAATTTGAAACAATTTATAATAGTGATAGCAGCCGGCTTAGCTATGAGCTCCTGCCACAAAATTGCGGTAACCC
>JAKFDY010000567.1:0-2655 GCA_036675885.1 Lacibacter sp. | reverse complement strand
ATATTAAAAGCAGCGATTACCAATATCAACGAAAGTATTCCATAGATCGCCCATTTCTCCAATTGCATAACGGCAAAGAGTGAACGATTTTGCTGATACCTGTTCTCAACCAAATAACCTTTGCCCAGCACTTTCTGTAAAGCTGCGATGGTTGTTTCTTCATCTTTTACGTTTGCTAATTTTATTTCCGCTGAACTGTATTCATTTGGTTTTAAGCCAAGCATTTCTTTCAGTATTTCGATGTTTGTAATGACATACTTGTTATCAAAATCCTGCTGAATAGAAAAGGAACCTGTTGGTTGTAAGTTCACTGTACTGATTGCTTCCAATGGATTGGAAGAAGTTACTCCACGTTTTGGCAAATAGGCCGTAACCGGATCTATTGCACGATCGCTTAACAGGTTCAATGCATTTTCAATACCCACACCCAACACCAATGCGGGTGTTTCAACACTGCCGGTTTCAAATTGACCGTTGGTGATCATTGATGATACGCCGCTTGCTTTGTTGTAATTTTCATCAACGCCTTTTATTACAGCGTTGGTGCGGTAATCGCCATTTTGCAAATGCACATTTTCTTCCACCACCATGCTCACTGCTGTAACGTTTGTCAACACACGAATTTTTGCAAGTGTAGCGTCATCGATCACCATGATCTTTTGTTGTTCGGCCGTAATACGTATATCAGGGTAAAATGAAGAGTATAATGTTTTCACCAAACCTTCAAACCCATTGAATATACTCAGCACCACCACCAATGCTGCTGTACCAACAGCCATAGCCGTTACGGTTACCCATGCAATAATATTGATGGCATTGGTTGATTTCTTTGATTTGAAATAGCGCCAGGCGAAAAGAAAATTCAATGGATAATTGTTGTGAATGGTGAATGGTCAATTGTGAATGATTGCTCACTAAAAGCTGCTTGCTTTTTTTCTACCTTCTTCAACTTATAAACTCAGAACTCAAAACTATTCTTCCCCTTTCTTCTCTTCTTCTATCTTTTTAAAGAGTTCTTCCATTTTAAATACCTGGTCAAGCGTATCATCCAGGAAGTATTTGATCTCTGGTATACGGCGCAGTTGGTTTTTGATCTTAGCCGCCAGCTCCCGTTTAATTTCGTAGGCTTTTTCCTCCACCTTTTTCAGCACTGCTTCATTATCCTTTGCCTGGAACACACTCAGGTAAATACGGGCTTCCAGCAGATCAGGTGTTACTTTCACCGAAGAGATAGACACCAATCCGCCATCGACTATCGCCAATCCCAGCTTTTGAAAAATAACCGACATTTCTTCGTGAATAACCCCCGCTACCTGTTTCTGTCTTTTTCCTTCTAACATATCTACAACGTTTAAACTCTGTAAAAGTAGTTACTTTGCGGCGTTTAACGCATGAAACAGTTTCAACGCATTTTCAAATATCTGAGGGATTATAAAGGAAAGATTGTACTTTATTTTTTATGTATCCTCCTATCCATTGTGTTTTCAATGGTATCGCTGGCAATGCTGGCGCCTTTCTTAAACTTGTTATTCGGCAAGGAAACCGAGGAATTGGTAAAGCCTGAATCTATTCTTTCGGCAAATGACTTGCTCGATTATCTGAAATATCAAATCGACGGTTTGATTGATGAACGAGGCCCGGAGACAGCACTGGGATTTATCTGCATCATCATCATCTCCGCTATTCTTTTAAAGAACATATTTCTATATCTCTCGTATCGCATACTGGCACCCATGCGAAATGGTGTGCTCACCCGCTTGCGTGGCGATCTCTATGATAAAGTATTGCAATTACCCATTGGTTATTTTACTGAGCAGCGCAAAGGTGATCTTATTTCACGCATGAGTAACGATGCCAATGAAGTGGAATGGAGTGTAATGATGGCGCTGGAAGTATTGATCAAAGAACCACTGACAATTATTTTCTATTTGGTTGGGATGATAGTACTCAGTCCGCAGTTATCATTATTTCTCTTGGTGTTTTTACCGGTGATGGCATTAATCATTGGTCGTGTAAGCCGCTCACTAAAAAAACAATCAACTGAAGCGGGTGAAAAAAATGGATTAGTAATTTCCATACTCGATGAAACACTTGGTGGCATCCGTGTTATCAAAGCATTTACTGCAGAAAAATTATTGGGCAATCGTTTTCATAAAGTAAATGAAGAGTTCAACCATCTTCGCAATAAGATTCATTTCCGGAAAGATATGGCTTCTCCTTTATCGGAAGTATTAGGTGTACTTGTATTAAGTGCTGTGTTATGGTTTGGTGGCCGATTGGTATTGGGTGGTAATGCAAGTGATCTTACATCAGAAGGGTTTATTACTTATATTCTGTTCTTTACACAGATCATCAATCCATCAAAATCACTTTCTACAGCTTACTACAATACCAAACGTGGCAGTGCCGCCATTGAGCGTATTGAAGAAGTGATCAATGCACCAGTAGTGGTTGAAGAAGCAACAAACCCTGTTACAATTTCTTCGTTTGAAAAAAGTATTGAGTTTAAAAATGTGTCGTTTGCTTATAATGATGTAACTGTTCTTACCAACATCAATCTCAAATTAGAAAAAGGGAAAACAATTGCATTGGTTGGTTCAAGTGGTTCAGGCAAATCAACATTGGCTGATCTTGTTCCGAGATTTCATGATGTAA
>JAKFDY010000566.1:0-3555 GCA_036675885.1 Lacibacter sp. | reverse complement strand
ATGGTGCAAACCGACGATGGCAATATTTATGCGATCGGCGAAGGATATAAAAAAGCAGCAAGTGCTCTTGGTATAGCCAGCAGGGTTCTTGCAACTGCCGGAGGTGGCAGGTCAGATATCAGCACAGTTAAACTGAAAGTAACAGATATGCTTATGATCAAGTTCGATCAGGAATTTACCGTTAAAGAAGCCTCGATCTATAAGAAAACCGATAATGATATTCAACTGACAAGCGGTTCAGAATTTACAAGCACACAGATGCTTGGCAAACACATCAAATACTATTATGGTGGTTTTGATTACGTTTATACCCAAGTAAACAAAGACCATAGTTCATTCTCTGTTTGTTACAGCGATTATGTACGTGGTAAAGATTATAAAGGAGCAACATTCAATTCTATTACGTATAGTGATGGCAAACTAACTCAAGATAAAATTCAAACGAAATCAGACGCCACAAAATCAATTGTGTTGCCTGCACGCCAGGGACAAGTGTTGATCATGGATTATTACAGAAAGGATAAGCGATTAGATCTGCATTTTGAAAAGCTGAATTAAACTTCAACTACATTTAGAAATAAAAAAAGGAGCATGGCTCCTTTTTTTATTTATCTCAACTCTTCTACTTTCACTCTTGTTGGTGAATCTTTTCCGCTCACAATACTTCGTGCACTTAAGGCAATTGACTTAATGATCATCGCCATATTATCTATGTCCAGTGTTTCCATTTCATCAGATACTTTATGATAATTTGGTTCATTATCCATTTTTGAAGTTGAGATGGTATGTGCAGGTACCCCTAAACGTGCAAGTGTTGCATTGTCGGAACGATAGAATAAATTCTGATCGGGATATGGATCGGGATGAAATGTAAATCCTGTTCCTTCAAGATTCTTCTGCATGATAGCACCCATATCCGTTTTTTCATAACCGGTGATGTAGGCAGAGTTTTTACCCCACTTACTTTCAGTGCCAATCATTTCAATGTTGAACATGGCTGCTACTTTCAACGGATCAAATTGCCTGGAGAAATACTGTGCGCCATAACCACCCGATTCTTCTGCAGTAAATGCAGCAAAGATGATGGTACGCTCATTATTGTTTAATGCTTTGTAATACTTCGCCAACATAATAACCGCTGTTGTTCCTGCAGCATCATCATTCGCACCATTAAAAATAGAATCACCATCAATCGGTTTGCCTATTCCAATATGATCGTAGTGACCGGAGAAGATAACATACTCATCTTTTTTACTTTTACCCGGAATAATTCCTACTACATTCGCCAGTTTTTGTTCCACTACTTCATGTTGTGCTTCGATGCTGTATGTTGCAGGATCAACAGTAGTTAAAACAAAAACAACATTGTTCTTCATGGGGAACATACCTCTTTTGAAACCAGCCAGCCGTCCGAAATTCTTACTATAAGAAGTATCAACCAGCACAAGATAATTTTTTCCTGAACGGATATATTTCTGAGCTTCTGTAAACAGATTTACACCCGCTGCAAGTTTTACTTTCTCATAACCCGATTGTTCATTGATCGTTACACTGGCACTGGTTGTTACTACAATAACATTCTTTACATCAACCGCTTGTTGATCGAAACTGCAGGTTACTCCTTTGAAACGTGGAGAAAGAATAGAAAACTCCTGGCGATAAGTGCCGCTGTTGTTCCATGTTTCCAAACCGGCAGCCTTAAATTCTGCAGCAATAAAATCAGCTGCCTTATCGATCTCAGGTGAAAACACACGGCGACCTTTCATTTCATCTGATGCCAGCACAAGTTCAATACGCTCAACTTCCTTTGAATTAATGATGTTATCAACTTTCGTTTGTGCAAATAAAAACGTGATTACTGAAATCAATAACCACGTTGCAAGAAATTTCTTCATTCAATAAGGTATTACGATAAAAAGATTACAGTTTATAAACTCATCATTTCTTTAAACTTCACAGCCTGTCTGCGACTCACTTCAATTTTATCGCCACCATGAATTTCCAGTAACAACCCGCCATTAAAATAAGGTTCTACTTTTTCGATCATGCGCAGGTTCACAATATGCTTACGGTTTGCACGGAAGAATATTTTTTCATCCAACCGTTCTTCCAATGCATTCAGTGATTTTAAGATGAGTGGTTTGTTAGGGCCGAAATAAACCTTTGCATAGTTGCCCACACTTTCAAACAAACGGATATCACTCAGCTTCACAAACCAGCAACGCTCACCATCTTTTACAAATACCTGGTCGTTTTCACTCAGCATGCTGCGGTTCACCGAAATCGGTTCGCCATCAACAGTTGTTTCTTTTTCATCCTCATCCAGTTTATGTAATGCATCAGCCAGGCGTTTGGGCTCAATTGGCTTCAACAGGTAATCCAACGCATTCACCTCAAAAGCACGCAAAGCATATTCATCATAAGCTGTAGTGAAGATCACTTCAGGTGTACGGTCGAGTTCGCTTAACAGATCAAACCCTGTTTTACCCGGCATCTGGATGTCGAGAAAAATCAGGTCGGGGTTCAATGCTTCTATCTTCTGCAACCCTTCATCCACATTCGATGCTTCATCGATCACTTCAATATCAGGAAACTCAGTCAATAATTTTTTCAGTTCATTCCTGGCCAAACGTTCATCATCAATAATGATAGCTCTTTTGTTCATGCGCTTATTTTTTATTGTTTGAGTTGTCGCATAGTATATTTATAAAAATTATCATCGCTATTAAATTAGCTCGATAATTTTTATAGATATTTCATGGCTCGTTATTTTATACTTACAATTTAGTCTATTGTTGTTTATAATCCTGCAGGCATACTCACCTTTGCTTCCACTTCATTTCCGTTAACATCTGTGATTGAAAATACAGCTCCTTCACCAAACATCAACTTTAACCTGCTTTCTGTACTGGATATACCAAAACCATCGGGGTTAAAATCGCCATTCAGTCGGCCGGTATTCCTGATCACCAGTTCATGATGATCGTTCACAAATTTTGAGCTGATGTTAATAACACCGCCGGTTATATTTTTACTGATACCATGTTTGATGGCATTCTCCACCAGTGTTTGCAACATCATTGGCGGCACCGGTTGTTCCAGTGTATCTTCATCAATATCAAAATTCACTTTCAACCGCTCTTCAAAACGCATTTGTTCCAGTGCGAGATAATCTTTTACAATGCCAAGTTCCTTTTCAAACGGAACCGTTTCCATTTTCTCTGCCTGCATACTGCTGCGCAGGATATTGCTCAACTCAGTAATGGCTGTTCTTGCACGTGCAGGATTTTCATCAACCAATGCACGGATACCATTCAATGAATTAAAAATAAAATGAGGATTGATATGTGCCTTTATTGTTTTCAGCTCCAGCTCCTTCACCACACTTTGCATTTTTAATGCATCAAGTTGTTGCTTACGAAAACTTTCAACATAATGATAAATGAAGTAGATGAGGTTCCATACCAACAAGGTTACAAACGCATTAATCGCCGAACCCACCAATAACCTTGTGAAACTGTACACTCTTTATTCAGGTGTAAAGAGATCGAGTAT
>JAKFDY010000565.1:0-2292 GCA_036675885.1 Lacibacter sp. | reverse complement strand
TTACACATGCAATCCGCTTGAATTCCACCTGTGTTCAGGAAAAACTACCAAAGGCTGTTTAACAGCCAGGACTTATTGTGCTTTTCAAGCAAACTATTTCTTACCTCAAAAACTAAGAATCGTATGATCAGCTTTACTAATAAATTGCGTTTGTCCAACTTATTCATTGTACTGTGTATGCTATGTGCGTACTCATCATTTGCACAGCAACCTGCCTTTCCCGGAGCTGAAGGTGCCGGTATGTTTACAACAGGCGGCCGTGGAACGACAAGTACACCTACAACTGTTTTCGAAGTAACGAACTTAAGTGACGACGGATTGCCGGGCAGTTTTCGTTATGCGTTAACGGCATCAGCAACGTATCGCACGGTTGTGTTTCGTGTGTCGGGAACGATTCATTTAAATTCAAGACTCACCATTAAAGCCAACACCACCATTGCAGGTCAAACAGCACCCGGTGATGGTATTTGTGTAGCCGATCACCCTGTCTATATCGTCGGCGACAACGTTATTGTCCGTTACATGCGGTTTCGCCTGGGCGATAAAAATCAAAAGAAAGTAGATGCCAATGGCAATCCTGTTAATGGCAGCGGAGGTGATGACGCTTTTGGTGGCGCTGATGTAAGCAATATTATAATTGATCATTGCTCTGTAAGCTGGAGCAATGATGAAGCATTGACCATCTATCGTGGAGATAACTTAACTATTCAATGGTGTTTTATCACCGAACCATTGAACTATTCATACCATTGGGAAACAGGCGATACCGATTGGGAACAGCATGGCTATGGTGGTATATGGGGCGCTAAAAGAGGCTCGATGCATCATAACCTTTTTACCCATTGCAAAAACAGATCGCCACGCTTTGCAGGCGTATCTTCTTATACACCGGCAGTACAGGGCGCCGAAATGGCCGACTTCCGGAACAATGTTATTTACAACTGGGGCATCAACAATATTTATGGCGGCGAGGGTGGCTACTATAATGTTGTCAACAACTATTTGAAACCCGGTCCTTCCACTACCAGCCGGAAAACACAAATCGTTGCTGTGGATTCTGGCAGCGGCTTTCCCTATGCTAAATACTATTTAACGGGCAATTACATTACTTCTTCCGTTACTAATTCCAACAATAACTGGTCAGGCGCTACCATGAGAAGTGGAAACCTTTCCGATACTGTTTATTCCAAAGTCAACACGCCATTTGACTTTGGCTATCCGGTTACGACACAATCGGCTTTGGAGGCTTATGAAGCCGTACTGCAAGGGGCCGGTTGCTCTTTGCCTAACCGGGACACTTTAGATCAGCGCATAGTCAACGACGTCAGGAATGGCACCGGAAGAATTATCGATGTGCAGGGTGGTTATCCTCACGGAACTGCTTATGAGCAAACAGTAAATGCATGGCCTGCATTGAATTCAACTGCTGCCCCGGCAGATAGCGATCATGATGGAATGCCCGATAGCTGGGAAACAAGCAACGGTCTTAATCCAAACGATGCCAATGATAGAAATGGTGTAGCTGCAAATGGTTATACCAATCTTGAAAATCATTTGAACAGTCTTACCAACCCTGTTGCCAATACCAATCCAACCATCTATGCTAATGGCTCCTTTAGCAACTTTAATCAAACCCTGGGTGCGCCTTCTGCAGCACAAACATTTTTGGTTTCAGGCAACAATCTTACCAGTGATATTATATTAACAGCTCCGGCTAATTACCAGCTTTCCTTGGATAGTGTAACCTGGAGCAGCAGTTTGACACTAACAGCCAATAACGGTACAGTTTCATCCACTGCTGTTCGTGTTCGCCTAAACGCACCTGCTAATGGTACGTATAACGGAAATATTTCTGCTGCAAGCACAGGAGCAACCACTATTAATATGCCGGTGAATGGCACAACCTCTAATGCTGTTCCCCCAGCCGTTAATCAAAAACAAATTATCGGTCTCTATCCGGAAATGGAAGGTGGTTTTGAAAATCAGCCAGCCGGCGCAGTTTCCACTACTGCACCAGCGGCAGGCACTAATCTTTCTCAAAAAGTATGGACAACAAATGGCAGTGCCAATATTGTGAGCAACGGAACGGCAAGGACAGGCAATAATTACTTTACTTACACCAGCACGAGTTTAAGTACCAAGAATAATTATTCACCAACAGTAACTACACCGTTAACAAAAGGAATAAAATACATCGTTCAGTTTTATTACCGTGCGCAGGCACCTGCTACCGGCAACCAGGTAGGAGGGCTAATTGCGGTAGCTGACAACACGAACTTTACTGTGGCTACA
>JAKFDY010000564.1:0-2010 GCA_036675885.1 Lacibacter sp. | reverse complement strand
GTTTTTGTAAACCTTGAACTCGATGCCAGCTTCACGAAGTTGTTTACGAAGTTCTGTTACTTCAGCAACATTTAAACCACGATAGTCAACAACTACTGTTGTTTTAGCAGCTTTTAACTTATCAGCGATCTCGTTTACGATTACTTTTTTTGTTTCGATAGCGTTGCTCATCCTTACACCTCCTGTAGATTTGCTACATTTATACCAGAAAATATAAACCTCCATGCCTTACAGACATGGAGGAAGTATACAATAGTCGTTTACACGAACTGATCAATCTATCGTATGACCTCGGTAGGAAATTAAGCCTTAGGCACCTACTGTCTGCGGTACAAATGTTATTCTATTTTCACAACAAAATCTATTCTAGTAGAATTTCATTCTGTTGTCAATTATATTTTAAAATTACTTTGCACTTACTGTTGAAGGGTCTACTTTTACACCAGGTCCCATAGTTGAAGTAACAGTTACGTTCTTCATGTAAGTTCCTTTAGCAGCAGAAGGCTTCACTTTAAGCATTGTTTCAAAAATCGTTGTGAAGTTTTCAACAAGCTTTTCGTTTTCGAAAGAAGTTTTTCCGATTGGTACGTGAATGTTTCCAGCTTTATCAACGCGGTATTCAACTTTACCAGCTTTGATTTCGTTAACAGCTTTTGTTACATCAAAAGTAACTGTACCAGTCTTAGGGTTTGGCATTAAGCCTTTAGGTCCTAATACACGACCAAGCTTACCAACTTCACCCATCATGTCAGGTGTTGCTACGATTACGTCAAACTCGAACCAACCTTGGTTGATCTTGTTGATGTAGTCTGCATCTCCTACATAATCAGCGCCAGCTGCTTCTGCTTCTTTCGCCTTTTCACCTTTAGCAAATACAAGTACGCGTTGAGTTTTACCAGTTCCGTTTGGAAGCACAACTGCTCCACGGATTTGTTGGTCAGCTTTCTTTGGATCTACTCCAAGACGGAAAGCAACTTCTACAGATGCGTCAAACTTTGCAAAGTTTGTCTTTTTAGCAAGTTCAATAGCTTCTGCAACCGGATATGCTTTTGTACGGTCAACAAGCTTTGAAGCTTCTAAAAACTTCTTACCTTTTTTAGCCATTTTTATTTCCTCCTAGATTGTGGTTTTAGCGGAAAAGTTTTTAACTAACCTCCCACGAATAAAAGCGGTGCACACGAGTGTACATTCGCTAGACATAAGAAAGGTTGCGCGTGAAACCAAATTCAACACCGCAACCCCTTAACTCAAAAAACATTCGAGCATGAATTAGTCTTCGATAACGATACCCATGCTGCGTGCAGTACCTTCTACCATACGCATAGCTGCTTCAACGCTAGCCGCATTTAGATCAGGCATTTTTGTTTCAGCAATCTCGCGCACTTTGTCACGCTTGACTGTTGCTACTTTATTACGGTTCGGTACACCAGAACCAGACTCAATGCCAGCCGCTTTCTTAAGAAGAACTGCAGCAGGAGGAGTTTTTGTAATAAATGTAAATGAACGGTCTTCAAAAACCGTAATCTCAACAGGAATGATTAAGCCAGCTTGTTCAGCTGTACGAGCGTTGAACTCTTTACAGAATCCCATGATGTTAACACCGGCTTGACCTAGTGCAGGACCAACTGGTGGCGCTGGATTAGCTTTAGCAGCAGGGATTTGTAACTTAACAATCTTAATTACTTTTTTAGCCACGAGACACACCTCCTTAAGTCCGTGATGTGGTAATAGGGGATTTTCCCCTCCCACTCATATAATAGTCTTTATAAGAATAAAGAACTGTTTCCTTTTGTCCGGTCTCAAGCTTGAGACATACTGACCTTTGAAATATTACCACTTTTCCAAACCTATTTCAAGTTTTTTCAGGTTATATTTTTTCAATCTGTGTAAATTCTAGTTCTACCGGGGTATCACGGCCAAACATATTTACTAGAACCTTCACTTTGGACTTGTCCTTGTCAATTTCTTCAACTGAACCAGTAAAGTTCGCGAATGGACCTTCCTTCACTT
>JAKFDY010000563.1:0-17933 GCA_036675885.1 Lacibacter sp. | reverse complement strand
TTTTCTTTTGCTAAATACATCTTACAAGATTAGTGTTGTGGGAAATTGGAGCCGCTATTTACGAAATTATAGGCAAAATAAAAACCTAATAATCAATGACAAAGCTTGGACTTTATCTTGCACAGAAATCGGTAAATAAATCTGAGGTTGCCAGAAAAGCTGGGCTAACTAAAGCACGAATGAATGAGCTTACGTTAAATGAGAAAAGCCATTTGAGAGCAGAAGAACTTTATTTGATTGCACTTGCGATTGGCGTTAAGCCAGGAGATTTGCTTGAGGTTTTATATGGCGATCTTACTTTAGAGAAATAAAGGCTTACAACTTCCAACCATTATTCGCATCTTCTACCAGTTCTAAATATTCATCTAGTGTAATTCTCATCGTAGGATTTTCTTCTGTTTCAGTCACTGATTGAAACTCGTGGACAAAGTGATCTATGTCTGGGTCCCAATCATCAAAATGTAAATCGGGCACCTTCCATTCAGTTGAATAAAATAGTTTATCATCGAATAGATGGTCTAAAATGAACTGCTCAATTTCCTTAATTGGCTTGTGTAATGGATTACTAAATACAACTTCATTGTATTTCTTGTAATTGGCATAATCACGATAGCGGTAATAGAATTTTATGTTCATGATGTTTTTCTTTTTACAAAGTTATGTGTATGACTCTTAAAGTCCGTTGACTTAAAGGCCACATTGCCTCATCTTACAGCATGGATTTAAAAGAAAAGATTGGCCTGCGAATCCGACAACTGCGAAAGGAACAAGAACTCTCCCAAGAAGCTTTAGGCTACAAAGCTGAAGTAGACCGCACTTATGTTACTGACGTAGAAAACGGACGTCGTAATGTTTCTGTTGAAATATTAGAACGGTTGATTAAAGCACTCGGTGTTTCTGTTTCTGAATTTTTTAATTCTAAAGAATTCAAGAAATGAGAGGAGCTTATTATGCTAATTCAGTTGCAGACTTTTTAAATACATCCAATGAAGAAATTGTTGGCAGGTTAAATTTAGGCAATACGCAGTTTGCCAGTCAATGGAATATCACAACTACTTCTTGGGATAGCAGCATCCAGCTATTAAAAAATTCATTTCACGAATTAATAACTGCAAATAGTGATATATTAAACTGGTATTTATTTCTTGAATATGAAATCCCTCGTTTACAGAGTAGAATCGATGCTGTTGTACTTGCAGATGACTTGATTTTTGTAATTGAATTTAAGTACGATAGAAAAAAATATGAATTAGCAGATGCAAGACAGGTGGAAGACTATGCGCTGGATCTTCATGATTTTCATAGAGAAAGCAGGGATAAAATTATTTTGCCGATTTTATTTGCACCACTAGCAAAGTCAATTGTCAATGACTTTACAAAAGCTGCAACGCAACCAGTAAAGGATTGTGTCTATGCGAACGCAGCAAACTTAGCGGAGATTCTCAATAATGCTTATACAGCTTTTCATCATGATTCAAAAAAACCTATTGATCCTAAGCAATGGGAGGAAAGTGTTTACAGCCCAACTCCAACGATTATACAAGCTGCGACTTCGTTATTCGCTGGACAGGATGTAAAAGAGATTTCCAATAGAGGTGCTGAGAATTTAGATAAAACAAGTACCTATCTTATTGAGATTATTAAAAAAGCAAAAGAAGTCAATCGCAAGATTATTTGTTTTGTTACCGGAGTTCCGGGTGCAGGCAAGACACTTGTGGGGTTAAATGTTGTGCATGAAAAAGATGCATTTGGTGGGACCGATACAAACACTGCTTATTTCTCTGGTAACGTTCCATTAGTGAATGTATTACGTGAAGCACTTAGCCGGGATGATTATAACCGACAACAACAGCTTTATAAAAAGGGTGAAATTTCTAAGAAACCTGTTAAAGGAGATTCGGAACGGAAAGTAAAGTCTAAGATTCAAAACCTTCACCAATTTATTAAATATAGTATCGGAAGAAAAACAGCCCCAGATGAACGCATTGTAGTTTTTGATGAAGCACAACGGTGTTGGAATGCGAAACAATTCAGCAATAAGGCAAAGCAGAACAGAAATAGAGAAACGAAACCGTTTGATATTGAGGAGAAATCAGAAGCCGAGTTCATTTTTGAATTTATGAGCAGGCATGAAGGTTGGGCTGTTATCATTGCACTTATTGGTGGAGGACAAGAAATTAATACAGGAGAAGGCGGCATTGCAGAATGGGGTAAGGCTATTCAAACAAAGTATCAAAATTGGGAAGTTCATATATCACCACAATTAATTGAAGGAGACAGCACAACGGATAATCAAACACTTTTCAGTGATGATTATTCAAATTTACTTATTAAGCAAAATGAGCAATTGCATTTAAGTGTGAGTCAGCGTTCTTTTAAAGCAGCCAATTTAAACAACTGGGTTCAAGCTGTTATTGCGAATGATGCAACCACTGCAATAACTTTCGCAAGTTCCATTCAGGAGGATTATCCATTATGTATCACAAGGGATATTGATAAAGCTAAACAGTGGCTTAGAGATAGAAAGGCTGGATCGAAACGTATAGGTATGTTAGCCAGTTCTGGAGGCTTGCGTTTGAAACCCTACGGTATTCAAGTAAGAGATACAGTTGAAGAAGCGCTATGGTTTTTAAATGATGAAAACGATATTAGATCTTCCTTTTACTTAGAGCTTACAGCAACAGAATATAAAGTGCAGGGCTTGGAAATTGATTGGGCTTGTATTTGTTGGGATGCTGATCTCAGAAGAAGGAAAGATGTTTGGGATTTTAAAAATTTTTCAGGAACAACTTGGCAAGAGAATAAAGGTTTGCAAGAACGCATGTTTTTATTAAATACTTATCGAGTATTGTTGACAAGGGCACGAGAAGGAATTATTGTTTTTGTACCCGAAGGAGAAACATCTGATTACACTCGACTACCTGAATTTTATGACCCCATCTTTAATTACCTAAATGATTGCGGGATGCAAGAGGTTTAAAGTTTTGAAAGAAAGCTTTCATCCTCTTCTTCATAACAAACAAAACTGCAAGTATCATTCAAACAGCTTTGTACAAATCGCTTTGAGTTTGTGTGATAAAAGTCTGCAAGTGTTTCACATCTTGCTCCGCAATACGGGCATGTGAAAGGCTGATCGTTCATCAAAAAAATTTCAAGTGCTTTGATTTCTAAATGTTTCATGTTCATGAAAACAATAGTAAAGCATGTGACGTAAAGTACATTTGCCTTTAAGTCACGTTGCATTGGTTGGCAGTAAAACCTGGGGAGTTGTGTAAAAACAAAACCCGCATGTTGCGGGGTTTAAATATGGTTCATCAAAACTTAATTATGCTTTTGCTGTTTTCCTGGGAAGGCCAACTGCTTTAATAAGCGCCTTTGCTTCATTTGCCTTCTTTATAAAAAAAGGATGCTTTTCATAATTGCCCACCTTGGGGTCAACTATGGCAGAGGTCTTTTTCTTTGTGTTTGTTTTTTTATTTTTAGCGCTTACCGGCATAGAACAAATTTACAAGAGAAAAGTTTAAATTTATACTATGGCAAACAAGAAGAAAAAAACAGCGAAAGCGGTTATTGTTACCAAAACAAAGGCTGCTGCAAAAGAAACATTGTTTTCCGGCAAGGTAAAAGAAATGAACCTGCTGCTGGCAAAAACAACCCTTATGAACCGGTAAGCTTAGTTTTAATTTTATGCAGGGTTTGATTACTCGTCGCAGGTTTTAATTTACACTCCCACACAGTTATTATCTTCCAGCCGTTTCTCTTTAACTCCCTTATTGCCTTTTCATCTTTGGTCTTGTTCTTATTGATCTTCTCCGTCCACCATTCTGTTCTTGTTTTAGGAATAGTAAAGTATTTACAGTTTGTGTGACCGTGCCAGAAACATCCGTGAATAAAGATGACCGTTTTGTGTTTGGGTAATACAAGATCGGGTTTGCCGGGTAATGTTTTGTCGTGCAGTTTGTAGCGAAAACCTTGCGCATGTAAATATTTCCGCACCAGCATTTCGGGCTTTGTATCCTTTCCTTTAATGCGGCTCATGTTATAGCTGCGTTGTGCTATGGTATGTACATCGGCCATGGAATAAAGGTAAGATGGAGAACAAGAGAAAAGGCACAAGGAACAAGGGACAAGACATAAGAAGGAAATTCCAATGTCCAAAAACAAGGAACAAGAAAAAATCCAAATACCAAAAGACAAAAGAGCGTATTGAATTATTGTTCTACCCCGTTTATATAAGTTACTGTTTCACGCACAGTTCCGTCTTCGTTATAAAGTATAAGTGTACCATTGCCGTTCTTGAGGGTGCCGGGATCACGCTTTTTGCCGTTGGCATCGTAGTTGGCAATAACTGTCCAGTGCTTTCCATCTTTATACAATTCTTCTATCCATACCTTTCCATCGGGATAGAAATAACGGCGAGTTCCATTGAACTCACCGTTGCTAAAATTCACTTCTTCGGCCACTACACCACTTTCGTAGAATGTTTTTGCCGTACCATTGAGAATGCCCTCAACCATTGTAACCTGATGGTGGGGTTTGCCATTAGGAAAATAGGTTGTGCGCAAACCATTACCTTTTTTGTTTTCAATTGTAATGGTTTCAGCTAACAGACCTTGCTCATTATAGTTGCGCTGAATATATTTTCTCTCGCCATCCAGTATTTCTTTTTCATCCAGTATTTTTTTCCCATCAATCCAATACGTTGTTGAAAGGCCTTTGGCTATGTTGTTTTCAAATGTTTGTGCTGTTACCAATGTACCTTGCAGGTTATAGGTTTTCCATACACCATTGAGGTGATCATTTTTGATGGTTTGCTCGTAAATAGTGTATGTTTTGTTTGGGTTTAGACTGTCAATAACCTTGTATACAAAAACACCTTCCCGTTTGCCGTTTTTATATGGGCCTTCCATTGTCATTAATACATTGTACTTCCATTTGATGTGTGTTGATTTTTTATCGTCGACATCCCAAAGTGTAACATCTGTGACCACATATGTGCGGCCGATTCCATTTACCGGCGTATCAATATGCACAAGACCGGGTGCCACTTCAGAACGTAACAGTTTAGGTGTGTAGTGTGGTTGCTGGGCGTATGTGTTGATACCAGTCAGCAGCAACAGTATAAACATGATTTGTTTGCAAGAGGTCTGTTTCATTGAGTATTGTTTTCGGGATGAAAAGTACTGTGGAAAAGTGAAGAATAGCTCAGCAGATTTATAACTGCTGCGTTTAGCCGATAAGAGTGATCAGGTATGCAAGCGAATAGCTGTAAACTGTTACAAGTATGGAAACCCAGAGAACCGTTTCTTCAAGATTCAAACCTGTGAAGCCGTGCCGGGCATATGGAGCGCCGGTGAGCCACCCTTGCCCTTCGACTCTTCGACAAGCTCAGAGCCAAGGATGGGCGGGAGACTCTCTGGCAACAAAAAAGCACCAACCATTGGCTGATGCTATGTGTTTTCGTAAAAGGGCTTTATGAGGTAAATGGTTCTCCTGTATTATTTCAACTGGCGCCTGTACTGGCTGTACCATGCAAGCTTTCCTCCCTTTACCACATTAATATCGTGCCAACGTGCTGAATCGATCTTACCATTTTTGTAAGTATCGATTTCTTTATACCACACCACAATAATGCTGTCTTTCTGTTTTACGCTGCGCATTTTATGCCAGGCTTCCATTTCAATTTGCACAGAGCTGAGGCTGTCTCTGAAGAGGGCCCACATTTTTTTCAGATCGGCTTTGGCATAGTTTGCGCTGTGGCCATCCCAACGTTCCACCCAAATGGTATCGGCAATGGCAGCCATCAGTCCATCCATGTTTCCATCGGCCCAGTCTTTATAACTCGTGAGTACGGTCTTTACATCGGCGTCGGATATATTGGTATCCCATTCGCTCGAATAAGTGGCGGTGTACGGCATGGTTACTGTTGAAGCTTCAACAGGTGCAGGGGTAGTGGCTGTTTTGTCGGCCTCATTGTTACAGGCAAACAGTAATAGGAAAATGCAGAGCATGAAAAATAACTTTTGCATGTGCGTTGGTTTTGGGGTTTAAAAAAATTACTGCGTTGTTGTCAGTTGGGAGTGGAGTAAAGCGGCTGCGGATGAAACGGGGAAAGGATTATATAGTAAGATAGGGAGAAAAGGTACAAAGCACAAGGGAAAGGAAAATTTAATGGGCAATTGGCAATGTTCAAAACCCAAGACCCAAAATACAAAAACCAAAAAACAAGAAAATGCAACCACTGAGCAACTGGCAATTAACAATGGGCAATAGGCAGCTTACAAAAGGTAAAAAGAAAATGAAGTTTGTGAATTATACATATAATATGACGCAAGTGTGTCATTACCTGTGCTAACTAAGGTTCACTATATGGTATTAACAAAACTCATTGGTATAAACTCTTACACAATTGCTTGTTTACAATTATTATTGGCGTTTCTTTGCGTTTTTTATTGGGGATATTTATTATGACAGCTATTATTCTTTTCTTCTCTCTTCATTGGTTCTTATCGTTGTTCTTTCATTCGTTCTTTTTACATCGTTATGCATCCCACCAGATGTATACTGCAAAACCGGGATGGGAAAAAACATTTTACTTCTTAACCTGGTTTGTACAAGGTTCTTCTTTTCTTGTGCCACGTGCTTATGCAGTGATGCATCGTATGCACCATGCATACAGCGATACTGAGAAAGATCCGCACTCACCACATTTCTTTAAAGATATCTGGCAAATGATGGTGCACACGGCACGCATCTTCAGTGGTTTTGTTACAGGAAAAAATATACCTGATCCTGAGTTTACACGTGAGTATTTACCTATATGGGATAAGCTCGATAAATTTGGACACAACAATATTACCCGTGGTTTTTTTGTAGTCGGCTATATTGCTTTCTATTATTTCTTTGCGCCAAGCTGGTGGTGGTTTTTATTATTGCCTGTGCATTTTTTCATTGGACCTATACAGGGTGCTATTGTAAACTGGTTTGGTCACAAGCTGGGTTACCGTAATTATAAAATTGAAGATCATAGTAAGAACACCACTCCATGGGGGGTGTTGTTGATGGGTGAACTGTTTCAGAACAATCACCACAAGGATAAAGACAATGCAAACTTTGCACGTAAGTGGTATGAGTTTGATTTAACCTTTGTGATTATGCGTGTGTTGCATGCCTTGCGTATTATTCGTTTGAAGCCGCTGCATTTGCCACAGCAGAAACAAAAGAACTGATTTTTATACTATTGATAATTGAAACAGCCATTGGAGAATATCCGGTGGCTTTTTTGTTTACACGAATGAATAAGGATGGCTCACAGATTACACAGATTTGCTCGGATAGGTTTGCACACGTGCAACATTCAGTTGATTTGTTGCATCAACAGTTGCTAATATAGCGTTAATGTAAATAGTTGATAAGCGGATGCCGTTCATCATGAAATGATTGCAGTTGGTTGAGTTGTTTTATAATTTGCCCCCGTGCAACACATTGAGTTTGTTCATAGCGAACACTTCGAAACTAACTACCACCGCCACCATGTAGCGGGACCGTTATCTCTGTTTATTGAATTCTTCTGGCAAACAAAGTTTGAACATCTCTGGCAGAAATATCCGGAAGGTTTCAGTGATGTATTGTTTCCCAACCTTGGTTATTCTTATCTTATTAATTTGGGTACGCCTTACGAAATGCAGATCGGGCAGAACCGTCAGCAAATGAAGGGTGATGGTTTTTTGCCAAGGCTGAATAATATTGAAGTGTTTCACCATCAGGGAAATTCTTTGTTTGGAATTAAGTTTAAGGTGAGCCCGGTGATTTTTGAGAAGAAGGTGAATTTCTCTGAGTACAGCGGCACCATGTTTCCATTGAGTTACTTAATGGATCAACAGCTCATTAATAACATCAAGCATGCAGGCAGCTTTGAAAAAAGAGTGCAGCTGCTTACGAACCATTATGAAGATATTATTGAACAATACCGGGGTTCATTACAACCGATTAATATTGTTACAGAGATCCTGCAAAAAGCAGTGATCAATAATAGTTTTAACACCAGCATCGAAGATCTTGCTGCGCACTATAGCATTTCCACCCGCACATTGCAACGTTATTTTGAAACGGGCACCGGCATCAGCAGCAAGCAGGCGTTGCAGGTGTTGCGTATACGCAAAGCAGTAAGTCATATCATCAGTCGCCCGCAAACGTTTCATTACGGTGTGTACGGTTACTACGATTACAGTCATTTCCACAAACATCTCCGCCAGTTTTTACGGAAAGACAGCCTGGTGCATTTACAACCTCACTTACAGTTATTGCAGATTGCAAGGAAGAAAGAATTGAGGTAAAGGCACAAGGGAAGATTCAAGGCACAAGGTTCAAGGAAGACAAAAGAGAAAATCCAAAAGACAAAAACCAAATTCCAAGGGAATACAGGAAGAGCGATTGACAATAGGCAACAGGCAAAAAAATGCAAAGCATGTTGAGGTTTCAGACTTTGCTCATTGCATATTGCACATTGCTTGTTGATTATTGCCTATTGATTATTGCTTATTCATTTTTTTTCGTGACGAAAAAAAAGAGGGCCGGCAAGACTACCAGCCCGTTATCAACATGAGAAAAAATGTACTTGGTTGTTAGAGTCGCTGAGTGTTTATCATGCGCATCATTTCATCAACATCATCATCGATCTATTGTGCACGTTGGCGCTCCTCTTCCGAGGCCGTTGTTCTTCTTCTTGCCTGTGCTACTTTATTGCTACCAAAGCGATAGGTGAAGCTGAGGTTGGCTACTCTTGTTTCACGGTATGCTCTCCATATCTCGATATAGTTGTTATACGTAATTGTTGCTCTTGGTAAATTGGTCCAGAAAATATCGGTGATGTTGAAACGCATCTGGCCTTTTCCTTTCCACAATGTTTTTTGTACACCTGCACCCACGCCCCATTGAGGACGCATAGCCATGAAACCATATTGTCCGCCGGAATTATAGTTGCCAAATAATTCACTTGTCCAGCCTTTTCCAAACGTGAACGTTTGATTGCTGCTGAGGCTTACAACTGCTTTTCCATTATCTAATGTTGTTCCTGCAAGGCTTCCATTGAAATGATTATAAAACACATTAGCATTGTTTATCATGCTCCACCATTTGTTGATGCGTATGGGTGCTGCGATTGTTAAGCCATAGTAATCAGATGAGGTAAGGTTTACCGGTATCTGCACAGTGATGTTATCATCACTTGGAATATTGGGGAACGCATCTTTAAAACGTGTGATCACCACATTCTGATTATTCTTTGTGCGGCTGTAATCAAGTGTGAAATTGATATTCTTCACTGTATAGTTCAACTCATAACTCCAGGTGAACTGCGGTAACAGGGCAGGGTTACCAGTTGCGTAAGTTGTTACATCAATTAAGAATAAGAATGGGTTCAGTTGAGAATAATTAGGCCTGTCGATACGACGGCTGACTGATACGCCCAGTGTTTGATCTTCTTTCAACTTATAATTAAAGAATGCACTGGGAAAGAGTTGTGTGTAAGATGAATCCCATGTAATATTTCCTTTTACCTGTTTTGTTTTTACATTGCTGTTCTCTGCACGCAAACCAATTTGAAAATCGAATTTCTTGTATTCCTTTTTGAAGTTGCTGTACGCTGCATTGATGTTTTCGTCGTAATAAAAATGATTGGTTTTGTTTTCATCATCAATCGGCGAACCGCTGCTCATATCATAGAAGCGTGCATCGTTATCGGCATGTACCAGGCTTGTTTTAAAGCCTGCTTCAAAACGGCTTTTGTTTTTCATAGGTTGCACATAATCTGCTTTTGCAGTTGCAAGACGTAGGTTTCCTTTTTGGAAACCATCTAATATATAGTCAGGCTGCAATGCTGTTCCATCAAGTTTATAATATTGTGTTGCCACACGTGAGTTGTTGTCTGATCCGAAATAACCCATGTCAATATCGGCAGTTAATTCTTTTCCTGTGCTGTCGAATGTATGTTTGATATTCACGTTCGCTACAGCATTCTTGTTTTCATTCTGGCTGCGTGTTTGTGTGCGGAAGGTAAACATCGGTTGTTTGAACGCATCACTCACAACAGAACTGTTGTTATTATTTGGCCTGATAAAATTCATGTTGCTGTTTACCACAAAACCGATCACTGTTTTTTTCGATGGAAAGAAATCGGCACCAATACGTAAAGTGTGCAGGTCTAATGGAATCTTCGTGTAATTATTTTTTTCATCTTTTCCTGTAAACTCTCCCGAGCTGGTAAAGAAATTACGATCGAGCAACAGGTTGTTTAAATTCATACGGTATGCATAATTATATCCACCGAACAAATTCATTTTCTTATTGCGGTGATTGAAATTGATCCCGCCGTTTGCTTTTGGATAAACGCCTTGTCCGTAACCGGTAGTAATGCTGCCATTGGTACCAAAGCGCTGATCTTTTTTCATGCGGATATCAATGATACCTGCATTACCTGCTGCATCATATTTTGATGATGGGTTGGTGATAAGGTCAATGCGTTCAATGGCGTTTGATGGAAGACTGCGTAAATAGTTTACAAGATCGGCACCACTCATGGGTGTTGGTTTTCCATCGATCATGATGATGACACCGCTGCGGCCACGCATGCTGAGGTTGTCATTTGCATCAATTAAAATTCCTGGTGAACGTTCCAGTACATCAAAGGCAGAACTGCCTGCATTCACCACACTGTTTTCAACGTTTACCACAATACGATCACCAAGGCGTTGAATAAAAGGTTTCCTTCCTGTTACTTCAATTGTTTTTAATTGTGTGGCTGAAGGTTGAAGTACAACATCTGCTGCTGATGCAGTTGTTTGATCTTCGGAAATTGTAATGACTGATGAAAATTGTTTCTCGTGATTTACGAGACTGGTTCGAATAATATAAGAACCTAAAGGGATGCGTTCAAATTCTACAAGTCCGGCTTTATCAGACAACGCTGTTTTTACCAATGAAGAATCTTTGCTCCGCAATAATTCAGCTGTTGCATTCTCTACCGGTTTCTTATCCTGGTTAAGAATGGTAGTTGTTATTTTTCCACGTACGGATGTTTGTGCAGATACAACTGCTGCAAAGAAAAGGATGATAAGGCTTAATGTAATTTTCTTCATGTGTTCACTTCTATTGTTTCCCGGACACATGTAATTCGCAATAAAATTTTCTTCAGTGTTACTCAATCTGCTTTGAAAATTTTATTGCTCATTTCATTTGTTCAAGTGTATGCTACACCCGAATCAATGGCAACTTTTGCAAGCATTGATGATAATGCGGTAAAGCATTATGCATGATGATTCGGTTACACAAATGTTACAGAAAAACGAATCACATCGTAGTGATTAGTGACAGGGAGTGAAATAAACTATTGAGTGGAGTTAACAATTGTTAATTCATGTCAGAATATTACCAAATCAATCATATATGAAAAAATCGTCGATATTAACGACCCATATACACCATGAGTATCTGCACATCACTTGGGTTTACGCCTGAGATGCGTGATGCCTGGCCAAGTGTGCGTGGCTTAATTTTTTTAAACTTCTGCAATGCTTCTGTACTAAGTGAAGAGATCTTGTTATAATCAAAACTGTTTGGTATTTCAAGATCTTCCAACTGGCTCATACGTTGTACCAGTTCCTTTTCTTTTTCGATGTACACATCATACTTCACCTGTATTTCTGCCTGCTCCATTACTTCTGCGGTAGGCGTTCCCGTTAGTTGCTGCAAGGTGGGTGATGCAACAATCAGTTTGCTCAATTGTATACCCGGACGAAGCAATAATTGTAATGCTTTTTGTTTTTGAGTTAATGGCGCACTATTGTTTGCTACAAGGAATTCATTAATTTCTTCAGGCGTGAGTGAAACATCTGCCAAAGATGATTTGATGCGTTCCACAGCTTCAAGTTTGCTGCGGGTTTTATCCATACGTTCCTGCCTTGCCAATCCCATTTTATAGCTGAGCTCTGTTAACCGCAGATCAGCATTATCCTGGCGCAGCAGTGTTCTGTATTCAGCACGACTGGTGAACATGCGGTATGGTTCATCGGTTCCTTTGCTGATGAGGTCATCGATCAACACACCGATATAGGCATCACTCCTTTTTAAAATAAATGGATCCTGTTCTGTTGCTTTCAGATGTGCATTGATGCCAGCCATTAAACCCTGGCAAGCTGCTTCTTCGTAACCGGTAGTTCCGTTGATCTGTCCGGCAAAGAACAGGTTCTGTATTTGTTTTGTTTCGAGCGAATAAGTTAACTGTGTTGGCGGGAAGAAATCGTATTCAATAGCATAACCGGGGCGGAACATGCGTGCATTCTCAAAACCCACCACTTTACGAAGTGCTTCGTATTGAACTTGCTCTGGTAATGATGTTGAAAAACCATTTACATAGATCTCCACTGTATTCCATCCTTCAGGCTCAACAAATAACTGATGGCGGTCCCGTTCAGCAAAACGATTGATTTTATCTTCAATACTTGGGCAGTAGCGGGGACCGGTTCCCTGGATACGTCCCTGATACATGGGACTACGGTCGAAGCCAGTCTTTAAAATATCATGTACATTCTGGCTTGTATATGTAATAAAGCAACTGCGTTGTTGTTCGGGTTTGATCCTGGGAACATCCATGTAAGAAAATCCTGTGATCTCTTCGTCGCCTTTCTGTTCTTCCATTTTGGAATAGTCGAGACTACGACCATCAATTCTAGGAGGCGTACCTGTTTTCAGACGATCGCTTTCGAAACCAAGCTCTACCAATTGTTCAGTAATACCGGTTGCTGCCTTCTCCGAAATACGTCCACCGCCTAATTGTTTCTCTCCGATATGAATAACACCGTTGAGGAAAGTACCACTGGTAACCACCACTGACTTTGCTTTGATCTCATGCCCCAACCCAGTTATAACTCCGTAGCAACGGCCATCCTTCACCAACAGTTGGCGCACCATATCCTGGTAAAAGTCAACATTGGGTGTTTGCTCCAGCATTTCTCTCCAGGTTGTAGCAAAGAGCATCCGGTCGTTCTGTGTTCTGGGGCTCCACATAGCCGGGCCTTTTGAACGGTTGAGCATCCTGAACTGGATCATGCTCTTATCACTAACAATTCCACTATAGCCTCCGAGTGCGTCTATTTCCCTTACGATCTGGCCTTTGGCAATTCCGCCCATAGCTGGGTTACAGCTCATTTGAGCAATGGTCTGCATGTTCATTGTAACCAACAACACCTTACTGCCCATATTTGCAGCAGAGGCGGCCGCTTCACAACCAGCATGGCCGGCACCAACAACTATCACATCATATTCAGGAAACATAGGGCGCAAAGTTAACCAAATTGTTTTCCATCTGGTTTCTGATTATCGTCCCAGCTTTTTGATCAGCTCAGCTTCTTTCTTTACTTCTTCTATATCTCTGCCGGTATTCAGCAGTTCAAATTCATACGAAGTAAAGCCTTCAATGTGTTTCAGATAATCTTTATGTTGGATGATAAACCCTTTTTGAATTGCTGTGGGAATCATTTCGGCAATTTCAATACGTTCAATTTTGTTTAGTAGCTCATGGCAGACTTCGTAACCCGTTTCCCGATATAAGTTCCCGAAGTAATCCTTTGCTAATAAAACATCCACCCTGTTACCTCTATCCTTATTGTTTTGTATTGCCTCCACCCGAATATTAGTAAAGTTCCAGCAGAGCATTAATTCGTCATCGTCTGCAAAATCAAAATATGTAACGGGGATAATGTGATCAAACTGCCAGTTTTTTCCAAAGCTTTCCCAGGAAAGATCATCGGTGAACTGCATTTCAATCCATTTCCGAAAGCTTTCAATGTCTAACCCAAAGGAGGGGGCATAAGACACACAGGGATTTCTCTCTAAAAGATACCTTCTAAGTGCAATCTGCCACTTTTTCTTTTCTCTAAACTTTAAAAGCGAGGGAGTGACTTCTGTTTGGGCTGTCCATCTCTTCCTGGGCATATGAGATTTGATTTTGAACAAAGTTACTGTTTCACGAAACACAGTTTCATGGTGAAACTGTGTTTCGTGAAACTTATTTGCAGCCGAAGTCTTGTACCAAAACAGCCTTCCCGCTACTCATTTCTTTAAAGGAGGCCCCCATTAATGTGAAGGTGGGGTCAAGAAGATTATTGCGGTGTCCTTTGTCTTTAACACCTTTATCGATAAGAAGAAGTGTTAACGCTTCTAAAGCTTCCGGTGTGCCGATGAATACATTTTCAGCGCCGCAGCGGTACTTGCCCGTTTCTTTTATTCTTTGAACAAAATCTTTCCCTGAAGAAGATTGGTGAGAAATAATGCCATTTCTCCCCTTCAAATCTGTTGCGTGCGCTGAAGCCATTGCATATAACCCATGGTCAGGATAAAGAAATGGAAGATTAATTTGAGCCTTCTTTAAATCAGTAGTAAGTGATTTTGAATCAGATGAATTAGCCTCGGGGAATTGTTTTAAAAACTCCTGCAAAACCGTTTCGCTAAAGTTTGCCGGGTTCTTTCTCATTAGATTGGTCCAGTAGAAAAAATCCTGCTCCATTGCTGTAAAACTCGAAAACCCCGGACTTGAAACCAGTTGATTCCAAACAGTTGCATCACGGACAGGTTTATATACAAATGGCTTATCCTGCAATACAATTACGCCTTGTGCAAAGGACAGGCTCGCAACACAAACCAATAGAAAAGAAAGCAGGAACCGGATCATTTAAGTTGTTTTGCGTATAAACGCAAATAATGGTCTTCCTGTTCACGCATCTTCTTAATTTGTTGTGAAGACTTATCACCATAACCTGCTAAATGAAGACAGCCATGAAAAATTACACGGAGCAATTCTTCTTTGAAAGAGATACCGCCTTGCTTCGCATTGTCTCTGACTCTATCAACGCTTATATATATCTCCGCCTGTATTGGGTCAGATCCGGCACTCAAGGGAAAAGTGATAATGTCGGTATAATAATCATGCTGCAAAAAATTCCTGTTGATTTCAAGTAAGGCATCATCTGCACAGAAGATGACATTTAACTCACTTAATTTATGGCCTTCTTTAAGAAAGAGTTTCTTCAGAAATCCTTTCACTACTGTTCGATTAGAAAAAGAAAACTTTACATCCTGGTAGAAAAAATTAACACGTGCTCCCTGCATAATTCCAAAATTCGGGAAAGTTTCATTTCCGGATGCGATACTTTTGCAACTGTATATGAAAAGACTATCGGAATTAGAACCAGGGCAGAAAGCAATTATTCACTCTTTTGAAAATGATGAGATTTTTTTGAAGTTGATGGAAATGGGTTGTGTACCTGGCGAGGAAGTAACAGTGGAAATGCAGGCACCCTTAGGTGACCCGATCAGCATAAAAGTAGCCGGCTATCAATTAAGTCTTCGAATTGAAGAAGCTCAAAGCATCTTGGTTAAAACATCTAACTAATTGTAATTCAATTGTTTAATGAAGGTTGGTCTTTATTTCGGTTCCTTTAACCCCATCCATACCGGGCATCTTATTATTGCCCAGCACATTTTAAATGAAACCGACCTTGCTCAGGTTTGGTTTGTTGTTTCTCCACAAAATCCGTTTAAACAGCAGAAGCATCTTTTAAATGAATACGATCGTTTACATCTTGTAAATCTTGCTATTCAAAAAAGTACTTCCCTGAAAGCGATTGATATAGAGTTTCGATTACCCAAGCCTTCTTATACAATTACAACGCTAACCTACCTTCAGGAAAAGTATCCCCAACATTCTTTTTCAGTGATCCTAGGAAGCGATAGTCTTCAAAACCTGGATAAGTGGAAAAATGCTGAACAGATCATGGAGAAGTTTCCGATTTATGTTTACACAAGACCCGGTTTCCCTGTCGTTTCTCACCAGATTAAAGAACTTCATTCACTTGCTGCACCACTACTTGAAATATCGGCTACACATATCCGTGAGTTAGTTTCAAAAGGAAAATCAATCCGCTTTCTTGTACCTGATGTGGTGTGTGATGAAATAGAATCGGCCGGGTACTACAAACTAAAAAATCCATCCCAGTAATAAACACACCACTGCTATGATGGGTGGGGGAATCTTTGTAGTAGAAAGAAGTATTGTAGTAGAAAAAATTATGATGAGGTTTAAATAACTGATCGCATTCATATCGAGAATAGAAATATCTCTTGCCACATAAAAAGCAGAAGCTGCCATCAAACCAACAGTTGCCGCATTAATTCCTTCAAGCGATCGGTAAACAACCGCATACTTTTTTAAATTATTCCAGATAGGATAAAAGAAAAGTACTAATAATAAACTCGGAAGAAAGATAGCTACGGCTCCAATGATGCTTCCCGCCACCTGACTTTGTGCTCCAAGATCACGCATTGCCATTCCTCCGGTGTATGACGCCATTGAAAAAACAGGGCCCGGAATTCCTTGTACAAAACCAGCCCCGGTCAATAATTCTTCGCCTGTCATATACTGCGTTTTTTCACGGATTACAAACTGTTCGTACATCATTGGTACCAACACTTGTCCACCACCAAAAACCAGGCTACCAAAACGATAGAAGTTTTCAAAAAGGTTAAAGGCACGTCGGTTCTCCCACTCCTGCTTTCTTGCTGTTTCACTTAAAAACCCTGCAACAACAAACACCAAAGCAAATAACCATATGTTCGACCATTTAATTTTTTTTCTTGGAATTTCTTTTTGCGGAATACGCTTTTTATTAAAATTTGTAACAACTCCTGCCACCACAAGAATGATTGGAAAAACCCACGGAGTTTTGAAAAATGTATAAACTGCAATTGCAGCAAGAATCATTATCACACGAGTGATTGTACTGTTCACTGCATATTTATATGTATTCCATGTTGCATAAATCAGAAACCCAACAGCCATGGGTTGCAGAAATTTAAATATATCTGTATGTAAGGCTTTCTTATCGAGATAATGAACAAAAAAAGAAAGTGAGCCCATTATTAAACAGGCAGGAAACACCCACACAAATAACGTAACCAATGCTAATGGCAAACCACCACGTTTGTAACCAATTAGTGTAATTGTTTGAGTAGAACTGGCACCCGGGAGTAGTTGACAAAAAGAAATGATTTCTGTTAACTCATGTTCAGTTAAATCACGCCGCTTCTTTACAAAAATTTTCATCAACATTCCGATATGACCCTGCGGACCACCAAAAGCAGTAAGCGTATAAATGAGTACCGCTTTTAAAAATGGAATGTGTCGGATAAATTTCAGATCAACTTATTTTAATGGGTTACTTCTTTAATCCAATTTCACGCAAGCGTTCATCGAGATACTCTCCAGCTGTTGCATCGGGATAATGTTTTGGATTCTTTTCGTTTATGCAACTTTCCAAACATGCCAGTGACATATTTCCTTTGGGGTGAAGAAAGAAAGGAATCGAAAATCTTGATGTATGCCACAGCTCTCTTGGCGGATTTACCACCCGATGTGTTGTGGAACGTAATTTATTATTGGTTAAGCGTTGCAACATGTCGCCAACATTTACAACGATCTGCTCAGGCAAAGATGTTACAGCAATCCACTCGTTTTGCTTTGTGAGGATCTGCAATCCATCTGCTGATGCGCCAACCAACAGAGTAATCAAGTTAATGTCTTCATGTTGCTCAGCCCTGATGGCGCTTTTGGGTTCATTTGTTATTGGAGGGTAGTGAATTGCTCTGAGAATGGAATTTCCGTTTCGTACCCAACTATCAAAATAAAACTCATCAAGACCCAAATACAACGCAATTGCCTGCAATAGCTTTTTGCCTGACTCTTCAAAAGATCTATAAGACGAATGAAATGTTGGGTTGAATCCGGAAATTTCACCAACCTGTACATTTTCCGGATATTCCTCCGGCACAAATTCTTCTCCTTCAGCCTTCTGCCCATATTGAAAAAACTCCTTTAAATCAGG
>JAKFDY010000562.1:0-3822 GCA_036675885.1 Lacibacter sp. | reverse complement strand
TACAGGGTATGACGCTTTCCCAATTACAGAATTTGAATCCTTTCATGTTTTGGAATTGATGGACCATGTAACGGAAGTAAGAAAGCTTTCAAATAATTCTTACAATAAGTACATGGCAACGATGCGAAGCATGTTCACAGTTCTAAAACGTCGTCAAGTTATTAAATATAACCCCGCCGCCGATCTTGAAAAATTGAAAGTTGCTGAGAGTAACATGTATGTTTCATTAACTCAGGAAGAAAAAGAAGCTGTTGCAAAGCATCTTTATGTAGTTCACCCCAAATTCTTCACCTTCATTCAACTGCTTTACCATACCGGCATAAGGCCAAAGGAAATTCTTTCACTAAAAATAAGCGACATTGATCTGAAAAGGCAACTGATTACAATTGCCCCGAACATTGAAGAAGAAAACAGTAAAACAACTGCGGTTCGTCATGTGCCAATAAGCAACGAACTGATTCAGTTTTTGGAAGACATGGAATTGAACAAGTACCCCAAAAGTTTTTATGCATTTGGAAGCCCGTTCGGCCCAGGTGGCAACCGTGGTTCTGTTGCCTGGTCAGTAGTCGATAAAGATAAAAGCGGTAAAAAATCAGGCGTTTCCGGCGCAATGCGGCCCGACTATTTCAACCCTTCACCATACCATGTTAAAAGAGATACAGTAACAAAGCTTTGGAATACGTTAATTATGGACGACGAAACCGGCTTGGGCATAAAGAAACATTTGTATGCATTGAAACACACCGGGGCCGATGACAAAATATTAGCTGGTATTGAAATTGACGCATTGCGTGAATTGTACGGGCATAAATCTAAAATAATGACGGAAGTATATGCAAAGAAGGTGAAGGAAGTAAACCGAAAACAAATCATTGAAAAAGCCCCTGCATTCACACCAACAAAGCTTCGTGCTGTTTCATAAAAACATTTTTATATTTTTAACCCTCAAAAAACCGAAACCATGAAAAAGAAAGCATTTCGAATTGCGATTATCTGCGGCCTTGGCCTATGTTTAATTTATGCCCTTGTTGGACCTGGTGAAGAAACACACAAACAAAGAATCGAAAAACAATTCAGCATTGTAAACGGGGAACATATTAACCTTACAAAAGCGATAAAAGAAAAAATGCAGGACCCAGGAAGTTACAAGCATATTGAAACAACTTACAACGACATGGATAGCTTTATTGTTGTTGCTCAGTCTTACACCGGCACAAATGAATTAGGCGCAATAGTGCAGGGTAAAGTAAAAGCCAAGATAGACACCTTGGGAAACATAATTTCGATAGAAGAACGATAATAAAGAAACCCCGCTAAGAATAGCGGGGTTTTTTAAAGCAACCAAAACAAACGCATGAGAAACGTATTGCTTCGGTGCTACTGTTAGTTAAGTTCAACACGGGTTAACCAACCACGGTAAAACTTTTCTTGCTTAGGATTGCGTTTACAAATCTCAATATATTTAGCCCCTTGCATAACGTTAAGCGTCTTCAATATGTCTTCCGGCCTTGGATGCTTATTCAGATAACCAACCGTTACGGGACCAATCTTCGCATCAACTTTTACATCGGGGTATAACTTAGCATTGTTATTATTTACATTCAATGAATCTTGAATGAAAACTGCCGCAACACCTGTTCCCATGTTTACGCCGGTGTCGAACAATTCAATTGCAATTTTTTGGTGCAATACATGATCTAATGCCAACACGTCCCAAAATTCAGTCTTGTAAAACTGCTCAACCAGGTACGGCAATTTTATGTCTGTTTCTAACATAAATTCAAAACCTGCAGGACTGTTCTTATGCCCGTCAATAATTGCCCAACCCTTCCAATCGGGAAAGTTATTCCGGGAAATGCCTTTGTAAGTTTCGCCTCCCCGGTCGTCTTTATCGTTTGCATAACCGCCTTCGATACCCATTACAATACCAAAAGCCAATTTAAAGTTTGCCATGTCAGAAAAATTTATATTTCACGTATAACCCGCCAACCAAAAGAATAATCAACAGAAAAAGGACCCAGGGCGGCAATAGACCAAAACGAAACTCTTTACTGTCCGAATCTTTTTGACTTGCCTTTTTATTTGCCTGTTCGTTGTGATCTGCTGACAAACTATCGTTGCTGTTTTGCGTGCCGGTTTTCTCATTCAAAACCTCAGCTTCATTTGAAGCGTTTTTAAAGCCTTCTTCTTCGGTTGTCGTTGTTGATCGTTTTACCAAATTTGCCGGCCTTTTACCCTGGCTATTTACCCAAGGGGGGCGCTTTGCTTTACTGCTGTCTTTCCCTTGTTCTTTCGGAATGTTTACTTTCGGAGTATCAACCGAAACAATTGCTTCGTCGTCGCCGAATTCATCGGAAAACCATTCAACAACGGTTGTTGTGGTTTTTTTGTAACCACTTTCAACCCTTTGCTTTTCGGTTGCCTGGGTTTTTTCTTTCCCGGTGCTATCCGATTTTTTTACGTTAGTGATAGCTGTGTTTTTTGTTACCGAACTATCAATGTTCGATTGCGTTTTGTTTGCGGTCTTCTTGGATATGCTGCACGAACACAAAAAAAATACAGCACACAGAAGAACTAATAGTTGCTTCATGTTAAATTGATTTATTTTTTTGAATTTGATTCGCCCGCCGCAGCTTCTATACTTTCGCCGGTGCGTTTTATTTGCAGCGTTAAGAACTTATGAACAGGAATATAAAAATTAACCGCCAACGGTGCTTTGGGGTTGATAGCAATTAAATTTTCGAAGATGGAAACTACTTCAATGTAAATAATGAAGCACACCAACCCGTCATTTAAAAAGCCTGAAATGAGTTTAACGGCTTCGCCGCCTTTTTGCTGCGACACATAAACAAGGATGCAGGAAGTGGCAACCGCTACACCATAAGAAATAAACTTGTCGATTGTTCTTCTGAAACCTTCCGACGTGGTTGCAATTCCTTGTCGTTTCGATTTGTAAACACCCGTAAGAAGGTCAAGGCCAATTGCGCAAGCCATAACAATAAGTAAATCGAATGACGGAATAAAAGCGAATTTGATAAAGGCAAAGATTGAAGCAAATAGAAATTTCATAACGCTGTTTTTTTGTGGTATTTGATTAATTGAAAAGAGCGTTACAAGATTAATTGCAACGCCCTCACTTTCTTCAACAGTCATTCAACCGTGTTAGTGAGTTTTTACTTTCGTCGCTTTACTTGTGGCGTTAATTGTTCCCTAAGTATTGCCTTCAACTGTTCAACCTGCAAATGCCCGTTGGTGCTTTGCTCAATTGTTTTTATCAACTCATTCAACACAGTTTCATTAAATGAAAAATTGTAAACGCCTGGCATTACCTGGGAAACAGAATATATCTTATTTCCAACTTTGAGATATGACACAGAATCGAAGGCAATAAGGTTACTCTTAATCGTTAATGTATCATTCAATAAATCAACCCTTAGAGTATCTTTCGTTACATCAACAGCAGTTTTCTGTGATTGTTTTTTTTCGGAAGTTACCTGAGCCGTACACATTGCAGCAGTAATAAAGAATGCCGAGAATGCAATAATTTTTTTCATTGTATTTGTTTTTTTTGGTTACACCCAATAAAGCGGGCGTTGCAAGATTAGCAGCAACGCCCGCAGATTACTCAACAACATTTAAACAGGTTACAGCCCGACAAGTGTTAGGTTTACATATTTCCAACCAGCAGAAGTTTTTATATAAAACTTGTTGTCGTCCCAGGCAAAGGCCCCCGTTAAGCCAGTTGCATCGGACGTTGCAGGTGTGTAAGGATTAACTAAAACTAAACTGTTTGGTACACGTGAAGCAGTGCCGCCTGGGTCT
>JAKFDY010000561.1:0-6473 GCA_036675885.1 Lacibacter sp. | reverse complement strand
TAGAGTAGTTCCATCTGTTTTCTTTTAAAATTAATAAATATTTGTGGGTACACAGTAGCCATTTCAGGAGACTCGTCTCAGAAAGAAGGGCTTTTCTGCTATGCTGGCTGACGAGTAAATCCTCATCTTTTGTTCGCTATCAGCAGCGGTTTCAGCAGGCGGAATTCTATTCGGCATTTATTCTTATCTTCATCATCAGTAATTATATTGGGCTTCAGTTCCGGACTGGACGCTACAAAAATGTCCCACCTGCAGCAATACCTGATCCTTCGCAGCAATTTATTAAAACTAAAAAGCATGAGAAAAAGTCTTTTCCTTTTTTGTCCCTTAGTTTTCGGAAGTATCGTTGTTACGCTTGTGAGCAATAGTAATAAAACTTCTATTGCCGGCCTGGAATACGAAACAAAACTTTCAAATATTATTGGTTGTGGTCCCGGTACAGATGAAAATATCTATGGGGGTGAAGTCGGCAAGTTCATCACAGTTTTGCCGGGTTGGGGCAATCATTCGTACAGGATTACAACGCAAAACGATAGTGCTCAAATTTATTTCAACCAGGGTTTAAGCATGTACTATAGTTATCATTCAAGAGAAGCAGTTGCATCGTTTAAAGAGGCAGCAAGGTTCGACAGCAGTTGTGCAATGATTTATTGGGGGCAGGCTTTAGCCATGGGGCCATCTTATAATTTCGGCTATAGCTATAAGATGAATAAACTCATACCTGCTGTAATTGAGAAGATGAACCGTAACGCTGAACATGCAACGCCTAGAGAAAGGGATTTAATTCATACAATGGGTAGGCGGTATGATCTGGCTGACACTTCGGACAAACAAAGAAAGGAACTGAACGTACATTATGCCTCAGCATTAAAACCACTTGTTGCAAAATACCCGAATGATATTGACATAAAGGCCTTGTATACCGATGCCGTGATGTTACTACATTCGTGGGACTTCTGGTTCAATGATGGCACACCCAAATCATGGACTCCCGAACTGGTTCAATTTTGCGAAGACATACTGAAACACGATCCGCATCACCCCGCTGGTTTGCATTATTACATACATGTTACCGAAGCTTCCCGTAAGCCTGAAGTGGCATTAGCAAGTGCAGACTCATTGATAAAATTATTCCCCGGTGTGGCCCATATGGTACATATGTCAAGCCACGAATACGAACGCATTGGTTATTATGCAGAAGGAGTACACGCTAATGAAAAAGCAGATAAAAGTTCTTACGTGTATGATTCCCTGGCCAAAGTTCTTTTCAAAGGAGATTATCATGTACCCCATTATTTTGCTGTGGATGCATATTGTGCGCTGAGCGGTGCTATGTATAAAAAAGCAATGAGGAAATCTTATGACCTCCGGAACATGGTGCAGCCAACACATGATAAAATTTATTTGCAGTATGCGTATATGTTCCCATCCCTTGCGTTAGTACGAATGGGTAAATGGCAGGAGATATTAAAAGATACTACTTCTATTAATCCCGGCTGGAGTTTCACCGGCTTGCTGGATGATTTTGCAAAAGGGATGGCTTATGCTAAAACAGGTTCATTTGTGCCCGCACAAAAACACCTGGAACAGTTGAGGGAAAAGAAAAAAGATAAGATTCTAACCGAAAAATTTTCGCCGCATGGGAGTAGTCCTTATGAATGTGCAACTGTAGCAGAAAATATCCTGGACGCCAATATACTTTTTTACCAGGGCAAACACACGACAGCTATTGCGGCTATTAAAAATGCTATGCTTGTAGAAGACAGTATGCCCTACTCCGAGCCTAAAGCATGGATGCTACCTGCAAGGCAATATCTTGGTTCTTTTTATTTGAAGCTAAAGCAATATAAGAAAGCTGAAAAAGTTTACCGTGATGACCTGGTATGGAACCCCGGCAACGGATGGTCATTATTAGGGTTGTATCAATCCCTGCAAGCTCAAGGGAAAAGCCAGGAGTTAAAAAAAATAAAAACGCTTTATTTGAAATCCTTTTCGAAAGCAGATCAATTGCCTTCGGGATCCACCTATTAAGAGAATTAGTTGCCCGGAAAGAATGGATGTATAGCGCAAGTATCTTTTGCCTTTGTTGGTATTCACCTGCTCATCATTATTTGCAGATGAGGTAAGTACTCAGCCTGCCGTTGTTCGATGTTTTTCACCAACAACACATGCACCAAAGCAAACACAACAAAAGCTACGGTTGGTGAAAATCTTAGATGCTGATCAAAGCGTCAGCACAGCAAACCTTACTTTAGCGGATTGTACTAATAACAATAATCCATTGATTTAGGTGTTTTGTTTTTTTACGATATCATATTATAACATAAATTAGCGTGTTATCGGCAACGGCCTGCCGACAGTGCTAACATCATGAAGAGCATAAAAAAAGAAGTGAAATAATGGGAACAACACCAAAAAACGGAAACGAGATGCAGGTTGTTTCGTTTGCTTCTTCAAAAGAATGGAGAAAGTGGATTGCAGAGAATCATGCTATATCAAACGGAGTTTGGCTGCGGTTCTTTAAAAAAGATTCAGACGAAAAAACCGTTACATACGCTGAAGCTCTTGAAGAGGCGTTGTGTTATGGTTGGATTGACGGGCAAGTGAACAAGTATGATGCAAAATCTTACATTCAAAAATTTACACCACGAAGACCCAAAAGTATTTGGTCTAAAAGAAATACCGAAAAAGCTGAACGCTTAATTCAGGAAGGCAAAATGAAAAAAGCGGGGATGCAACAAGTGGAATTGGCTAAAGCTGATGGTCGCTGGCAGCAGGCGTATGATTCGTCTAAAAATATGAAAGTGCCAGAAGATTTTTTAGAACAGCTTTCAAAGAATAAAAAAGCAAAAACTTTTTTTGACGGATTAAACAAGGCAAATCTGTATGCCATCGCATGGCGGTTGCAAACAGCGAAGAAACCCGAAACAAGAGAGAAGAGGTTAAAGGAAATTCTTGTCATGATGAGTGAAGGAAAAAAAATTCATTAACAATTGACAAGCAAATAATGCCGACTATATCAATACGTCGAACAGTGTTTATGCGGACTTTAAACTTTACAGCTTCGTGGCGAAAGTGCGTTGATGCCGATAACATCGTATTGGCAATATTGGAGTAGACAGTTGTAAACTCAACATTTGTAATTCTATTGGGCATTTGTGCAAATGTTGGGCTGGTGTTTTTCAAATGCCTCACCATCGCCAATACGTAAACCGTTGTGTGTAAACAAACAAAACCTTTTTTAAAATGAAACGACTAATTTTCGGACTCTTATTTGGACTGTTAGCTAATATCTCTTTTGCCCAAACTTTACCCGACTTCGATGTAATTAAATTAGAAAAAAAAGAAGATTTCAATTCGCCAGCTGACAATGCGGCTTTACAAGCATCTGATTTTCTTCTTTCAACACCTCTGGAGAAAAACAACATTGACAGGTTAAAATCACTTCTATATATTATCAAATGGATGTCAGGAACACCCGACTATAGTTTTACCCTAGACGAGCAGGCGACAAAATTTGCAAAAAAGAATGATGATCTTTTGGGTTTATACATGGCTGCAATGACAAAATATGTTTTAGAAAATAAAGCAGATTCAAAAGATCAGAATAAAATTAAACTCAATGCCGTGAAGTTGATTATTGCTTATGCAAAAGAGGAAAAAAATAAGGTCAAAATAAATTCTGAGCTGAAAAAGGCAATAGAAGCAGATGAAAAAGGACAACTTTCAGAATATTTGAAAATCTAATTGCCTGCACACAACATATAAGGCTTAAACGAAGCTTTGCGCAGTAGTGTCGTGCCATAAAAAACTTTTTTGCGCAAAGGTTCGATGTAAGCCTTTGTTGAATGAAGCGGATTGTTTATGGGGTTTCAATAGTAGCGTTGCAGAGAATAGCAGCAGAAAAACCTGAGCTTTCTTTTGAGTTGGATGGAGGTTTGCTTTAATGATTGATGCGTGTTGCCATTACGCTCATGTTTTGCTTTTGTTTTTACTTCCTGTTTTTCGTTTTCAGATATTGTTTTTGTTTTACCATGCAATAGTTGGCCTTCCCCGGTCGTTTGCCGGGAAAAAATCATCCTGCTGTTTTCCCTTTTATCAATGATAATAATGCTTTCAATGCTTCAGCATCCGGCGGTGCGTTGGCGTCAAAATGCAAAAGCGTTATCATCCTTCCTTTTCTGCAACAGGGACACAGATCCGCATCATAGTTCAGTTTTTCTTTGGCAATCAGCTTCCATGATAGTTTCTTTATTTCTTTTCCTGTTTGCATAGCTACGCCCATTTCTTTTTGCTGCACCTGTAAAAGAATGCTATGGGTATTTGCCAGAAAACCATAATAGCGGATCTTTCTAAAACCGGGCGGCAGTATGTGCAAGCAAAATCTTCGTAAAAACTCTGTAGCCTCCAGTGTTATTGTTTTTTGTTTGCTGCCATCAGCGTAATCTTTATAAGTAAAACTTACTTTATCATCTGCTACTGACACAATGCGGTGATTGCTGATGGCAACCTTGTGTGTGTATCGTCCCAAATATTCTATCACTTGTTCAGGCCCGCCAAAGGGTTGTTTGGCATATACGATCCAACTTTTGTTGTACAGTGTTTCTCTTAGCGATGGTTCAATGGTTTTATTTTCTTTTTTCAGCATCTGTAAAAAGCCCTGCATGTATTTATGCTTAAACACGGTGCTCATGGCTTTTACAGGAAAAAGATAACGGCCATTACTCTTTGCCTTCTTCCAGCATCCCTATGCTGCAATACCACCACCGGGTATGATGATGTGTATATGCGGATGCAACGAGAGATTTTGTCCCCATGTGTGCAACACCGTTATCATGCCTGCCATAGCGCCTAAGTGTTTTTGATCTGCAGCAAATGCTTTGATCGTTCCATGAGAGGCGGCAAACAAAAGATCATACATCTGCTTTGGATAGTGCAGGCACCATGCGTTCAACTCCTGCGGCAGTGTGAACACCACATGAAAATAGCTCACCGGCAACAGTTGTTGCTGTCTTGCAAGTATCCATCTTTCTTTGTTAGTGACCTGGCATTTAGGGCAATGGCGGTTGCGGCAAGAGTTGTAACTGATACGAACATGTCCGCAACGATCGCATCCATCCACATGGCCGCCCAGTGCTGCCGTGCGGCATTTTTCCAAAGCATTCAATACCGATAAATGTTGCCTGAGGGTTTGATGTTTTTGGAGGAAGGATGTTTTGTACCTGCTGATGATGGTTGCCAGTTCATACGTCGGCCTTTGCATGGCTACAGTGTGATGATGTTATACAAAGTATCCAGCGGGCTGTGGGCCGGTTTGTTTTTCACCTGCGCTACATGTAGGTAAACAAGTGTTTGCACAAGATCGGCATGACCCAGCAGATGTTGTATGGTATGTATATCCACGCCATCTTCCAATAAATGCGTAGCAAAGCTGTGGCGAAGTGTATGCATGCTTACCTGCTTTTGAATGTTCGTCTTTTGCAAGGCTTCACTGATGATGTATTGAATGCTTCGCTGGCCCATAGGTTCACCGGGCGTGAGGCCTTCAAATAAATACTGTTTGGGTTTTACCTGTAAAAGATATTGCGGCAGTTTATCAGTAAGCAGTTTTGATAATGTTACGCAACGTTGCTTGCGGCCTTTGCCATGACGTATGTGTATTTGTCTTCGATCTAAATCCACATCACTGATTTTTATCAGTCGCAGTTCATTCATTCTAAGTCCGCCTGCATACGCAAAAGCCAATAAAAAACGGTGTTTCAAATTCACCGGTGCTTTGAACAGTTCCTTGCACTCCTGACGTGATAACACAACAGGCAGTTTTTTTTCTTTCTTAATCGGTGGCATCTGAATGGCTTTGTCTTCCATATCAAACAACCGGAACCAGTAGCGAAGTGCAAACACGGCATGCTTGAAGTAAGTGAGGGAACAGCTTTCGTGCACCATCATTTGGTACAGGTAGGCGTTGATCTCTTCCACACTGATGTGATGCGGCACACGGCCAAAGTGCAAAGTAATGTAGGCAAGGCTGCGGCTGTAATTAACAATAAGTCCTTTGCTGTTTTGCTCAAGTGTGGTCTTCTCAATAAATTTACCGTATGCTAATGCAAATCCCGGTACGCCTTTCTTTGCCTGTGATAAAACAGTTGTGTACTGTCTGGTTGTTGTGGAACTCATGATAAAAGTTTTTGGTGAACTTCTAAGTTCCATCAATGAGCAACAGGCTTTAAAGGCTACCGAAGGTTTAGTTCAACATACGTTTGGCAATATGGCGGCTTAACGAATAAGTTCTCAATGTCTCCGCAGGGGACCTTTGCGAACAACAGAACAATAAGTATCAATAACGCAACGTCCCTTTCAGGAGCTACTGTGTACCCACAAATATTTATTAATTTTAAAAGAAAACAGATGGAACTACTCTACCATCGTCCAGACTATTCCGGTCTTTTTTCTGATAAGAGGCTGGAAAAAAG
>JAKFDY010000560.1:0-1581 GCA_036675885.1 Lacibacter sp. | reverse complement strand
GTTTATGCCATATTGTAAATTGTTTTTTGCAGAAGTAATTGCTTCATTAATATCAATTCTTCTGGGTTGCTGTGCTTGTACACTACCCGAAAATGTTAGCAAACTAATGACTGCAATAACCGGCAAAACTGTTTTCATTTTCCGCCTTCTTTTTGTTGAGAATATAATATAGAGTAGTGGCAAAACTATTAGAGTAAGAAAGGTCGCAGTTACTAATCCCCCTATAACCACAGTTGCCAGCGGCTTTTGCACTTCGGCACCGGCGCCTGTTGACAATGCCATGGGTATGAAGCCCAATGCGGCAACCGAAGCTGTCATTAACACCGGACGCAAACGGATCTTAGTTCCTTCCAGCACTCTTTGAACAATATCTTTCATACCTTCTTTTTGTAATTGATTAAAAGTGCTTATTAAAACAATGCCGTTTAACACTGCCACACCAAATAATGCAATGAAACCAACGCCTGCCGAAATGCTGAAAGGCATGCCTCTTAATAACAAAGCAAATACACCGCCGATGGCACTCATCGGTATAGCGGTGAAAATCAGCAAGGCTTCTTTCATTGAGCCGAAAGCAAAGAAGAGCAACAGGAAAATCAGTGCCAATGCTACCGGCACAGCAATGGTTAATCTTGCAGAAGCCTCCTTTAAATTTTCAAATGTGCCGCCGTAGGTAAAATAATATGCAGTAGGCAGAAGTTTTGCATCATTTAGTTTTTGTTGTATTTCTGTTACAACACTTTCCACATCACGGCCTCTTACATTGAATCCAACAACTATTCTTCGCTTACCATCTTCACGGCTTATTTGGGCCGGGCCTTCTTTAAATGAAACAGTGGCTACCTGTGATAATGGTATCTGGTTGCCATCGGTGGTTGCTACATACAAATTGCTGACGTCATCAATAGAAGTGCGACTTGCACTATCTAACCGTACCACTAAATCAAATTTTCTTTCATTTTCAAATACAACTCCTGCGGCCTGTCCTGCAAATGCTGTGCTTATGGTGTGGTTGATATCTTCAATATTTAAACCATAGCCTGCAATCTTTGCCCTGTCGTATTGAATAGTGATTTGTGGTAAGCCGGTTGTTCTTTCCACCTGTGGGTCGGTTGTGCCATTTACAGATTGAACAATGGCGGCTACTTTAGGAGCAAGCACAGCAAGTGTATCAATATTCTCTCCGAATATTTTTATAGCAACATCCTGCCGCACACCGGTCATTAATTCATTAAAACGCATTTGTATGGGCTGGGATGCTTCAAAAAAAACACCCGGTATAACTTCTAATTTTTCCATCATCATTGCAGCCAGTTCATTGTAGTCATCTGTAGTAGTCCACTCGCTTTTTGGCTTAAGTGTAATGATTAAATCTGTGGCTTCTGGCGGCATAGGGTCGGTTGGTACTTCGGCACTTCCTGTTTTTCCTACCACCATTTTTACTTCGGGAAATGATTTGACAATACGGCTTGCCTGCATAGATGTTTCCACACTTTGCGTAAGTGATGTGCCCTGGGGCAATATGACGTGGAAAGCAAAATCGCCTTCCTGCAATTGTGGTATAAATTCACCACCCATCCT
>JAKFDY010000559.1:0-2085 GCA_036675885.1 Lacibacter sp. | reverse complement strand
ACTGCATTTAACTGGAGCGGGTCATTCGATGGAGCCGATGCAAGTGCTATTTACGGTTATGCAGGCATTACACCCAAAACAGCAGGAGCCTTTTATACTGGCATGACAAGTGGAAACAACACATGGGCAGGCCCGTTTAAGCTGGTACTCGGTAATCAAAGTGTGGTAGATAATTATTCATCCAAGCAGTTTATGGAATTTTCTGTTAACCTCAGTAAACTTGGTCTTGATCCATTGGTAAGAGAAGGTGATGTGTGTGGTTTGCCATTCAGAAGAATATTAGTAAAGTCAAGAGCATCTAATTCATTCACGGCAGCGTTGAAAGACTTCGTAGGACCTTTCAGTTTTTTCCGTGCGCCAAGTGCAGATATTGAAACAGACTTTCCTGTTCTCTGCCCAAGTGGTGTTGCTGAAGTATATGTAACCAATCCTTTGTCTACATCAGTGTACAACTGGACAACCATTGGAGGTAATATTGTGGGCCCAACAAGCGGCGACCGTATTACCGCAGGTACGGCCGGTACATATATTGTTAGCCAGACATTGATGGATAGTTGTGGTACAACTTACGCAACCGATACTGTTACTATTACACAATACTCCTCTTGTGAAGTACTTGCGGGTAAACCTTATAATTTCAATGCACGCCTGCAAGGAAAATCAGGTATGGTAAGCTGGAACAGTGATAGCGAAGAAGGTGTTGCCTATTTCCAGGTAGAGCGTAGTGCAAATGGTATTGATTACACAGCTGTTGGTGGCCGTATTTCGCCACGCAGCAGCGGTGCTTATTCAGAACAAGATGACCTTGTCAACTTCCGATCCACTGAAGTATTTTACCGGTTAAAATATGTAGGTACGGGGGGGCAGGTTTTTTATACGAATGCAATAAGATTATTTATTCGCCGTAATAACGGATTTGAATTAGTCGTGTCGCCAAACCCAGCCAGCAATCTTTTCCGTATAAACTTTATTTCCGACAGAAATCAAACAGCTGAGATCAATGTTACAAACAGCATTGGGTCGGTTGTATACAGGAGCATCGAGCAGGTAAACACAGGTATTAATGAGTGGATGGTAACTGAAGCTGCTAAGTGGAGTCCTGGTCAGTATGTTATACAATGCAAAGTTGGGGATGAAATATTCAGAAAACGGATCATCGTTTCACGTTAAATCAATTCATAAGCCCTCCGGTAAAATCGGGGGGCTTTTTTCTGCTACTTTTGCAGCGTGGAATACACGCTCAAAAAATCGTTAGGTCAGCACTTTTTAAAAGACGAATCAATTTCAAAAAGAATTGTAGAGGCTGTTATGGATGAACATCCGCAGCATTTGGTGGAAGTAGGCCCTGGCGCAGGTGCCATCACCAAATATTTTTTACAATACCCCGATCTTGATTTTAAAGCAGTGGAACTGGATGCTGAAAAGATCACTTACCTCGAACATACTTTTCCGGCCATCAAAGGGAAATTGCTGCACCAAAGTTTTTTGGATGCTGAATGTCCCTTTACGGAACGGTTTATGATAGTAGGTAACTTTCCTTACAACATTTCATCACAGATTTTATTTAAAGTGCTGGATTGGAAAGAGCAGGTTGATTGTGTGGTAGGGATGTTTCAGAAAGAGGTAGCACAACGTATTGCATCCAAACCCGGTAATAAAGCGTATGGCATATTGAGCATTCTGGTGCAGGCTTATTTTGATGTGGAGTATTTGTTTGATGTGGATGAGCAGGCATTCAATCCTCCGCCAAAAGTGAAGAGTGGCGTTATAAAACTGAAACCAGTCAAAACAATTCCGTTGATGCAAAGTGAACAGAAGTTTAAATTGCTTGTTAAAACAGCATTCAATCAACGAAGAAAGATGTTGCGTAACGGGGTGAAAGGTTTGTTTGATCCGGAAGAATTGAAAGATGAATTGTTCAATAAACGGGCAGAGCAACTTTCGGTAGATGATTTTGCAGTGCTTACATTCAGGATGAGATAGATCAGCAGATCGGCTATTATAAAAAAGTTACAATCAACAGCAGGAGAATATAAACAGTGAAAGTTATCATTACAGCGAAGTGTCATGATTACCTGCAGGGAA
>JAKFDY010000558.1:0-9560 GCA_036675885.1 Lacibacter sp. | reverse complement strand
TTTATTTTTATGAATGCAGCCGGGCAAATGCATGATGTAACTACCATGGTTCATGAAGGCGGCCATGCTGTACATTCATTTTTAGCACATGATCTTGAACTCACCCCTTTTAAGGAATATCCAATGGAAATAGCCGAAGTGGCAAGTATGGCCATGGAACTCTTCAGCATGGAGCATTGGGATATTTTCTTTAAGGATAAAGAAGAATTGCGCCGTGCAAAATTCAAACAACTGGAACGTGTGCTCACCATTTTGCCCTGGATTGCAAGGATCGATGCATTTCAGCATTGGCTGTATGAAAACCCTGCGCATACTGCTGAAGAGCGTGGTGCAAAATGGATGGAATTGGCAAATGAATACAGCACAGGCTTGATCGATTACAGCGGTTTGGAACAATTCCGCCCATACGAGTGGCAACGTCAATTGCATTTGTTTGAAGTGCCGTTTTATTATATTGAGTATGGTATTGCTCAGCTTGGAGCAATTGGTTTGTGGATGCAGTTCAAACAAAACCAGCAAGCAGCGTTGCAGAATTATATCAATGCGTTGAGCCTGGGTGGCACGAAAACATTGCCCCAGTTGTATGAAACAGCCGGACTGAAGTTCGACTTTTCACCGAACCACATCAAAACCCTCATGGATTTTACAAAGACAGAAATGGATAATCTTAACTAATTAATACCGATATTTGCACTGCTAAATCAGAACATTAATCATGTCCTGCCGTTTCTACGGGAGGGCATTTTTATTTTAGCTAAGAGCTTGAAAGAGTGGAAAGAGGAAAAGAGACAGGTGAAACTTAACGATGAATAGCGACTGACATAAATAAAAAAGAGAAGTATTGCACACTTCTCTTTCAACTCATTTCTCTTTTTTAAACTCTTAGCCTTTAGCTCCTGCAATCATTACAAAAACCATTCACTACCATATTGCTTTGCTGTGGTTGAAACCCTTTCGGCAATTTTACTTCCGGCACTAATACATCATCCAGGCAAATGGTTTTACCACAGTTGTCGCACACAAAATGTACATGGTTATCATGATGATGACCTTCGGCACACTGGTCTTTACACAATGCATATTTCACTGAGTTATCAGCTGTTGGAATGGTATGAATGATTCCCTTTTCTTCAAAGGTTTGTAACGTGCGGTAAATAGTTACACGATCAATTTTATCACTGGCTCTCTTCTCAATATCAGCATGTGCTAACGCACCCGGTGCATGATAAAACATGTCGAGTATCTGCAACCGGCTATCGGTTACACTCATGTGATTTTTTTTCAACAACTCTTTGATCGCTTCGCCCATACTGTAAATTACTTAATTGGGATTATTCTGAAAAATTCCATTCACAAAACGTGGTCCATCGTAGCGTTCTTTCAGCACAAGACTGATGTCTTCGTTCAACTTTGTTAGCTCCTGTTTTTTGAGCCCATCATAAATACCACGCAGCTTTCCGCTTTTATCAACCAAGGCAAATAGTTGAGTATGAATAAACTGGTCATCTATTGGATCAAGACCATTCTTTTGATCATCTAATAAATAACTTTTGCGGGCAGCTTCGTATAATTTTTCTTTCGTGCCGGTGAGGAGCATCCATTTTTTCGGATCGATTTTCATCGAATCGGCATAATGCTTCAACCGGGCAACAGAATCTTTATCAGGGTCAACTGTGTGGCTGAGAATGATGAAATCTTCTTCATCAGCAAAATCTTTGGCGATCACAGCCATATTCGTATTCATCTTCGGGCAAATGCCGGTACAGGTTGTAAAGAAAAATTCTACTACCTGTACTTTGCCGGCTACATTGTTGTTGGTAATGGTATCGCCAAACTGGTTTACAAACGCAAAATCTTTTACTTCGTTCATTGTGGGCAATTTTTTACGCCACAGGTCTGTACCCCAGAAAACAGCGAGAAAAAAAACACCCGTTAACAACACGAAGAAACCAAGGTAGAACCACAACTTTTTCGACATATGCTTGAAATGAATCGCAAAGGTACGGAGCGGAAGGAGGGGAATTTCATTTCAAAATAAAATTTGCAACATAATTGCAAATATGTATTTTTGCCATCCTTTATGAACATTCGTATTAATTGGGAAGCCTTGGGAATCGCCGCATCTGTAGCCTGTGCCATCCACTGTGCTGTTGTGCCTTTGTTTATTACCAGTCTTCCACTCTTCGGAATCAACATCGTCCACAATGTGTTTGTGGAAATACTTTTATTAGGAACCGCTTTTGTAATCGGTTTCTCAACGTTGTGGCATGGTTATAAAAAACACCATCATCATTGGGGAACATTGGTGCCTTTTTCTGCCGGCATGATTTTGTTTACACTTAACCAGTTTATTCATTTTCCCTATTCTTCATTTGTATTTGTGATACCTGCTGTTGCATTGATCATTACTGCACACATTCTCAATCATCGTTTTTGCAGAAAGGCGAATCATTGTCATACCACAGATTGTAATCACTGATCTGTTTATTTCTTTGTAACATGAATTTGAAACCGATCCAGCTTTTACGCAAAACAGGCATTGCAGAAGGTATTTCTTTTCTTGTGCTCTTATTAATTGCGATGCCGTTGAAGTATGCATTTAATCTGCCATTGGCGGTAAAGTACGTTGGCTGGGCACATGGTTTATTGTTTGTTGTTTATGTTGCACTGGCTTTTTATGTGAAAGAAGTTTATAACTGGCCCTTCAGAAAGTTCCTCTATGCATTTATTGCCGCCTGGTTACCACTTGGAACATTTGTTTATGATAAGCAATTGAAGAAAGAAGAACAGTTACTTGCAGAAAGATAATGATTCAGTAAAATGATTTGCTCTATCAAAAAACGTTCTTACTGCTTAAACATTTCCGGATGTACATCGTCCCAACCAGTTGCCAGCTGGAAGGCTTTCCCCAATTGTAATAATGTTGCTTCATCATACAACTTGCCAACCAGGGTAATGCTTGTTGGAAGTTTGCGTTGGTTAAAACCTGTTGGCATCACCAATACAGGATGACCGGTAAGATTAGTAATCGCTAATTGACGTCCTCCATATGTTGGAGTGATAACAATATCAACTGTTTCAAAAAATGTTTTCATGTGTTGCATCAGCAGATAGCGGTGTCGATTTGCATTGATATATTCCACGGCCGGAATTAATCTTGCCGTGCGGAAAGAGTTCGGCCAATCATTTTTATTTTGACGTGTTAACAGATCATCCATATCGGTTCTTGTTAACTCATCGAATGCAGCAGCACTTTCTGCACCAATGGTGATACCTACAATATCAAAAGGATAAGCAGCGCTGTCGGGAAAATTAACCGGAATGAGTTTGATGCCCATTTGTTCGAATGCCTTCAACACGTTCCATTCGTTGGCACTTGTATCACGAATGCGATCAAAAAAATTCTTTGCATAACCGATGCGGAGTTTTTTGATGTCTTTCTTCACTCCATAATTGAACGGCATGTCTACTGCACCGGGGTCTTTACCATCTGTTCCATGAATATAGTTGAATACAACAGCAGCATCTTCTGCACTGCGGCAAATAGGTCCTGCTTTATCAAGACTCCATGAAAGTGTCATTGCTCCACTTCTGCTGATGCTGCCGAATGTTGGCCGCAATCCTGTTGCGCCACAAACAGTAGATGGCGAAATAATGGAACCCAGGGTTTCTGTTCCAATGGCAAAAGGAACAAGACCTGCAACTGTAGCAGATGCTGAACCTGCAGACGAACCTGATGAACCAAAGTTGAGATTCCATGGATTTTTTGTGCGGCCACCAAACCACCAATCGCCCATAGCCAATGCACCGAGTGCGAACTTGGCAATTAATACTGCACCCGCATCTTTCAGTTTTGTGTACACATAACTGTCTTCATCAATTGTTTGGTCTTTGTAAGGTGTAGCGCCCCAGGTTGTTTTTGTTCCTTTTACAGCAAACAGATCTTTTAATCCATAAGGAATACCATGTAATGGTCCACGGTATTTTCCTTTTGCTATTTCTGCATCCGCTGCTTTGGCTTGTTGCATGGCAATGTCTTCTGTTACAGAAATAACACACTGTAACGTGTCGCCATACCTGCGGATACGTTCAATGAAAAATTTTGTGAGCTCAACTGATGTGATCTTTTTGTTTTTGATGAGTGATGCTAATTGCAGAATAGTATAGAAAGCAAGATCAGCTTTGTTAATGGGCATAGAAACATTGACAGGAATATTCCAATGCACAGGTAATTGTTTTGTTTCGTACTGCATACCCGGCAGCACCGGACTTTGCCAAAGACTCATGGGTACACTGTTATTGAGCGGAAGGCTACGCATCCTTGTATACTCAGTGTAATTATCCCGCACGTCACGCAACATACTGTCACGTTCCGGTTCTGTAAAATCAAGACCGATCACCTTCGCAGCAATTTTCAGATCTTCTTTGCTGATGGTATCTTTTTGTTGTGCCGTAATTGTGAGAAATAGTAAACAGGTAAAAATAAAGAACAATAACTTTCTCATGCGTTTTGGTTTAAGAAATGGAAACTACTAAAACTACAAATGCAGCCAACAGATTGTTGATTGCATTTGATGAATGGAAAGACTTTCTGTTTAATTGTTGAGTTGCCAACCTTCATCCTTCGACAGGCTCAGGAGTTGGCAACTCTTGATTAAGCGAACAGCTTAAAACCTCGTTTCCAGGTAATGCGGCAATAATGCACGCCATGTATTCCAGTCGTGCGGCCATTCTTCGCCCCAGATATCTAATTCGTAATTGATGCCTTTATCATACAGGATTTTTGCAAAACGTCCGCTGCTTGAAGGATCTTCATACGCTCCACTGCCACTGAAAATATGAATATGATTGCTCTGGCGTATCTGCTCCAGTATTGCATGATCAGTTAAGTTGGGCATGTAATGCATGGGACTGTTGTAATACACCTGTTCATCGTAATGTCCTTTGCTGTATTCCATCAGATCATACACACCACTCATGGCAACTACTCCATTGATAAGATCAGGACGTTTTAAAAATAAATTCATACTGTGCAATGCGCCAAATGATGCACCGCAGGTAATAATGGGTGTATCGAAAGAAGTAGTGGTTTTTATAAACGGCACCACTTCATTAAAAATATATTCGTTGAATTGGTTATGACGGATGGCCTTGTGTGCACCTTCCATTTCATTGTGCATCCAGCTTTCGGTATTGATGCTGTTAACAGAATATATTTTCACTATACCTGCTTCCACCCACGGACGCAACGTATCCATCAATTGAAATCGCTCATACTCCAGGTAATCTGCAGCTGCAGTTGGCACCATCAACAACGCAAATCCATAATGCCCATAAGTAGCAATGGGCATTTCTTTATTCAACGCCGGACTGTGCCATCCGGATAATTCTCTCCGCATATAATCTGTTTTGTTTCGGGTATAATAATATCATTCGCTCACCTTAATGAAGATAAACGATAAGCTTGTAAACACAAATAAGAACTGCTGCTGATCGATCAATGCTTGCCACCTCCGCCAGCTGCAGGAGTGCCCATCATCGATACATCACGATCGAACATATACAAACCACTCTTATCAGCACCAATCAATTTCAGTTTGTCCATGATATGTCTTGCAAGTGATTCTTCTTCGATCTGTTCACTCACATACCATTGCAGAAAATTATGCGTGGTGTAATCTTTTTCTTTCAAACAAATATCAACCAGTCCGTTGATCTCAGCACTTACCAGTATTTCATGATCGTGCACCTGCTGAAATAATTCACGCACACCTTTATACTTTGTTGATGGCGCTTTTAATTGAGGGATGACGCCGTGCCCGCCCCGTTCGTTAATAAATTTTACCAGTTTCAGCATGTGAAGGCGCTCCTCATCGCTGTGTTTATAGAGGAAGGCCGCTATACCGCTGTACCCCTCCACCTCTGCCCAACTGGCCATGGCTAAATAAATCTGGGATGATTCTGCTTCGAGCGAAACCTGCTCGTTAAGCGATTTTTCAATTTTTGGGGATAGCATATGTGTATATTTTAATTACTCTAATTTACGATTACGGGAGCTTTTCAGCTATGATTCGTCATAAATCTGCTAAAATGGGAAAACCTCAACCAAAACCCGCCGTTTGTTGTTATTTTTGCTGCTTAAAGTTTCACCAACATGATACAAACAGGTAACCCCGTTATCAGCATCTATACAGAAATGACGCCAAACCCGGAAACAATGAAGTTTGTGGCAAACAAACTCCTTTATCCCGGTAAAAGCATCGATTTTCCTGAAGTAACAACAGCAGATGCTTCTCCACTGGCGCAGGAACTTTTTGGTTTTCCGTTTGTGAAAGCCGTGTTCATTGCCAGCAATTTTGTAACACTCACACGCTCAACACCCGATACTGATTGGCAGGAATTGATCCCTACCATTCGCCAGTTTTTGAAAGATTACCTTGAAGAAGGTAAGCCCGTTATTGACGAATCGAAGATCGTTGTACCGGAAAAAGAAGATGTGGTGTTAAGTGGCGATGAAAGCGATGTGGTAAAACGCATCCAGGAAATTTTGGAGAATTATGTAAAGCCTGCGGTTGAAATGGACGGCGGTGCTATCCAGTTCAAAAGTTTTAAGGATGGTAAAGTGAATTTAATGTTGCAGGGAAGCTGCAGCGGATGTCCTTCATCCATGATCACATTGAAAGCCGGTATTGAAGGAATGATGAAGCGTATGATTCCTGAAGTGGAAGAAGTGGTGGCGGAGGCAGAGTAAGACCGCTGATGAAATGAATTAAATGATGTTAATGATAGAAAGCGTTGCACCTGGTGCAGCGCTTTTTTGTTTACGCAAGAAACGGGTTGTAAAAGAAAGTACATTATTGCAATTTTGATACAGCCTTTCAACGAAGGTTGTAAATTGAAAGAGATGAACAATTACGAACGCATTCAAAAAGCAATTGAATACCTGGCGGTAAACTTCCGGCAGCAACCCGATCTGGATGAAGTGGCCAAACAGGTATACGTAAGCCCGTTTCATTTTCAACGGATGTTTAAAGAGTGGGCGGGTGTAACACCTAAAAAATTTTTACAGTACATCAGTGTAGAGCATGCAAAATCATTACTCAGGAACAATCATTCTCTTAGTGATGTAAGTTTTGAAACCGGATTGTCAGGAACAAGTCGTTTACATGATCTGTTTATCAGCATTGAAGGAATGACACCGGGTGAATATAAAAACGGCGGACAAGAACTGCAGATCAACTATAGCTTTGCTGAATCGCCGTTTGGGAATATCCTTGTTGCATCTACTAAAAAAGGTATTTGTCATTTAGCTTTTGCTGATGATGCAGAAAAAGCATTTGCCGAATTATTAAAATTATTTCCCAACGCACACATTTCGCAAATGGTTGATGCTGTTCAGCAAAATGCATTGTTCATTTTTACGCAGGATTGGAAAAACCTTTCGGAAATAAAACTGCATTTAAAAGGAACAGGCTTTCAATTAAAGGTTTGGGAAACGCTGCTTAAAATTCCAATGGGGCAGATAACCACTTACGGCGATATTGCTGCATCGGTTGGTAATCCAAAAGCATCAAGAGCAGTGGGTTCAGCAGTAGGTGATAATCCTGTTGCATTCTTAATTCCATGTCACCGGGTAATTCAATCAACCGGCTTGATTGGTCAATACCATTGGGGAGCTGTTCGTAAAACGGCAATGATCGGCTGGGAATCTTCTAAAGTTATCGGTGAAAATTAAGTGCGCAAGTTTCGGGTTTTCCGCCGTTGGTTTTCATTACAATTTTACAATTCAAAAAAACATATAATGAAAACATTCATTCTTATTCATGGTTCCTGGCATTGTGCATGGAACTGGCACAAAGTAGTTCCGCTTATGGAGAAAGCAGGTAACAAAGTCATGGCAATAGATTTGCCTGGTATGGGACGTGATAAAACAGCAATTGAAACTGTTACCTTGCAAACAGCGGTTGATAAAGTATGTGAAGTGATCGATTCGTTAGAAGGTAAAGTTGTTTTGGTTGGGCATAGTAAAAACGGAATTGTTATTTCGCAGGTAGCAGAATACCAGCCGGAGAAAATTGAAAAGCTGATCTATCTCGCTGCATATCTTGTGCCCAATGGAAAAAAACAAAGAGAATACTCTTTACAGGATACTGACGGTGTCTTAAAACCATTTGTTGATTTTCATGAAACAACACAATCAACTACACTGCGTGCCGAAATTTATAAAGAAGGATTGTATCATGACTGTGCCGATGATATTCCTGAAATGGCAAAATACATTTTAAGTCATGAACCATTTATTTCAGGTGTTACTCCCTTGCAGCTTTCAGATGAAAAGTATGGTACTGTTCCCCGGTATTATATAGAGTGCACAGAGGATACAGCTGTAACTCCATTTATCCAGCGCAAGATGTATGAAGAAACCCCATGCAGAAAAGTGTATCATATGGCAACAGGTCATTCGCCATTTTTCAGTAAGCCTGATGAACTTGTAAGCATACTGTGTGAGATAGCAGATGAAAGTTAATTAGGATATCTGATATTCACAGGTAATCTATCTCACACCCGTCCCAACTCCTTCTTCGTAAACTCATTCTCCACATTACCTGTATTCAATGTAGAAGCTGGTTCAAACAACAGCACATGCACTTCTTCTTTTGCATTGGGCCGGTGTTCAACACCTTTTGGAATAATGATAAATTCACCTTCGTTAATGGTGATCGTTTTATCCCGCAGCTCCATATCAAAACTTCCTTTCACTACATAAAATAATTCATCTTCGTGATCGTGATGATGCCAGGTGAATGGTCCTTTGAACTTTACAAGTTTAACATGTTGTCCATTTAACTCGCCAGCAATCTGTGGGCTCCAGTGTTCGGTAAACAGGTTGAACTTTTCTGCAAGATTTATCTTTTCCATACTGTAAAATAAAACAGCCGGTCTTCAACTGAAAACCGGCTGTATAAATAATGATCAATAATTTATGCAACCAGTGTTGCTTCGCTGCTGATAGCTAAGCCCGGTGCCAGTAATTTTGAAATTGGGCAGGTTGCTTCGGCTTCTTTTACGCATTCCTGGAATTTTGCTTCATCAATACCGGGCACAGAAGCAGATACAATCAGGTGCGATTTAGATAATGTTCCTTCAATAAAAGTGATCTCACATTTGGTTTCTATTTTTTCAGGTGTAAATCCTGCTGCACCCAATATAAAACTCAACTTCATACTAAAACAACCCGCATGTGCAGCTGCTACCAATTCTTCAGGATTAGTACCAACACCGCTTTCAAAACGGGAGAGATAAGAATATTGTGCATCAGTTAAAACGGTGCTTTGTGTTGTTAGGTGTCCGTTACCTTCTTTACCTGAGCCATTCCAAACGGCAGATGCGTGACGTATCATAATGTTTAAGTTTTTATTTTTTGTGAGGGGTAAAACTAAGGCAAAAACAGGTTCGTCACAAACGATAAATCTGAAAGTTTTTTATGCTTTCTTCACCCAGCAAACACCCCTTTCCTGCAAATAGCTCACTACAAAATCGAAGCAGGGTTTATCATCACC
>JAKFDY010000557.1:0-3149 GCA_036675885.1 Lacibacter sp. | reverse complement strand
TCTCGTACGCATCAGCACCGTTGCCTTTAAACAATTTGAGGAAGCAGTTACAGTTACTGAAAAAGAAACAAAGCTGACTGCCACATTAGAAGCACAACCATTGTTCCTGAAACCCGTAGAAGTTTCGGCCATACGTGCAGGCGATCGTATGCCGTTTGCAAAAACCAATCTCACCAAAAAAGAAATTGAGAAGATGAATTTGGGACAGGATCTTCCGTTCATCCTTAATCAAACGCCATCTGTAGTAATAAATTCCGATGCGGGCAATGGTATTGGTTACACTGGTATCCGCATTCGTGGTACTGATGCAACAAGGATCAACATGACGTTGAACGGCATACCTTATAATGATGCCGAAAGCCAAGGATTATACTTTGTGGATTTGCCCGATTTTGCATCTTCAGTTAATTCAATCCAGATTCAAAGGGGTGTAGGTACTTCATCGAATGGTGCCGGTGCGTTTGGCGCAACACTTAACCTCAGTTCAAATGAGTTTAATGAAAAGCCCTATGCGGAATTGAATAATGGATTTGGCAGTTTCAACAGCTGGAGACATACGATTAAAGCAGGTAGTGGCTTAATCAATAAACATTTTACTGTTGACGCAAGACTTTCTTTTATCAACAGCGATGGATTTATTGACCGTGCAACCAGCGACATGAACTCAGGTTATTTTTCAGCAGCTTATTTCAACAAAAAAACATCGTTACGTTTTAATGCTTTTACCGGAAAGGAAAAAACATACCAGGCATGGAATGGTATACCCGAAGCAAAGTTGCGGGGTGATGCAACCGCACTGCAAACACATTACTGGAATAATGTTGGATACCTTTATTTTACCCCGGAAGATTCAGCGAATTTGTTTAATCCATCCAATAACCGCACTTACAATATTTTCCAGTATAATAATCAAACCGATAATTATCGCCAATCGCATTACCAGTTATTCTTTAACCAGGAACTGAATGCAAACTGGAACATTAACACAGCCTTCTTCTTAACACGTGGATTTGGTTATTATGAAGAATACAAACGCAATGAATCACTCGATGATTATGGACTTGCCCCAGTTGAATCAGATATCATCCGCCGGCTTTGGTTAGATAACTGGTTTTACGGCGGCACTTTCTCTGCTCAATACAAACGCAAGAATGATCAGTTAACTTTTGGCGGAGCTTATACCCGTTATGATGGTAAGCATTATGGTAAAATTATCTGGAGCCAGGAACCTGCTCCAAAAGATCATAAATGGTATAATCTTTCTGCTTACAAAACAGACTTTAACTTTTATACGAAATACCAACGTCGATTAAACAGCCGATGGGAAGCATTTGCTGATGTGCAATACCGCAATGTGAATCATGTAATCAAAGGTTTCCGCAAGAACCCAACCTTACAATCGGGAGGCAATTTCAACTTTGTTAATCCAAAGTTTGGTATTTCTTATGCCGATGGAAATGGCTGCCTTGGTTTTGCATCGTTCAGCATGGGTAACAAAGAGCCTAACCGTGATGATTTTGAAGCAGGTGTTAACCAACAACCAAAACACGAAACGCTTTATGATCTTGAATTAAATATTGAACGGCGTAAAGCAATGTATAACTTGAGTATTACCGGTTATTACATGCACTACAAAAACCAACTTGTTCTTACAGGAAAAATTAATGACGTTGGCGCTTACAGTCGCACCAATGTGGCAAAAAGCTATCGTGCAGGTGTTGAATTGCAGGCAGGAGTTAAACTAGTTTCATGGTTCAACTTTGCAGGTAATCTTACATTAAGTGATAACCGTATTCTCAACTTTACTGAGTATGTTGATGATTATGATAATGGCGGGCAACAAGAGAACGTCTTTAAAAACCCGGCACTCTCCTTCTCTCCATCAGCAGTTGCAGGTTTTACACTCAATTTTATTCCGGTTAAAAATGGCGAGATCAGTTTGCTGAATAAATATGTATCACGTCAATATCTTGACAATACTGGTAATAAAGCAAGAAGCATTGATCCGTTTTTTGTGAGCGATCTTCGTTTGAATTACGCATTACGTTTTAAAGGAGTAAAAGAGATCAATTTTACATTCCAGTTAAGCAATTTGTTTAACAGGCTGTATGAAACTAATGGTTATACTTACAGCTATATTTACAGCAACAGCACCATTACCGAAAACTTTTATTATCCCATGGCTGGCACTAACTTCATGGCCGGGATCAACATCAAGTTATAAACGAAGAGAGGGCACTTTAAAAAGTGCCCTCTCTTTTTATTTCTATCGGAAAAAATTAAACGCTGAATTTCTCTCTCCACTGAAGCATACCACCTGTAAGATTAATTACATTGGTAAAACCCATTGTTTCAGCAAACATGCAGGCTTGTCCGCTGCGGTTTCCACTTCTGCAATAAAAAATCACTTCCTGGTCTTTTAAGCTTTCCAGTTCATCCACATCCATTGATAAAATACGGCCGAGCGGATATAATGTGCCGCCGATATTAAATTCAGCATGCTCATGTGGTTCACGCACATCTACAATATTCAATTGTTCACCAGCTTCAATTCTTGCTTTTAATTCTTCAGCAGTAATGGTCTTCATTTCTTTATCGTTTTAATATTCGTTTTCTGTTTTTTGTTCAACTACCGGTTTGGGACGTTGAAGACTATCGATCTTTGAACGATCCATACTGATCCAGAGATCAATTAACTGTCCTCCCCTGATGCGGATAGGTCTTCCCTCATCATCACGTACCGGCGGGTTTTGCCTGATCACAAATGCAGCTGAACTATCACCAACAGCACCATCAACCACAACTGCACCCAGCAACAGATCGTTACTCTCGAGTAATACTTTTGCTTCAGCAAAGGTAAGCCCCAACAGGAAAGGAACCGGCACTTCTGTTTGTTTAATACCACCTCCTAACACAAGACTGATGCGGCTTCCCATCGGAATTTTTGTTCCCGGTTTAATGATGTTGCCATTATATGTTTGCTCAAGTACAGAACCAACTGCAAAATCGGGCCGTTGAGAAGTATCGCCCAGCTTTAAACCAAGTGTGGTTAGTTGCAGCATTACACTTCGGTATGTTTGACCAACAAAATTCGGCATTGAAACCAACGGTGGTTGGGCACGGTTAACAGTAAGGTAAACAGTGCGGTT
>JAKFDY010000556.1:0-9825 GCA_036675885.1 Lacibacter sp. | reverse complement strand
GCAACTGCCAAGGCGGTTAAACTCGTGTATGTTAGCTCCAGCGATGATGGTATCGAAAGAGTGCGGTCGGCCAAGGGCTTTGCATATAAATTCAAAAACAAAAAACTGAACGACAAGAAACACCTGGAGCGAATAAGGTCATTGGTAATACCGCCAGCATGGGAAAATGTATGGATCTGTTATTTGGAAAACGGTCACTTGCAGGTAGTGGGGCTTGATGCCAGTAAACGGAAACAATACAAATATCATCCACTGTGGAATGAATTACGCAATCATACAAAGTTTTACCGCATGTACCAATTCGAAAAATTGCTGCCTAAAATGCGGTTGCAGATGGAAAAGGATCTTGCATTACCCGGGTTGCCATTGAAAAAAGTACTGGCACTGGTAGTGAGTTTGTTGGAACGCACGCACATAAGAGTGGGAAACTACGAGTACGAAAAATTATACGGATCTTTTGGTCTTACCACGTTCAAGGATAAACATATTGAAGTGAACAGCAGCAGCATAAAATTCTCCTTCAAAGGCAAAAAGGGAGTTCATCACAATATTAACCTGCGCAGTAAAAAACTTTCAAGACTGGTGCAGCAATGCAAAGACATACCGGGCAAAGAACTTTTCCAGTATTACGATGAAAATAATGATCGCAAACCGGTAGATTCAGGAATGGTGAGTGATTATATAAGAGAGATCAGCGGCCAGGATTTTACAGCAAAAGATTTCCGTACATGGGCAGGCACCTTGCATGCCTTTCTTGCTTTTTCTGAAATGGGGACAGAAGAAGATGACAGCAACATTAAAAAAAAAATATAGTGAATGCGTTGGATAAGGTAGCGGTGAAATTAGGTAACTCAAGAATGGTCTGTAAAAAATACTATGTGCATCCCAAACTTATCAGCCACTATGAAAACAAAACCATACAGCGTTATTTTAGTGAACTGAATAAAATTGAAAAAAACGATTCCAAAGCCGGCTTGGCCAAGCTTGAAAAAGTAATAATGAAAATGCTGAAGGAGTAAGAGTGAAATGCCAAACCCTGGGTAGAGGATTATCTAATCAGCATGTCTTTCCAATTCTTTCGTCATTGCTTTAATAAATCCGGGCTTATCTTTTTTCACCTCTTTCAATATTGCTTTTCTGTCTGTCGGAATAGTGAAATATTTTTCAGCCCATAAGTTTATTTCAATCATTAAAGGAAGCAAATCAATTCCTTTTTTGGTTAACCTGTACAACACTTTTGCTTTGCTCTCAGGGTGCTCTAATTTTTCAATGATCTTGTTTTCTTCAAGTACCTGTAATCTTGAAGCCAGGATATTCGTGGCAATATGCTCAGGGGCTTTTAGAAAGTCACCATAGGTGCACTGTTTAGTTGACATTAAATCTCTGATAATCAACAGCGACCACTTGTCTCCCCATATATCAAGTGCACTACTAACAGGGCAATCTGATCTTTTTTTGAGTTTGGTCATAAATATATTTTTAAAAATCACTTGCATTTTGCAAGTAAGTTGTATATTGCACTTGCAAAATGCAAGTAAAAATACAAAACAATCAGAAATGAAACAAACAATTCTAGTAACCGGTGCTTCTTCAGGCTTTGGGTTACTTATCGCCAACAAGCTCCACCAAAGCGGGTATACTGTAATTGGAACAAGTCGTGACCCGGAAAAGTATGCAGCAAAGTTTCCTTTCAAAATGATCGCATTAGACCTTGATTCAGAACAATCAATAAACACTTTTCCGGAAAGAATTTTCAAGGAAATAAGTCAGTTGGATATTCTTATTAACAATGCCGGCTTTTTAGTTTCTGGTATTGCAGAAGAAACACCCATTGATTTAGGCAGGCAACAATTGGAAACAAACTTTTGGGGAACGATCAAGGTAACTAACGCTGTATTGCCCTATTTCAGAAAACAGAAGTTTGGTAAAATAATAACGGTAGGCTCAATTGTTGGGCTTGTGTCATTTCCCAATGCTGCTTACTATGCAGCTTCCAAACATGCATTGGAAGGATATTTCAAATCATTACGTTACGAATTGAATGAGTTTAATATTCGTGTTGCAATGATTGAACCTTCTGCTTTTAAAACAAGCATCCTGGATAATTCATCTTCACCTTTCACAAAAATTGAAGATTACAATACGTTAAGGGGTAAAATTAAAAGCTTCACTAACGACTTGGCAGAAAAAGCCGAAGACCCTGCAATGGTTGCAGAAAAAGTGCTTAAAGTGGTTCAATCAGAAAATCCCAAATTCAGGAACATCGTTGGCAAGGGCACTTCTGCGTTGATCAATCTGCAACACTTTGCTTATGGGATTTTGGAAAAAAATGTTCTTAAACAATTAAACAACTAATAAAATGAAAGCGTATTCAATAGCAGTATTGCTAATGACAGGCTTTATCAACAGTTTATTTTAACAAACAAACAATCAAAATATTTCAATCATGGCAACAACAACTATACAACGTGAAAAAGCAATGAATGTTGGTTACACTTACGCAACAGTTCCCACAAAGTTTGTGGAGGCTAATGGAATAAAGATCGCATATCGTTCTTACGGTAAAGAAGGCGACATACCTGTTATTTATTTCAATCACTTAACAGCAAACCTTGACAATTGCGATCCAAGAATTATGGACGCAATTGCAGCACACCGTCATATTATTTCCTTTGATTACAGAGGCGTTGGTGCAACAACCGGCGAGCAAGGAACAAGTATTGCCGACATGGCAAAAGATGCGATTGCTTTTATTCATGCATTGGGATACAAGCAAGTGGATATCGTGGCTTTTTCCATGGGGGGATTTATTACCCAGGAATTACTTTTAGTAGAGCCACAGCTGGCCCGTAAAATGATATTTGCAGGAACAGGCCCAAGAGGTGGAGAGGGAGTTAGCGATGTGGTTGGTTTAACTTATAAGGATATTTTTAAAGGCATCTTCACATTCAGAGACCCCAAGTTTTATTTATTCTTTACACAAAACAAAGTGGGTAAAGAAGCAGCCCGTGATTTTCTGAAAAGATTAAAAGAAAGAACAGAAAACCGGGATAAGAAAGTAAAACTAAGTGTATTGAAAAAACAACTGCAAGCCATTGCTGCTTGGGGGCATGACACCCCTGCCGATTTGAGCGTTTTTAAACATCCTGTATTAGTAGCAAATGGTGATCATGACAGAATGGTGCCAACACCAAATTCTTATGATTTGGCAAAACGTTTTACAAATTCTGAAATTATCATTTATCCCAATTCAGGCCATGGTGGCATATTTCAATATCACGAAGAATTTATTAAACAAGCATTAAGGTTTTTATTAAACTAAAAATATAAACATGAAAGAAATATCTTTCGTTAAACTCTTAATCATGACCACATTCTTTGGTGCATATGCGCAAACTTCAAAACCTGTAGAGGTTAAGACGAACGTAAAATCGGAGAAGCATTTATCCTCATCAATATTGTTATGGATGCGGACAGACAAACCCCGTCAGGAAGGAATGGACAGATGGAAAGGTCCACATTCGAAAATAATTTCAGCAAATAAAGGTCTTTGGGAATATCGCCAAATACATTTTGCGGAAAACAACACCGGACTTTGGCAACCAATCAATGACGTAGAAACTACAATACCTTCCAATCGTAAAATTGATGGTGTAGCGGATGTTACTTTAAAAAATCTGTTGTCAATATTCAGAGGTAAGAAGCAAAATAAACTTGCCTATGCCGATGAAGTGAATTTATTTAAGCGTACTATACTTTATGCAGCTTTCCCAAAAAAATCACGATGGTATGAAGTAGCCGAACCTGATACTAAGATTGAAGCAAGAACTATGGTATTTTTTAGAAAAAAAGAAGCCGTGAGTGAAAAGGATTTTCAAAAATTTATCAAGGAAGAGCTTACACCTGCCCTTGCAAACGCAGGTATGCTTAAAGAACTGAGAAATAAAGTATATAACCCCTGGAAGCAAAAACAGTGGAACACTCCGAATGTAGAGCATGACAATGATAAGAGTGTTCAATTTCAAGCATCATTAATGCTTGGCTTTACAGATAAAAACGAAATGGAAGAATTTTTTAAAAGCGAGGATGTAAAAAAACTATCCGACAGGCTATCCATTTTTTGTTCGGCTGTACATGCGTATGAAATATATGAGACATTAACCTTTGTTAAAGAAGGGAAACAACTTTCACATTTCCAGAAATAATAATAAAATGAAAGTTTTTATAATAAAACGCTACGGCAAAAAAGAAAAATTACAACTAACTGAAATAGCAGAACCTGCTGTAAAGGGAAATGATGTATTGGTACAAATACATGCAGCAGGAGTTAACCTTCTGGATTCAAAGATCAGAGATGGTGAATTCAAACTGATTTTACCTTATAAACCAGCATTTACGTTGGGGCATGATGTGGCAGGTGTGGTGACAAAAGTTGGTTCAAATGTCAGCAAGTTTAAGGTGGGCGATGAGGTGTATGCAAGACCTGCAGATTATCGAATCGGAACTTTTGCAGAATACATTTCTATCAATGAAAAAGATGTTGCGATGAAACCCAAAAATCTTTCTATGGAAGAAGCTGCTTCCATTCCATTGGTAGGTTTAACAGCATGGCAGGCCCTTGTTGAAAAAGCCGCTCTTAAGAAAGGACAGAAAGTTTTTATCCAGGCAGGTTCTGGTGGTGTGGGCACATTTGCGATTCAGTTAGCGAAACATTTTGGCGCTTTTGTAGCCACAACAACTAGCTCTGCTAACATTGATTTAGTAAGAAGCCTCGGTGCAGATATTATAATTGACTATAGGAAAGAGGATTTTGAAGCAATACTTAGCGATTACGATGTGGTATTGAATAGCCAGGATACTAAGACTCTTGAAAAATCTCTGCGAATAGTTAAAGCAGGTGGAAAAGTAATTTCTATTTCCGGTCCGCCCGATCCGGATTTTGGACAGCAAATTAATGCGCATTGGTTGTTGAAAACAGCAATGAAATTTTTGAGTGCCGGCATCAGGAAAAAGGCAAAACGGCTTGGCGTAAACTATTCATTTCTTTTTATGAGAGCACAGGGCGAACAATTAAGTGAAATTACAAAACTGATAGAGTCGGGCGTTATAAAACCTGTTATGGATAAAGTGTTTCCATTTGAACAAACTAACGAAGCGATGGCCTATGTTGAAACCGGTCGTGCAAAGGGTAAGGTCGTAATAAAGCTTAAATAATTTTCAATTTTAGTAATAAAATAGATGAAACAGATCTTGCCTTTGTTGTAACAAGGGTTGATTTGCTTTATTTACTTCTTCAACGCCTCTCTCACTTTCGGCGCAATCTTCGTTCCAAATAACTCAATTGATTTCATCAGCGATGCGTGCGATGGCCCACCCACATCCATGTGTGCAGAGAAACGTGTTAAACCAAACAGTTCCTGCATCTGTAATATTTTGTCAATGGCTTCATTAGCATCGCCAATGATCAATGCACCCTCTTTACTCCGTCCAAAATCAAATTGATTGCGTTGATAGGCAGGCCATCCACGGCTGCTGCCCACACGGGTCATTTGTGCAGCATATAAAGGATAGTATTCATCGGCAACCTGCTTACTGTTTTCACCAAAGAAACAATGCATATGCACACCCACTTCGAGTTTTGTTTCATCGTGTTTGAAATGTTTATACACATCACGATAATATTGAAACAAAGGTTGAAACTGTACAGGGCTTCCACCAATGATGGCAAAGATCACGGGCAAGCCTGCTTTACCTGCACGCACTACTGATTCAGGTGTGCCGCCAACTGCCACCCAAATGTTGAGGTGGTCATTCACCGCACGTGGCAATACCTGTTGTTCGTTTAATGCAGCTCTGTGTTTGCCTTTCCAGCTGATGGGATTTTGTTGATTGATCTTTTGCAACAGGCTTAGCTTTTCTTCAAAGAGTTCATCGTAATGGTTGAGGTTATAACCATACAAAGGAAACGATTCAATAAAACTGCCACGACCAGCAACGATCTCTGCACGGCCATTACTCAGTTGATCAATGGTTGCAAAACTCTGGTACACACGAACGGGATCAGCTGAACTTAACACCGTTACTGCACTACCCAGTTTTATATTCTTTGTAACAGTTGCAGCAGCAGCTAAAATAATTTCAGGAACAGACACGGCATAATCAGGACGGTGATGTTCGCCAATGCCATAGAAATCGAGGCCAACTTCATCCATCAGTTTTATTTCTTCAATTAATTCACGCAACCGCTCACCGGCTGATAATGGTTTGCCATTTACATCGTAATGATTGTCGCCAAACATCCCTACGCCTAATTCCATACTTTTTTAATTTGATGCAAAGATAGGAGAGGAAAGATGAGCAGGCATGAGTTACCGTTCCGGGAAAAAGCGGTGGGCTAAAGCTGAGAAGCCCGGCGATGTAAAATACTTAGCTGCTAAAATGATTCTTTGATGATTCGTTCGTCGTCAACATGCAGACTGGTAAATATCTTTTCGAGAGCATCCATCATGGGTGGTGGGCCGCACACATAAATATATTTACTTCTATCACTGATGTGTGGCTTCAGAAATTCCTCCGTAATAAAACCATGTGCATAGCCTGCAATTTCTTCATCACTCAAAATATTGATAAAACGGTCACCCAGTTTGCGTTTGAATTCATCTTCAAGAATAATATCGGCTTTTGATTTGTTGGCAAAAATGAGCTTGTTCGTTCCTGTTTTGTTTTCGGCTTCAAGCTGGCGGAAAATAGAAATAAACGGAGTAACACCTGCACCTCCTGCAATAAACACACCCTCGCCTTTGTAATGAATATCGCCAAACACATCATGCAATATCAGTTCATCTTCTTTGTGCAATTGTAATAACTGGTTTGTTACACCTTTATGCGAAGGGTATGTTTTAATCGTGAACTCAATGTAATTGTCGTTAGGCAGGCAGGTAAATGTGAAAGGTCTTTTTTCGTCTTTCCATCCAGGTTTGTTAATGGAAATCTCTGTTGCCTGGCCTGGAGTAAATTTCAACGAAGCAGGTTTTTCAGCAACAATTTGCAGCACATCACGTGTGATTTTTTCTATAGACTTTATTTTTACAATATGCTCTTCCATATGATCGTGTTTATAACCTGTAATGAATAACAACGATACATGTACAACAAGTATGCCTCAAATAGATGGCAATGCACATTTTGTGCATTACCTGGCATAGTTTAATTCGGGATAGAAACTTCTAATGTGCAACCTTCGCCCGGTGCAGAGGCAAGATGCATTTTGCCGGAGTAAAAATTTACACGGCTGTTGATGTTTTTTAAACCAATACCGTTGCCTTGCTGGTGAATATCAAAACCAACTCCGTTATCACGTATAAAGAGAATAAGATTATCGTCTTGCTGTTGTAAGCGTATTGTTACTTCAGTTGCCTTTGCATATTTAAGAATATTGTTCAGCTGCTCCTGCACAATGCGATAGATCATCAGCTCTTTATTCTTATCTATCTGCAAGGCATCATAATCTTCATCAATCAGCAGGTGCACCATTAACTTGTTTGGTTCCTGCACACTTTCTGCAAGATCTTCCAGGGCTTCTTTCAATCCATCATGAGCAAGTGATGGTGCCACAAGTGTGTGCGACAGTTTACGGATATCCTGCATCGCTTCTTCAAGATGCAGGTAACTTCGTTCAATAATCTCTTCGTTAAATGTTTTTTCTGTTTTAGCTACACCCAGGTAAAGTTTTACCACGCTCAACAGCTGGTTAATATTATCGTGTAACTCAAGGCCAAGTTCATTACGTTCTTTCTCCTGTGCCAGTATGGTTATTTCGGTAATGAGTTTTTGTTGGGAAAGTTCTTTTTCTTTCAGACTTTTCTCTAATTGTCTCTGCTAGGTAATATCAACCATGATACCACTCAATCTTGCCGGTTTGCCATCTTCCATGATCACCGCTACAATATCACGTAGCCAAAGAATGCGGCCATCTGCTGCAATCATCCTGTATTCAAACTGATGCGATTTTCCTTCTGCTGTTGATTTAGCACAATAATTTATTGCCTCGGTACGGTCGTCCTCATAAATATGCTTCGCCCAGAAATCAGGTTCTTTAATCCATCTTTCAACAGGATAACCCAGCATCCGTTCTGCTTGTTCACTCACAAATGTAAATGCAAAAGTTTGTGCATCGGCTTCCCACACAATGCCATCTACACTGTTCATAAGTGTATAATAACGTTCCTGCGATTGTTTAAACTTAAATTCCACCAGTTGACGCCGTTGCTCTTCGGCTATGCGTTTTTGTTGCAGTCTTTTAATTTCGGATTTGTTAATGATATAGGCAGTTGCCCACACTAACACACCAAACATAAAAATAACGGCACATACAAACAGCGATACCCAAACAACAACTGAAAATCGTTCTCTCAGCACACCTGTCAATACATAATAACCAAGCACAGCAGGAATGATCACTAACGCAGGTAATAATAAACGGGCGGCTTTTCCACCTGCATGCGTATTGGTTATTTCAGCTACAAAACCCCGCCTGCTTTTCGCTAACAACAGCGCCATTGATAAGAGCATGAAACAGATGCCCGTATGAAAGGCCATGGGTGTAAAAGAAGTGATCAGATAGTTTGAACTGAGATGATAGGTGTAACCAATTACAGAAAGAACACCCAATCCGTTTACAGGTAAAGCAAACCATTGCGATGCCACGATGCGTCCGCTAAGCAACAAAAGAAGTGAAATGCCTGCAAGTAAAAAAGCAGCGGCTGAATGTGGCACTATGTTATTAGCCTTTCCATTGTATAATGTTGTTTGTACCTGTTCAGTAAAAAGTAAACGATCAATACCTGCATCATACAAGCCAATAACAGCAAGGAGTCGCAACACTGCAATTAATATGACCAATACGGCAAGGCCTTTTGCAACAATGAGTTTATAACCTTTTTGCAGACAAAGCAGGAGCGAAGAACCGCAGAGAATAAAGCTAAGAGCGGTCATGGGGTTCATGGGAACCATTTGGGGTAAGATACTTTTCAGGAAAACAATATCCTGCTGCCAGCCCCACAGCACTAATACAGCTATTGCAATCACAATGATTGCAAATACTCTTGTCATGTAAGTTGATATTCGGCTCAAAGGATGGATCTAAGTTTTATTGGGTAAAAGGACAAGCAATATTAACAGATTTGAATGATTTACGATGGAGAATTTTTTTCAGATCAAACAAGAGCTGTGAATGCAGTTTAGCTGTGCCGCTATTCAATTGGATTTTTATAACTGAAAAAGTTAGAAACGATGAGGTGTGAGGGCTGTTGAAAGAGTTGTTATGTGAGCTCAAAGGGTAACTGTAAGGCTATAATTTACGTTCACTCAAGCAGTGTAAAACCCCTTGCTCGTGCTGGAGTTTAATATGATTCATATTCCTTTAGCGGTTTGAAATTTTTATATCTAATATAGCCAGCTTTATTTGATGTGTCTTGAAAAATGATTCTTTCTGTGCCATTTTTGTACGTCTTAACCGTAAGTCCATCCATTAACTCAACACTTGCAAATTCAATCAGACTATCTCTTTTAATCTTCAGGAATACAGTTGAGCAGCCGCCATACACCAAAAAGGCATCAATACAATTTAATTCTTTATTGTAAAGCATATTTGGAAAATCTTCCGAATTCTTTATGAATATTATTTTGTCATGAAGTTTATTATATCACTATTGTCCGACTAAACTATAAATAAAAGGGCAGTTCTTAGGAACCACCCGTAATGGTTATGTTTGAGTTACCACACAACAAACAAACCACATGGATAAAGATAAAAGTTTTGTCGGA
>JAKFDY010000555.1:0-3177 GCA_036675885.1 Lacibacter sp. | reverse complement strand
AGGTTGTATTCAATTGTTTTTCCTTCGCCATGCAGCATTACTTTCATCACCGTTAATTCTTCTTCTGTTTCGCCGAGCTTCCATTCGTTGATTAACAGTTTTGAAGTGAATTGGCGAGGTGATAGTTCTTTTCCGTCAACCATTATTTTTTCTTCGCTGAAAAAACCACTTTGTTTTAATGCAATGATAATATCAATATGCCCCGGATAGCGGAGTGTTTGTTCGATCTGCGTTGGAATATGCGGCATGGTAAATAAGAGCGAACGTAATCCATCGGTGTTGAATGCTTCCAATGTTCCTACGCCATCAAAATTCATCATCTTCCTGTCGGTGAGTGCCGGCTTGGTGATAATCACTCCGTTTTCTTTCAAACGTGCAGGTCTTGTGTATTCTTCAATTACGTCAACAGGTGAGAAGGGGGCTTTATAAAAGAAAGGTGGTTTTGGAGACAAGGGTAATCCACCAACATAAATTTCAAATGCATCAATCTTCATTTCAGCATTGTAGCGGCCAATGATCCAGTTGCTCATGCCCGGTGCTACTCCGCAATCAACAATAGCGGTTACATTTTTTTCTTTAGCCAATGTGTCTAATTGTAATGCATCTTCAGGAAAGAAAGAAATGTCTGCTACATTTTTACCTGCATTGATCACAGCTTTCAATGTTTCAAAACCCATAAAACCCGGCACAGCAGTAACTACAATATCAAAAGGTTGCAGTAAAGAAGAATACGCTGCTGTGCTTTGCAGATCAGCAACAACTGTTTTTATTTTGGTTGATTTACGTTGTAAGAGTTGGAGGTTCTGTTCACTTACATCAAAAGAAGTAACATCAAATACTGCGGCAAGATCAAGTGCAATAGCACGGCCCACCATACCGGCACCAAGAACGGCAATCGTCATACAGCAAACATTTCTGCAAAGATGCCCGAAATTTTTTTAGCACTCAATCTGAAAATTTCAATGCATTTTTGAAACATGATCGATACTATCTGGCAGCAGTTTGTAACAGGGATGAAGGCAACAACCTTACCCGAATACATAGCTGTATTTTCTGGCATTGCCAGTGTATGGTACAGCCGCAAAGAAAATATCCTGGTTTATCCGGTAGGCCTTGTGAGTACTACCATTTATATCTGGTTGAGTTATAAACAGCACCTGCTTGGCGAAGCAGCGGTGAATGTTTATTATACGGTGATGAGTATTTATGGCTGGTGGTTATGGACGAAGAAAGATAAAGAACATCACCAGGTTCTGCATATCAGTTTTTCAAACCGCTTGTGGATCATTTATCAGTTTTTATTCTTTGCAGTTTTTTATGTTGTACTTTATATTAGCCTTTACTACCTTAAACAGGGTTTTGCACATGGTGCTATTCCCTGGGCCGATTCCTTTGCAGCAGCAACAGCATTCACAGGGATGTGGCTGATGGCAAAAAAGAAAGTAGAGAGCTGGTATTGGTGGATTGCTACAAATATTGCATCTGTACCACTGTACTTTGTGAAACAATATGTGTTTACCAGTGTTTTTTATGTGGTGTTATTGATCATGGCGTTTTTTGGATTGGCAGAATGGAAGAGAAGAGTAAAATTACGATAGCAGTTTTACCCTTGTTTTGTATTACATCACCCATTACATTGCAACCTTTATGAATTTCCCGAAGAAAGTTGTTCTACTCGGCCCGGAATCTACAGGTAAATCTTTTTTAAGCGAACGTTTGGCGAAGCATTACCAATCGGTGTGGTGTCCTGAATATGCACGGGAATATTTACTGATGTTGGGAAGGCCCTACACTGTGGATGATTTATTGGTGATTGCCAAAAATCAAACCGAGCTTGCAGAGCAATACACAATCGATGCTCTCACAAAACAAGTCAATACAATTTTCTTTGATACAGATATGCATGTGATGAAAGTGTGGAGCGAAGTGGTGTTTGGTTCCTGCGATCCATGGATATTACAACAACTCACGCAACAACAATACGATCTCTATCTTCTTTGCAAACCCGATATCCCTTGGGTGGAAGATGAACTTCGTGAATATCCCGAACAAAAAGTACGCAACGATCTGTTTGCTGTTTACAAAGAAATTTTGCAGGAGCAATCTGTACCATGGAGTATTGTAAGTGGAAATTTTGATGAACGTTTCAACAAAGCAGTGAAGGCAGTTGATGCCTTACTTCGCTGATCTTTTCTTCTTCTTCTTCGTTTCTTTCTTTGGCTGCACATCATCACGAATCAACAGTTGAATATCTTCATCGCCTTCAAGGTTATTCATTTGCCGCAATGCCCATCCGGTGCGCACAGCAACCTGTTTTGACAATGGCTTTACGGTGTATTTTTTAGGATTACGTAGTGATGCTGCTATCTGTGCTGCCTCTGCACGTGAAAGTTGAAAGGCCGGTTTCGAATAAAATTTTCTTGCAGCCGCTTCAATACCATACACACCCTTTCCCATTTCCGCCACATTGAGATAAACTTCAAGAATGCGTTTCTTACCCCATATCCATTCGATCATTTTTGTGAAATACATTTCAAGTCCTTTGCGGAACCAGCTGCGGCCCTGCCATAAAAAAACATTCTTGGCTGTTTGCTGCGAAAGGGTAGAAGCTCCACGAATGCGTGTTGGTTTTTTTTCGTTATGATCAATTGCTTTTTCAATCAGCTTCCAGTCGAAACCGGCATGATCAGGGAACAGTTGATCTTCTACTGCAATAACCGCCAGCCTTGCATTACTGCCCATTTGTTCAATTGCAATATAATCACGTTTCAAGCCTTCGCCTTTTATAACACTTGCCAGTTGCGTAATGGTAATAGGTGGATCGACCCACTTGAGTAAAATGATATAAACAAACTGTGCAATAAACAGGATGATGAATAAGCGTTTCAGGAAACGAAACGTTTTTTGAAAAAATGTCCTGTTGGAGGAATTGGATTTCTTTGCCGCCATGGTTGCAATATACGTTACTGCTTTTTTTCAGGAAGTTTTTCTGATGGATAAAGATCAAGAACCTGCAGATCATATTTGTTCCCGATCCTGTATTTTTTATTTCCGTTGAAAATAAGTTGTTGCGCATTGTATAATAATACAGGAACATAAACAAGTGCTACGCCTGAAATTAATGATTTTACAAAAGGTTCGCCGCTGATGGTAAGCCCTGCTGTAAATAATGGGATG
>JAKFDY010000554.1:0-3743 GCA_036675885.1 Lacibacter sp. | reverse complement strand
TTTGATGTCCGCATTATTATACACTTCATCAACAACAGCAGACAATTCCTCAATCACTGTTTTGTTGAGTGCATTTAATTTATCAGGACGATTAATTGTGATAACAAAAATTCCATCTTCTAATGAAGTAAGCAATGTTTGATAACTCATATAAACAAGTTTAAGAAATGTGAGATCAGAAAGAACGGTGTTTCGATACCCAATCTTTTATGTATGCTGCAATATCCTGTGTATTGGTGCCGGGTAAAAATAATTTACCAACTCCCATCTTTGTTAATGCATCTACATCTTCATCGGGAATAATGCCGCCGCCTGTAAGCAACACATCATTCATTTCCTTTTCTTTCATCAAATTCAACAGACGGGGAAAAACAGTCATGTGTGCCCCACTTAAAATACTTACACCTATGGCATCCACATCTTCCTGCAAAGCAGCATTCACCACCATCTCCGGTGTCTGGCGAAGACCGGTATAAATTACTTCCATACCTGCATCACGCAGGGCAGTAGCAATTACTTTAGCACCACGATCGTGGCCATCAAGTCCAACTTTAGCAACGAGAACTCGTACAGGTCTGTTCATACAGCAATGTTATGCTGCGAAAATAGGTAATATCAACTAACAGATGTAAACATAAAGATTGGCTAACGAAAGTGCTTACAGTTTCTTTCGGCTGAACTCCTGCTTCATTTGTTTTAACCCTTCTGCGGCCAGGTTTGATCCTGTTGAATCTACGCTTTCAAAAAAGATCACCCGATCACCCAGCTGGCGTGAATGTTTGTATGTAACAGAATCGATGACGGTTACTTTTTCAAAATGCTGAAACACTTCATCATCTGCACCGGGCATTCGCCTGCCAACAAAGATCAAATGCTTGAATCCAAATTCATTTGGTATCCAATGAAGAAACGATCCGTTATCGCTGATCACTTTTGATTTGAATACATCATCCTTCCCATAATATTTTAAAGCACCGGCTAATCCATAATGCCGACAATAAACAACCGTGCTGTCTTTCATTGCTTGCGGTAATGATTGGTAGAACTTTTCTGCTTTAGTTGTAATTTCTTTCCAACCCAAATAATCAGCAAAGTCTTGTGGTAAAGAATGATTCTGCTGATCCTCCCATTTCAATGCACCTGATTTATCAATGCCCTTCTCTTTATAAAATGCTGCCAGCTTATCCGGTTCCCAAATGGGCATTGCCACCGGGAGTATTACCCAAACAAGAAAAAGAATAACTGCAACAGTTACCCATCGTAACCATTTTAAACGCACAGATGTCCATTGTTCTATTGCAACAGCACCTGCTGCAAACAGCATAGGATACAAACCCATGGAGTAATAATTTTTTCCACTGCTGACGACCAACAATACAATTACTGTGATGTATATCCATGCAAGGAATCGATACTGTTTTCCTTTTGCAGTTAAGAGCCATATTAATCCCATCATCCAAATAAAAAATGCGGAAAAATACATCAATACCTGTCCCAATAAAAAATCAACAGGGTTGATAAATTTCAACTGCGTTTCTCTTAATTCTTCCATATGATGTAACAAAGGCCAGTTGTGATTGTATTGCCAAAGTAAGTTGGGTAATGCAATCACCAATGCAAGCAAACCTGCACCATACAAATGCTTATTCAGCAATAGTGAACGGTATTGAGTTAGTAACAACGCTGCTGCAAAGCCAAGAATAAAAAATGAAACAGAATTTTTACTCAGCCATGCACAGCCAAATGCAAAACCGATCCAATACAGATATTTAATGTGTTTGGAATTAATATACCTGGTAATGAAGTAAGCACTCAATGCCCACCAAAAAACTTCAAGGGAATTTGCCTGGAATAAAAAATGTAACCGCAGGTACGCCGTAAACATGATGCACAGGCCTGCAATAAATACTGCAAAGTATTTACCCCCCATTTCCAAAACCATAGCACATGTAATGATGAGTGTGAAGGCACCAAAAAGAGAAGGCCAGAATTTTACCCAGAAAAAACTTCCGCCAAATACATGTGTAAAATATGATAACCATGAAAGCATGGGCGGCACTTCCATATAGCCCCATGCCAGATGATGTCCTTGTTCTAAATACAAAAATTCATCCCGGTGTAATTCGTAAACGGGATGCTGCAGAAAAAACGGCAAAGAAAATTTGATGATGGCCAGTAAGAATATAAATGGCCAGGCAGATTTAGTAAGGTTCATGAAGTTAAGATAATGGCTTATCAGTAAATTACAATATGAACTATCGAAAATTTGGCAACACAGAATTATCAGTGAGCGAAATTGGTTTTGGTGCATGGGCCATTGGTGGCGGCGCCATGATCGGCAGCATTGCTATTGGTTGGGGCGATGCAGACGACAATACATCGATCAAAGCCATCCATGCAGCTCTGGATGCAGGTATCAACTTTTTTGATACAGCTGATATTTATGGTCTTGGTCATTCAGAAAAAATGATCGGCAATGAAATCGGTAACAGAAACGATATAATCATTGCGACGAAAGTGGGCAATGTTGCACGCAACGAACAGTTCACAGTTGATTATTCCAAAAAATATATCCTTGCTGCATGCGAAGCATCTTTGAAAAGACTGAACAGAGATGTAATTGATTTCTATCAACTGCACACTGCCCGTTTAACACATTTGCAAAACGGCGAATGCATTGAGGCCATGCAGCAATTACAGCAACAAGGCAAGATCCGTTACTGGGGCTTATCGTTAAATACATTTGAACCAAACGATGATGCAGATTTTCTAATGAATAACCATCTTGGGCATGGATTCCAGTTAGTGCTCAATATCATTAACCAGAAAGCATTACCGTTAATGAAAACCGCAGCAGCAAAAGGCTATGGCATTATTGCACGCATGCCTTTACAGTTTGGATTACTTACAGGCAAGTTTGATGAGCAGGTGAATTTCACTGACAATGATCACCGAAAAAAACGGTTAACAAAAGAAATTATTGACGCTACTTTACTTGCAACAGCTCCTGTGTGGGAACTATGCAGCAAATACAATTGCACAAAAACACAACTGGCGTTGAGCTACATTTTAAGTTATGATGAAGTATCTGTACTTATTCCCGGCATTCGCACACCTGAACAGGTAAAATTGAATACTGATGGTTTGTTTAAACTTGAGAAAGCTGATCAGCAAATGATTGAAGATTTGGGAACAGACTCGTTTGTTGAGTTGATGGAACTGATAAGGAAACAAGGTTAACAATTTAATACAAAAATGCCTCTGCATATACAGAGGCATTTTTAGTATCAACAAATTCTTTACAACAAACTCAATGCATACTTCATTCTTTTCACTGTTTCTTCTTTACCAATGATCTCGGCGATCTGGAATACAGCCGGACCAAACTTCCCTCCCACCAACATAATACGCATGGGCAATTGCAGCTCACCTGGTTTAATGTTTTTGGCTGTTGACAAATCTTTAAACGCCGATTCAATTGCACCTAATTCCCAATTACCACTTCCGTTTAACTGGTTGATATATTCTTCGAAGAAAAGTTTTTTATCGTCGCTCCACTTTGGTTTTACTGCCTCAAGCTCCAATGTTTCAGGTGCTTTAAAGAAGAAACCCGCCTGCTGTACAAAATCGGGTAAAAGAGTACAACGGTCTTTCACCAGCTCAATGATCTGTTCAAACTTTGCTTCATCATTTACAACAATACCCGCAGCAGCAAAGTATGGTTCAATCTGCAATCGCAGATC
>JAKFDY010000553.1:0-2389 GCA_036675885.1 Lacibacter sp. | reverse complement strand
GGCTTTTCCCGTAATTTTGCATCTTGCTTTTTACGAAGCAGTAACAGAAATCAATTTTATCATGAGCCGTAAAGGAAAAGTTTTAGTGGCAATGAGTGGCGGTATCGACAGTACCGTTACGGCTCTCATGTTGCATCATGAGGGGTATGAAGTGGTGGGCATTACCATGAAAACATGGGACTATGCCAGCAGTGGAACAGGCGCAAGGGGTAAGAAAGAAACCGGTTGTTGTAATCTTGATAGTTTTAATGATGCCCGTGCAGCTGCTGTGCAGCATGGCTTTCCGCATTACATTTTAGATATACGTGAAGAGTTTGGTGATTTTGTGATCGAGAATTTTGTGGATGAATACCTGAATGGCCGCACACCCAACCCTTGTGTGTTGTGCAATACACATATCAAATGGCGTGCTCTCTTAAAAAGAGCCGATGCCATGAACTGTGATTTTATTGCAACCGGTCATTATGCAAAAGTGCACCAGCATGACAATGGCCGTTATTTCATCAGCAAGGGGGAGGATGAAACAAAAGATCAGAGTTATGTGTTGTGGGGTTTGCAACAGGATCTGCTGCAACGCACGTTGCTTCCGTTAGGTGGTTACCGCAAAACAGAGATCAGGCAAATGGCATTGGATTATGGTTATCCCGAGCTGGCGAAAAAAGCAGAAAGCTACGAGATTTGTTTTGTGCCCGACAACGATTACCGTGGTTTTTTAAAACGTCGTGTAGATGGACTGGAAGAAAGAGTGAACGGCGGAAATTTTGTTGATAAAAGCGGCAAGGTACTGGGTCAACACAAAGGCTATCCGTTCTATACCATTGGTCAACGCAAAGGATTGGATATTACCTTTGGGAAGCCTGTGTTTGTAACAGAGATCCTCCCCGAAACCAACACCGTTGTGCTGGGCGATGAAGAAGATCTCAACAAACAGGAAATGCAGGTGGGCAAGATCAATATGCTGAAATACGATACCATTACTCCCGGTATGGAAGCCCTTACCAAGATCCGTTATAAGGATAAAGGCACACTATCAAACCTTTACCCAAATGCCGACGGCACGGTTAATGTTCAGTTTTACGAAGAAGCCAAAGGCATTGCCCCCGGCCAAAGTGCTGTGTTTTATGAAGGCGATGAGGTAATTGGTGGCGGTATTATTATGCGGAAACCCATTGTTTAAAACAATGATTTCAAAACATATACGTTATAAGGTACGCTTTGCGTGCCTTTTTTGTGCAGCGTTGATCTGTGATTTTGACTCTTAAGAACATGCGAAACCCGAAATCATTAACTAACTTTAATTTATGAAATTCAAAGGAATTCCTGCCGTCCTCTTACGTAAAACAGCCCTGCTCTCCTGCTGCCTTTTACTCCTGGTGAGCAGTTGCAAACGCACCGAAACAATTGAATCACTCACACTTGATGAACTTGTTCCCCTGCAGGTTGGCAAATACATTACCTACCGTTTAGATTCTTTGGTTTTTACCAATGCAGGCAAAACAACAGAGACACATCGATACAGGGTTCGTCATACAATCGACAGGCAATCGGTAGACAACCAGAACCGTCCTGCGTGGGTAGTAGTTACTCATATCACAGATTCGTTAGGTGTTGGCCCGTGGGTACAAAACGGCACCTATACCATTACACCAGTAGATAAACGCTTAGAGGTAACTGAAAATAATCTGCGTGTTATTAAACTCAACCTGCCTACACTTGAAGGTTTTACCTGGAAAGGAAATTCATTTTTACCTAACCGTCCTTATAACCCCGAGTTCCCAATCAGCATTGATGCAAACATGAGTTTATGGGAATTTAAGTTTGAAACAGTAAACGGAAGTGAGACCATTGGCGGTAATCAACTGACTGACGTAACCACTGTTTTTCATATTGATGAAGCAGAGAATGTTCCAATCGTAACAGATACATCCTTTGCTTCACGTGAATTATCAGTTGAGAAGTATGCAAAAAATGTTGGCCTTGTATTTCGTGAATTTCAACTTTGGGAAAATCAACCACGCCCAAGAACAACAGGCACTCCTCCTAATGTAATCACCACGTATGATCCTGTGCGTATTGGTTTTGGTGTTAAGATGTGGATGATCGATAAAAACTAAATTTCACTCTTAAAAATTCATGAAAAGCACATGTTATTTGTTGATCGTTTTTTTCTTACTGTTTACAGCAGTTGAAAGTAACGGTCAGCGAACGAAGCATGTTGTTTTTTTTACGGATAAAAACGAAACAACTTATTCTCTCTCCCAGCCTTCTGCTTATTTATCTGCAAGAGCTATTGCAAGAAGAACAAAATACACTATTGCGGTTGACAGTACCGATTTACCTGTTGTAGAAAAATATGTTGACAGTGTTCGTTTAGCAGGGAACGTTACAA
>JAKFDY010000552.1:0-8316 GCA_036675885.1 Lacibacter sp. | reverse complement strand
CAGTGATCCTAATGTTGGCTTCCGTCGTCCCAATCATATTTCTGCTCCTTTGCAATTAGCAGATGGAACATGGTGGACCATTGGCCAGAGTTATGAGAAATATGGAAATGATGATTGGTCTGGTAAAGGACGACAAACCTCGCTCTATCCTGTTATTTGGGAAGGAGATCGTCCATGGGGTATGGCACCAACAACACAACCAGTTACAAAACCAAATCTTCCGAAATCTGGTATTGCGTGGAGAAGTGTAAACACCGATTATTTTAAAAAAGATATACTTGATCTGAACTGGCATTTTTTAACCAAAAAAGATGCAGCAAATTATTCGTTGAATGCAAGAAAGGGTTGGGTGCGTCTTATACCTGATAGTGGCAGAACAAGTTTGGTGCAGAAAGAAACAGATCACTATTATTCAGCAGTTACAAAAGTTGATTTTAATACAACTGATACAGCGAATAAAGCGGGTATTTATTTATCGAACGGAAATCAAAAAACATTTGCCCGGCTTTATTCAGGATATAACAAGGGGAAACAGATCATTTTTGAATTTGATACAGCAGTTAGAAAGTTGCCGAATGCTATTGGTAATATTGTTTGGTTAAAAGTTGAACGCAATCTGCATCAGTTGAAAGGATTTTTCAGTGGCAATGGAAAAGATTGGATTTCTATGGGAGAACCTGTGAGTGCGGTAAAACTGGATAAAGTTCAACCAAACTATAATTCATGGGTTGGCACAAGTGTTGGATTGTTTGCTGAAGGAAAGCCGGCTGACTTTGATTTCTTTATTTGCAAAGATGGCTTCTCAAAATTACCTGCTGTTGGCTATAGTAATTATTTTGGAATTGAGAAGGCAGATGCAGGAACTGAAGTTGCTGTTACAAACATTTCAAATAATGGTGGTTGGTTTATGCTTTCGGGAGTTGAGTTAGGCGATGGAGCAAACCAGGTTGCACAAATTGAAATCGTAGCATCGGCAATAAAAGGAGGTAGTGTGGAAGTATGGATTGATGACTTAAAGACAGGTAAATTAATTGCTACATTGCCTGTTGCTTCAACCGGCAATAAAACTAAGTGGAAAGCTTTTGCTAAATCTATTAAAAACATTTCAGGCAAACACGATTTGTTTATTAAATTTCAACCGGGATCTAATCATGATATTTTCGTTAATAGCATTCGTTTTCTGAAAAAGTAAGTTTCGTTGCATTTGAGCGGGCATTACAGAAATGCTGATGCAGAGTTCGGATGGATTCATCGAGGAGGTCTTGAAATTTTGAATATGGAGTGGAAGGATGGGAAAATTATAAAAACAGTTATCAGGTCAACCATTGGTGGCAATTTGAGATTAAGAGTACCTGATAAGATGAAAGCAGGTAATGGTACCGGATTAAAGAATGCTGTCATACCTACTAAACCCGGACAAATAGTAACGCTGATATCAGATTGATCACGGCACGAGAAAATATTGCAGGAGCACAGAGCTATTTAAGCAGTTTTTTAACCCAAAAAACAAAAATGATCATCCGGTTTTTATACCATTTTGCCGGCAGCGTGTGTAATATCTTCCGCTGTGGTTTTTTGGAAGTTTAAGATTTCAAGCCTGGTTAACTTGTACCAATTTAACGCACCTCAATCAACCTGAATAAAAATTGCTTGACCACTTGGCTCTTCAAGAACTGCTTAAGTAGTTTTTTCTTTTTCATAAAATCAAAAAAAAATGAACATCAAACCTTTCGTAATGCTGTTGACAATTTTGGCAACAGGTATAACCTGTTTTGCCCAAAACACACAACCTGCCATCAAAGAAGATTTTAAACCATCTCCATTTAATCAACCATTTCAGGCATACCCACAAGTAAACTCACAAGGTTATGCAAGGTTTAGAATTTATGCACCCAATGCAGACAGTGTTAGAGTTAGTCTTGGCCTTGGTGGACAAGGGGGAACAAAATTACAGAAAGCGGATAGTGGCTATTTTATTGGCACTACTGCGGGCCCAATGGATGAGGGTTTTCATTACTACAGGGTAAATGTTGATGGTGCTGTTTTTAATGATCCCGGTACCGGATTTTTTTATGGATCGCAACGCTGGGAAAGCGGAATTGAAATTCCTGCCAAAGACCAGGACATTTATGCATTGAAAGATGTACCGCATGGTACTATGCAGCACATCATTTTCCCTTCTAAAAGCACCAACTTGCAAAGGGCAGCAGTAGTATATACTCCTCCCGGCTATGAAAAGGACAATACAAAATACCCGGTGCTATACCTGCAACATGGCTGGGGCGAAAATGAAACCTCATGGGCTGTACAGGGAAAAACAAACCTCATCATGGATAACATGATCGCATCAGGAAGAATAAAACCTTTCATTGTAGTAATGACGTATGGTATGACCAATACAGGTGCGCCGATAGGTCGCAGACCAACGCCACCACCTGCTCCGGCTGGTACAACAACAACAACTCCTACTCCTGCTCCTCCTGCCGGAGGTGGAATGGGTGCACAAGGTATGGTAGCTACAGGAATTACTGCCGGTGAGGTAACCGGTGTAGGCGCATTTCAAACTGTATTACTCGATGAATTAATTCCCTATATAGATGCACACTTCCGCACAAAAGCCAACAGAGATAATCGGGCTATGGCCGGTTTATCGATGGGTGGTTTTGAAACGCATACGATAACATTGGCAAAGCCGGAAGTATTTGGTTATTGGGGATTATTAAGCGGCGGCAATTATACACCTGCGCAACTGGAAGGTAAAATGAAACCAAAATTTATTTTTATATCATATGGAGGTAAAGAAACCCGTGGTGCTGAAGCACTTCCTAAAGTAGAAGCAGATTTAAAAGCAGCAGGCTATAAAGTGGCTACCTATGTTTCCCCGGGTACAGCACATGAATTTCAAAGCTGGCGGAGAAGTTTATACGAAATGGCGCCACTTTTTTTTAAATAAGTATCAGTCTAAAACCGGTTCATCCAACGCATATAAATTTCGATCATGATAAAAAAACTATTCACTGCTGCTATTTTAATTTGTTCAATGTTGCATGTTCAGGCACAGGAAATACTAAAGCAGATGCCGAAAGGGTTTGATGAAGTGCGTACTGAAATTGCACATGGAAAAATTGATACCATCAGTTATAATTCTAAAACAGTGGGTGTAACAAGGAAAGCTCTCGTATATACACCGCCGGGCTATTCAAAAAAGAAAAAATATTCTGTTTTGTATTTGCTGCATGGAATTGGTGGCGATGAAAAAGAATGGCTCAATGGCGGAAAGCCGCAGGTTATTCTTGATAATCTCTATGCAGAAGGAAAGCTTCAGCCAATGATTGTTGTAATGCCCAACGGAAGAGCTATGAAAGATGATCGTGCAACTGGTAACATTATGGCGCCGGATAAAGTGCAGGCCTTTGCAACATTTGAACAGGACTTGTTAAACGATCTGATTCCTTTTATCGAGAAGAAATTTTCTGTTAACAGCGATCGTGAACATCGGGCTATTGCAGGTTTGTCAATGGGTGGTGGACAAACGTTGAATTTTGGATTAGGCAATCTTGACAAATTTGCGTGGGTAGGTGGTTTCTCCTCAGCGCCAAATACAAAGTTGCCACAAGAGTTGGTACCCAATCCGGAAACAGCCAAACAAAAACTAAAGTTACTTTGGATTTCCTGCGGCGATAATGATGGCTTGCTTTCGTTTAGTAAACGAACACATGATTACCTGCGTCAAAACGATGTGCCGCATATCTATTACATTGAACCTGGTGTACACGATTTTAAAGTATGGAAGAATGGATTGTATATGTTTTCGCAATTCCTGTTTAAACCGGTTGATGCATCAACATTTTCGAAGTACACTGTATTGGGAACTGCAGCAGCAAGCAATATACGTTCAGCAAAATATCCGCAAATATTGCCTGATAGTCGTGTGATGTTTCGCATCAAAGCTCCCGATGCACAAAAAGTGCAGATCGATCTTGGTAAGAAATATGATATGATGAAAGATACCGGAGGGTATTGGATAGTAACTACCGATTCAATCAGCGAAGGCTTTCATTATTATTCGTTGTTAATTGATGGTATTGCTGTAGCTGATCCTGCAAGTGAAACCTTTTATGGCATGGGGCGTATGGCAAGTGGTATTGAAATTCCTTTTAAAGGGGATGGTTATTATGCGTTGAAAGATGTGCCGCATGGCGATATCCGCATTAAAAAATATTTTTCTGCAGTTACACGTTCCTGGCGCCAATGTTATATCTACACGCCGCCGGGTTATGATGCGAATACCACAACAAAATATCCGGTGCTTTATTTATTACATGGTGGCGGTGAAGATGAACGTGGATGGTCTGCACAAGGTAAAACGGATATTATTCTTGATAATCTGATTGCTGAGCAAAAAGCAAAGCCAATGATCGTTGTGATGATGGATGGAAATTTTTCCAGTGGCGGACTAGCTGGTTTTGGCGAACAGGCGCTGCGTTCATTTGAAAATGAATTGAAGCAGTCAGTTATTCCATTTATTGAAAAGAATTATCGTGTAGCAACCGATGCAAACAGCCGGGCATTGGCTGGTTTATCAATGGGCGGATTGCAAACCTTGCATGCAGGTGTACGGAATACAAACATGTTTTCTTATCTCGGTGTATTCAGTTCGGGTTGGTGGAGCAATCAACCTGCGCTTTCTAATCCGCAATATGAATTCATGAAAACAAATGCAAGTGCCATCAATACAAATCTGAAACAGTTTTGGATTGCCATGGGTGGCAAAGAAGATATTGCCTGGAAGAATTGCCAGACCATGATGGAACGATTTGACGAAATGAAAATCAAATACACATACAGTGAATATCCCGGCGGACATACATGGCCGGTATGGCGCAACAATCTCTACAATTTTGCACAATTGCTGTTCAGATAATATCAGCACGAGGTGAAGTTTAAAATGTATTAGCAGACGAATATTGGTTCTTACATATTGCCGTATAAAGATTCTCTTATTGATAAACCATAAAACAACGATCGCTTTATGATCTTGAAACGATTGTCGGCCAAACTCAGCTTTGCAGTTGTTGTATTGCTGTTGTTGTCTTTTTATATCAGTTGTAATAGCGGGGCATCTACTTATAATCATACTACATGGTCGCAATACGGTGGTGGTCCCGACCAGTCCAAATTTTTCGATGCATCTGAAATTACGAAAGACAATGTGCAGCAGTTGCAGGTAGCGTGGATGTATCATTCTGAAGATAGTATGTCATATTTTTTCAGTCCTGTTGTTGTGGATAGCATGATGTATGTGATGGCGAAAAATTTTTCACTTGTTGCAGTAAATGTGCATACGGGCAAAGAAGTTTGGATCCACAGCAAACTGATGGGTTTGTCAAGAAGAGGAATCAACTATTGGGAGAGCAGCGATAAAAAAGACAAACGCCTCATCTTTACGTTGAATAATTCGTTACAGGTGATCGATGCTGTTACAGGAAAAAGTATTCTGAGTTTTGGCGATAGTGGTTATGTTGATCTGCGACAGGGACTTGACCGTGATCCATCTTCTATCAGGAGAATGCAATCTATGATGCCGGGCATTATTTACAACGACCTCATTATACTTGGTTCAGCTCCGGGAGAAAATTATTTTTCACCACCGGGTCACATAAGAGCTTACAATGTGGTTACAGGAATATTAGAATGGACCTTTCATACTATTCCGCAACCGGGTGAATTTGGATATGATACATGGCCAAAAGATGCTTACAAATATGCAGGTGCTGTAAATGTATGGAGTGAAATGTCAGTAGATGAAAAAAGAGGCATTGTATATCTGCCGCTGGGTTCTCCAACTTATGATTATTATGGAGCCGATCGCATTGGTGCCAACCTGTTCGGCAATTGTTTAGTAGCACTTGATGCAAAAACAGGGAAACGCATATGGCATTATCAAACGGTACATCATGATCTGTGGGATTATGATCTTGCTTCCGCACCGCAGTTACTAACGGTTAAGCACAACGGAAAAGAAATCGATGCCGTTGCTGTAGCTACAAAACATGGCTTTATGTTTGTGTTCGACAGGTTAACGGGTGAACCGCTTTTTCCAATTGAAGAAAAACCGTTCCCTGCCAGTAACATGCCGGGCGAACAGGCATGGCCAACCCAACCTATTTCTTCATTACCGGATTTTACAAGGCATACTGTAACAAAGGAAACACTCAATCCATTTTTTCCTGACAGCATCAAACAACAATGGCTCAAGCGACTTGATTCGTCCCAGTCCGGTTTATATCTTCCCCCATCAGATAAATATGAAACGGTGATGATGCCGGGTGCATTAGGAGGAGCCAACTATGGTAATACAGGTTCCAATCCCGGCAAAGGAATCATGTATGTGATGACACAGGAATATGCTTCCACCTACAGGCTCAAAAAAGTTCTTCCTCCTTCAACGAATTTGTCGAACGATGAAGTAAAACGGGTGAAAGCATTTTATACTGCTACCTGTCAAACCTGTCATGGCGCAAACATGGAAGGAGGGCTTGCACCATCGCTTGTGAATGCAGGCCAGCGTATATTTTATGATGAGTATAAAAGTGTTGTGCTGAATGGTCGTGGACAGATGCCCGGTTTTGTACATGTTGATGAACAAACACTTTCTGCATTATACCGCTATCTTGGCGGAAACCCGGCAAGACCAAATTTCTTCAGAAGAATGGATAGCACTTCCAAAGTAAATGGACCGGTGGTTGCATCAGGTGGTGCTAAAATAAAACCAGATGCAAACCGCAGTGCTCCCATGTTTGATTATCCCGAAGGAGTGGATCATCCGGTTGATCGCTATACAACTGAGTATGGGTTAGACTGGATGGGCTTGTTATCAGCTCCATGGTCATCACTGCTTGCTTACGATCTTAATACTGGCACCATCAAATGGAGAAAACCAATTGGTGAAGATTCACTTTACAGCAAAGGCGATAAAACAACCGGAGCACCGAGTGGTGTTTTACGAAAAGGAATGGTGGTTACATCAACAGGAATTGTATTCGCTACTGCAAAAGGTGGTAAGCTGTATGCATTTGATGCAGAAGATGGAACTGTTTTATGGGAAACAACATTGAGTCATGAAACCAATGGACAACCCATCATGTTTACACGAAATGGCAAACAATACTTGGTAGTAAATGCAACGGGCACATTTGGAAAAGACAGCTATAATCATGCTGCCAAACCTGGTGCTATGCCCAGAGGTTATCTTGTATATGCACTACCCGATATTAAAAAATAAAAGTACTGTTCAATTTTTTATGAACTGTTAAACAAGCAACATGAAACAATTATTCATCCCTTTTATTATACTGGCGGCTTTTCACACAGTTGCGCAACCACTTCAGCAACGAATTGTTTTTAATGATCCGGCAAAATACAGGATGTTATCTGCTGTGCATGCCGGTGCCGGTGAAATGGGATTCACACAATTGATCGGGCGTACAGAACTTTCAACCAATTTTCTTTATCTGCATGTCGGTACTATAAAAGTGAAATCGGGAATTGGTCATCATTTTCATCATGGTATTGAAGAAATGTATGTATTGCTTAATGGAGAAGCACAATTCACCATCAATGGCCGTACATCAAAGATCAAAGCTCCGGCTGTGGTGCCCTGCAAAGCAGGCGATTCACATGCTATTTACAATGCATCAAACGAACCTGTGCGTTGGTTGAATTTTGCAGTTAGTAAACAGAAAGGAAAAACGGATGCATTTGATCTTGCTGATAGCAGAGCGGGTGTATCGCTTGATCCCATACCTGTTTTTGTTTCTGGCAAACTGGAAAAACAACAAACTAATAATCAGAATGTACCGCCCGGTTTTAAACCTTCCATGAGCAGACGGGTTTTTGGTCCTGATATTTTTTCTACCAACTGGCATCATGTTGATCACATTGTTATTCCGGCCGACAGCTCGGTAGCACGGCAACTGAACGGCATTGAAGAGGTGTACTATGTAATAAAAGGAAAAGGAACTGTTACGTTGAATAATCAAAACGCTACTGTAAAACAGGATGAATCGTTCTTTGGTTCGCTTGGCGAACAACCGATCATTGCCAACAACAACAAAGAAGATCTTGAATTATTGGTGATTGGTATTGCTGCATCCAAACAGGATTATTTGACTATCAACAAACCATTGATCAAACCCAAAGCAATGTTTTTGCAAATGGAGTTTGTTGTGCCGAAAGAAAATGCAGAAGAGTTTGAGAAAATGTACTACTCCATTTATGTTCCTGCTATGAAAGTTCAAACCGGTTATCTCGGAT
>JAKFDY010000551.1:0-14446 GCA_036675885.1 Lacibacter sp. | reverse complement strand
TGTATGAACAATCCTGTTAATCATTAAATCATAAGTTGTATTCTCACCCTCAACTTTGTCCCAATTTAATGTAATATCCCGGTCTGTAATGTTGGCCTCATCAGCTTTAAGCCCTGTTGGAACAGTTGGAACTGCTTCATCCACTACTTCTTTCTTTTGCGTATTGTTAAAGCCATTGACGGAAAAAGAAACCGTATTTTTCGTGATATCTGTTTTCCCAACTTTAATATATAACTTGGGTGCTGTAATAATTTCGGTCTTTTCAAATTCTGAACCCTTTGTGGAATATTTGTTCAGGTTGGGATGTTCATTATAGAAGTACACGTTTTCTGAGTTTTGATATTCCTCTTCAGTCGTAACTTCCTTTAATTTAACGTTTTTATTATCGATCTTAGCCTTTACATTCTTTGGTTTTACTTGTGTATTGACAATCACTTCTGTGCCCCTGTCTTTAACCATCCCTTTATAGCCCTTACCTTTGGCGGCATTAACAGTTATAACAGCTTTATTATCGATTATCTCTGAAGTGACCTTTGTTCTTGTATTTTTACCTTCCTTATAATCAACGCTTGTACCGTCGTCTTCATATAAGGTAAACTCTGAATTTCCTGATGGATAAACATCAAATATTCTATTTTCTGAACCATTTAATTCATTAATAGAATTATTTTCCGGAGCCATTGGAATAATAGCACCAGCCTTAACAAACACCGGAGTCTTCCATAGTGGAGCATTAAAATTATGAAGAACTGAACCTCCCTGATATTGCTCACCTGTAAAAAACTAAGATCATAATCCTGTTGACTGATGCCACTTATTTTCAATAACTCTTTGTTGCGCTCTTCTGTTTTTTCTGCAATCTGCAATTGCACCTGCAATTTCTTTAATTGAGCCTGCAAATCACCATCAAACAGTTTTACCAGCAAAGCCCCTTTGCTCACATAAGTGCCCTCGTTAATTGAATGTGAAACCACACGGCCACTTACTTCAGCCTGTATCTGTGTTTCTTCCATAGGTAAAAGCGAGCCGGGAAGTTGAACGGGCTCACTAACTGATCCAGTTTTAACGATATAACCAACAACCGTCATGGGCCCTTGTTGACGGCCACCTTGTGGTGCTGCGGATTGTTTTTTTTCGTCTTTACAGCTTATTGCCAATAAAAATATGGCAGCTGCAACCAATGTAATTATTCTCATGTGTTTTATAGAATGGCTAAAGGTAAGCATAGAACAATTTTATGCCTGCACAGTTGGATGAGTGGTAAAAACAATGGTTAGCCATAGGGTACAATCGCTTGTATCCGAATTCCTGCGAATAAAAGGGCTTTTATTTTGTTTTTACTTTCAGTAAATGTTTGATGCGGTTGGCTTTGTACGTTAGCTCGCTTCTGTCTTTGCCAATAACGGTAACATGGCCCATTTTACGACCGGGTTTGGTATGAGTCTTACCATAAATGTGTACGAATGAGTTTTCCATTTTCAGCACATCTTCAAGACCTTCATAGTATGCAGGGCCGCTGTAACCTTCTTCGCCCACAATATTTAAAATAACTGATGACATTATTGCATCAGTACAGCCAAGCGGATACCCAAGCATAATGCGCCACAACATATCAAACTGGGATGAATAATTTCCTTCAATAGTGTGATGCCCGCTGTTGTGTACACGTGGAGCTGTTTCGTTTACCAATACATCACCGTTTTTATCAACAAATAATTCTACAGCAAATAAACCCGGCGATTGAAGATTACGTACAACAGCCATAGCAATGGCTTCTACTTTCCAGAATGTTTTTTCAGGAAGTTCTGCAGGTGAAACCTGGTAGTCGAGTAAATTCAATAGTGGATCGAACACCATTTCAGCAGGTGGGTACATGGTTGTTTCACCATCTTGCCCCACCGCTACAATCATGGCAATTTCTTTTTGAATGGGCACCAGTTTTTCTAATACAGCAGGTGAATCAAACCCACGTTCAAGATCAGTTGCAGTTTTTAAAATTTCAACACCACGCCCATCATAGCCCCCCATACCCACTTTATGCGCCGCAGGTAAAAAAGAAACCAAAGCGTTCAGTTCTTCTTTGTTTTCGGTGATCACAAACTCAGATGTTGGTATCTGGTGATGTTGATAGAATTTCTTCTGTTCAATTTTATTTTTGATGATGCGTAAAGCGGCTGGTTTCGGAAAAACTTTTACGCCTTCTGCTTCCAGTTTTTCCAGTGCTTCCACATTTACACTTTCAATTTCAATGGTAATAGCGTCCAGTCCTTTTCCAAAGTTGTAAACAGCTTCAAAATCTTTGATATCACCTTTTGTAAAGTGATGACAGAGATGTGCCGATGGGCAATGCTCATCGTTTTCAAGTACAAACGTTTCAACAGGATAATTGGCTGCTGCCTGTAATAACATACGGCCTAATTGTCCGCCGCCGAGGATACCTATTCTGAGCTGGGTCGAAGAATGCATGGGGCAAAGATAAGGGACACCTAATTGAAACGGAGAGGAACGAAACCCTGAGCGAAGTCGAAGGGTAGAGTAGGGAATCGAGCGCAGTCGAGATTCCCGGTAAATTTTTTTATTTTTCTTTTATGATTTATAAAAACGCCCCTCAAGAGCTTTATTACGTTTACATTATCGAATGTAAGGATGGGTCTTTTTATACAGGTCTTACAAACGATCTTGTCCGCCGTTTTACTGAACATTGCGAAGGCACTTATTTAACCTGTTATACATTTAAGCGACGACCATTAATATTGAAATATTATGTAACAATTCCTTTTTCGTTGGAGGCAGAACAAAGGGAGAAGCAAATAAAAGGATGGTCAAAAGCAAAAAAACTGGCTTTAATAAACGGCGATTTACATAAACTGAGTTTATTATCCCAATGTCAAAATCTTTCACATTCAAAGTATAAGGATTTAAGGTAAAGTTCTCGACTTCGCTCGAACTTTACTGTGCCGCCCTTCGACTGCTCTCAGGACTCCACTCCGATTAATAGCAACCTACCCTAAACGAAAAGTTTTATTTAATTTTGCTTCATGCATCCCGATTATGCCAATAAACGCTTCCACGATAAACGCAGCAACTACTGTTTGCTGATGGAAGTATTGGCGATTGACTCCAACTGATTGTTTGAGAAAGGTTCTGCTCTTTGAACCTCATTTGTTCCTCTTTTATTGAATTTAAAATCAACAATCATGTCAACAATTGCTGTTAACAAGAAACAAGCTGCACAACAGGATTTTCTTCCGTTACACGGAACCGATTATGTAGAATTTTATGTGGGTAATGCAAAACAGGCTGCTCATTTTTATATCACTGCTTTTGGTTTTCAACCGCTGGCTTATGCAGGTCCGGAAACCGGCATAAAAGACAGAGCCAGTTATGTTGTGCGTCAGAACAAACTTACGCTGATGCTCACCACACCACTTCGCCCGGATAATGAAATAGCTGATCATATTTATAAACATGGTGATGGCGTAAAAGCATTAGCATTGAAGGTTGATGATGCGGCTTCTGCTTTATATGAAACAACAAGCCGTGGTGCAAAACTTTATATGGAAACAACAACCTTAACAGATGATCAGGGAAAGGTTGTCATTAGTGGCATTTATACCTATGGTGATACAGTTCATTTGTTTGTTGAACGTAAAGATTATAAAGGAGTGTTTATGCCGGGCTACCGGGAATGGAGTAATCCCTATTTCAAAGTAAAAGAAACAGGCTTGCAATATGTTGATCATTGTGTGGGTAATGTTGGATGGAACCAGATGAATCCATGGGTAAGCTTTTATGAAAATGTGATGGGCTTCCGCAATATTCTCAGCTTTGATGATAACGACATTTCAACAGAATATTCTGCCTTGATGAGTAAGGTAATGAGTAATGGGAACGGGTATGTAAAATTCCCGATCAATGAACCAGCTGAAGGAAAAAAGAAATCACAGGTGGAAGAGTACCTCGATTTTTATAATGGTGAAGGTGTACAACATGTGGCCATGGCTACCAACAATATTGTTGAAACGGTTACCGAATTGCGCAGCAGGGGAATAGAATTTCTGCAGGTGCCCACTACTTATTATGATGATCTGCTCGACCGTGTGGGTCATATTGACGAAGATCTTGCGCCATTAAAAGAATTAGGAATTTTAGTTGACAGAGATGATGAGGGGTATTTACTTCAGATTTTTACCAAGCCTGTTGAAGACCGTCCTACGCTGTTTTTTGAGATCATTCAGCGTAAAGGCGCCCGGAGTTTTGGTAAAGGAAACTTTAAAGCTTTGTTCGAAGCCATAGAAAGAGAGCAGGAAGCCAGGGGAAATCTGTAGTTTTACGGGGCAGTTTTACTGCCCCTTTTGTTTGATTTTATCCACAAATTGAAATATTTTTGACAGCAGTCCGTTCATAACAAATCCAGTATGCTAAACAAAAGCGTTTTATTCATTTTTAGTTTCAGCCTGTTTGTAACAGCTGTTTCTGCACAGTCTCCTTATGAAGGAAGCAGTGCAACAGTTTCTGCCGCCCGTAATTTTAAAGGAGCCGGTATATTTTCCAAAGTAGAAGATTCATTACGCAAAGAATTAAAGGAAAAAGGCTTTCAATGGCCTTTAAAGTACATGTATGTGCGTGCCTTTAAACACGAAAAGCAATTAGAGGTTTGGTTAAAGAACGACTGGGATGAAAAATTTGAACTGTTCAAAGTATATAAAGTATGTGCAACATCCGGCACTTACGGACCAAAACGTAAAGAAGGCGACAAGCAGATACCTGAAGGCTTTTATTATATCAACGAATTTAAACCCAACAGTAATTATCATCTGGCTCTGGGTTTAAACTATCCCAATACTTCAGATGCAATTTTAAGTGATCAGAGTAAACCGGGTGGTGATATTTATATTCATGGTAATTGTGTTACCATTGGCTGTTTGCCCTTGACTGATTCATTGATTGAACAGGTGTATTATTTAGCATCTGTTGTAAAAGACCAGGGGCAGGATTTTATTCCGGTTCATATTTACCCCGTTCGTTACGATAATCAAAAGGGCATGGAGCAGCTCGTAACAAAAACAAAGAACAAACAGGATGTGCAGGAGTTTGCAAAGCAGATCAAAGACGCATACGAGTTTTTTGAAGATACGCATCAGCTGCCAACCGTTTTAATTGCAAAGGATGGCAGTTATGTAGTGGCCACAAATCCTGAAACGCCGAAAGTAAAACGTATTAAAGTAATTGAAACCAATAACAAGGCAAATCCTTATGCAGCCTGGGCATTAGAAGAAAAAGTTGATCGTGTTCCTTTTCATAAAGATGGTAATGCAGCTTTGCAAAAATGGTTGTTTAATTTAAGTCAATCGTTGGTTCAGTACTTAGATGGGAACCCTTCAATGTCGTTGCAGGTTGAATTCATCGTCGATAAAAATGGCAATACAGCATTAGCAACAGTTATTCGTGGTGGCCATGCCGAATTAAACAGGGTAGTGAAAGAGAAATTTGAAAAAGAATTGAAATGGCAACCGGCCACAAAAGATGGCCAGCCTGTTAATACAAAACTGATTCAAAATCTCAATATAGCAGCCCCTGAAGATTTATAGTATCTTTCAAGGTCGAACAAAAACCCAACATCCAGCATTCATGTAAAGCGATCTGTACGCCCGGGGCAAAAACCCACCACATGAAACTTGGACAGTTTATAACTACCTGCTTATCCCTGATTGCTTTTTTATCTCCACAAAAAAGCGAGGGGCAAACTATATCCGGTGTTATCAACAGCTATCATGACGTAACAGCCATCATCAACAACGGAACTTACAATTCTTATTCTTACTCAGGCATTACATTGCAGGACATTACAGGTCTGTCAACCGGCGATCGTGTGCTTATTATTCAGATGAAAGGAGCTGCAATTACATCAACCAATAATTCAAGTTTTGGAGATATTTCTTCAATTGGTAATGCAGGTAAATATGAATTTTCATCTATCTGCGGTTTTTTAAATAATACAATTGTATTGAGTAATCATTTGCTGCATTCGTATGATGTTTCAAGTGTACAGGTTGTTCGAGTACCAGTATATACAGATGTTACAGTCAGCGGTACATTAAGAGCAACGGAATGGGATCCTGTTTCCGAAACCGGAGGTGTTATTGCTTTAGAGGCATCAGGGACAATTACACTCAATGCATCAATAAGCGCAGATAGCGCAGGATTTAAAGGTGGTGGGCTTTTTGTGAATACAACTGACAGGTGTGGAGAAGAAACTGCATATTATTATTCACTGGCTCAATCATCCGGCTCTAATCTTGGGGGCTCTCCAAAAGGCGAAGGAGTCGCCTATTATATCACAAATAAGGAATATGGCAGAGGCAGACAATCAAACGGAGGTGGTGGGGCGAATGTTGATAATACAGGTGGAGGTGGAGGCAGTAACTACGGAACAGGTGGAAATGGAGGAGAAAAAACCAATTCAATTTTATGTAGTGCTAACACAGTTGGGATAGGGGGGCTTGCACTAAATTCATATGGATATCCAGCTTCAGTTACGGCAACAAGTACAACTAATAAAATTTTCCTTGGCGGCGGCGGCGGCTGCGGTGAGATGAATAATATTTATAGTGGCACAACCGGGGCGGGAACACCTGGTGGTGATGGAGGAGGGATAGTTTTTATTAAAGCTTCCATTTTAGCCGGAAATGGTTATACGATCTCCGCAAATGGAGCACAAGGTGTCAATCCTGTTTTGCCAGTTAAAACAGAAGCTGCCGGAGATGGTGGTGGTGGTGGTGGTGGTGGTGGTGTAGTTTTATTAGATGTATCTAATTATTCTGGAAACGTAACTGTGCAGGCAAGAGGTGCCAATGGCAGCAATGCCGGGTTTCAAACACAGTGCCCTGGTCCGGGTGGTGGTGGCGGCGGCGGCGTAATTTGGTCTTCTTCATCATTGCCTGTAAATGTTACAACTTCTGTTGCTGGTGGAGCAGCGGGTATTATTAAATCCACGACCTATGATCCTCCCTGTGAAGGTCAACCAAACGGCGCCACTGCGGGTACCGCTGGCCTGGTTCAATCTGGCTTCGTTGCACCACAAGGAAACAATACAATCAGTTGCGATATTCTTCCGCTTGATCTGTTGAGACAGTTTGCAGGTAAACAAATCAATCGCTCCATTCAACTCAACTGGATATTGACGAACGTTGATCATGTTCAGAAAGTTGTACTCGAAAGAAAAACAGGTAATGAACAGTTTAAAAAAATTGCGGAACAATTTAATCCTTCAACTGTCAATGGTTTTTATACTGATGAAGAAAACAATTCAAATGTTACGTACCGTCTTGTTGTATTTGCATTAAACGGAGAACGACAATACTCGAATCATGTATTTTTTGAAGCAAGTGTAATGAAAACATTCAATCTTTATCCGAATCCTGCAACTGATGAAGTAACAATTCAACTGCCGGGTAATATTAATGGAAGAGCAGGAATTGTTGTAACCGATGTAAATGGCAGGCAAGTGCTATTGCAGCAAATGATCATACCAGCATATTCAACGAATACAACCCTCGCTTTAAAAAAGTTACCTGCAGGTATCTATCAGCTTCGCCTGGAAATTAATGGTGAAGTTTATTCCGCAAAACTGGTAAAACAATAAACTTACATCATCAGCATCTGCACCGTTTCAGGGCTTTGCTGTTTTAATTCAATTGTTTTTCCTGCTGTTAAACGTTCAATGGTTTCGTTGTTGTAATGACGAATGCTGAGCAGTGTTAATCCTTTCTCCACCTGCACATCAAATTCTCCGGATGCAGCCAATGCAAGCTTCTCCACTTTATCCGGACGATCATCAATACACAACTGCAGATTCACTGCATGTGTTTGAATAAGATTGGGTTTAATGTGCAGCTTCGCCATCATTTCATACAGATCACTCATGGGTTGTTCGCCAATGAACGAAAAATCTTTTGTGTGCAGTTGCAACAGCACCTGGTTTTGTTTGATGACGATAATGGGCGGCAGATTCTTTACCGGGTTATTATGAATAACTGTACCAGGCAAGCTTGCATCAGTAAAGCATTTTACATACAACGGAATGTTTTTATTCTGTAAAGGCTTGATTGTTTTTGGGTGAATCACCTGTGCTCCATAATAAGCCATTTCAATTACTTCATCATAATTCAGTTCGCTGATGTATTGTGCATCGGCAAATTGTTTCGGATCAGCGTTCATCACTCCCTTCACATCTTTCCAGATAGCCACACTTTCTGCATTGAGCATATAAGCAAATACAGCAGCTGTATAATCACTTCCTTCACGACCAAGCGTGGTGCTTTCATTTTCATCAGTACAACCAATAAAACCTTGTGTTATTACAATATTGTTATTTGTAAATAAAGGTTTAATGATTGCATTCACCTGTTGTTGTGTGAATGAAAAGTCAATGGCTGCGTCACGGAAATTATCATCGGTGCGGAATACATCCCGCACATCGATCCATTGATTGCTGATGCCGATTTCATTAAGATAAGCACTTACAATAGACGTGCTCAATAATTCACCTAAACAAACGATCTGGTCATAGTAATAATCATAATCACGAACTGGTTGATCATGTAAGAGCCATTCCACTTCAGTAAAGAAATTATTGAACTGCTCCATCAACGGATTGAAATGTGTAACCAGCAAATACTTTGCTTCATCCAGGTGTTGCAGTTTCACTGCACGGAACAATTGCAATGCCTCATCTTTCTTTCCTGCAAAAAATGCTTCAGCAACTTTCTCCAGTGCATTGGTAGTTTTGCCCATCGCCGAAATAACGATCATCAATTGCTTATCTGGAAATTGTTTAATGATATTGCCAAGGTTCTGCACTTTTTCATAGTTACTTACACTGGCACCGCCGAATTTGAAAACCTGCATGAGTGTGAATTGTAGATTTTAGATGTACGATTTCAGATTTGTTTGCTCTGAAGGTTGCAAAGATAAGGGTCGGTTGTCTGCTCTCCCGAAAGCTGCCCCAATAGCTATCTGGCAAACAATTTCTTTTTGGCGCAGAGAAGGAAGAACGCAGAGGATTTCGCAGGGTAACTCTGCGTTGAACTCTTTTCCCTTGTTCTGCGTCAAAAGAAATGACCGAATTGAATTTGCCTCTTTAGTAACACATGTTCTTTTGCTGAAAAATATTCAACTGTTCAAGGGCAGCCCTGAAAAGAATCGGGGTCTTCGACGGGATATGCGAAAGGCCAGATGCGAAACCGAGTAGAGTGCGGAGCCCGCAGCAGCCCGAACGGATGGCAGGGGTGAGAAACATCAGCTGACAGCCCAACACTTATAACTAAGAACTTAATACTCAGAACTATGTATTTTCTGCCAATTTTTCACCCTCACCACCCATGGCATTATCATTGAGTAAGGTAAGTGAACTTAAAAACAATCCAGATCATGGGAAAGATTATAGGAATCGACTTAGGTACAACAAATAGCTGCGTATCCGTAATGGAAGGGAACGAGCCTGTTGTAATTGCAAACGATGAAGGGCGCCGTACAACCCCATCGGTAGTGGCTTTTTTGAAAAACGGTGAACGTAAAGTGGGTGATCCGGCAAAGCGCCAGGCCATCACAAACCCGATTAATACCATTAGTTCAGTGAAGCGTTTTATGGGTCGCCGCTTTGATGAAGTGGGCGAAGAGATCAAACACTGGAGTTATAAAGTGTCTCAAGGTGACAATAATACCGTTCGTATTGACATAGATGGCAGACTGTATACGCCACAGGAAATTTCGGCAATGGTGCTTCAGAAAATGAAAAAAACAGCTGAAGATTACCTGGGCCAGGAAGTAACAGAAGCGGTGATTACAGTGCCTGCTTACTTTAACGATGCACAACGCCAGGCTACAAAAGAAGCCGGTGAAATTGCAGGTTTGAATGTTCGTCGTATTGTGAACGAACCAACTGCAGCGGCATTGGCTTACGGTCTCGATAAAAAACATAAAGACCAGAAGATCGCTGTATTTGACCTTGGTGGTGGTACATTCGATATTTCTGTTTTGGAATTGGGTGAAGGTGTGTTTGAAGTTAAAAGCACTAACGGTGATACACACTTGGGTGGTGACGATTTTGATAAAGTGATTATCGACTGGTTGGCTGATGAATTTAAAAACCAGGAAGCAATTGATCTGCGTAAAGACCCGATGGCTTTACAGCGTTTAAAAGAAGCTGCTGAAAAAGCAAAGGTTGAATTATCTTCTTCAAGCGAAACAGAAATCAACCTGCCTTATGTAACAGCTGTTGATGGTGTTCCAAAACACCTGGTATTAAAATTAACCCGTGCAAAATTTGAAGCATTAGCTGATAATTTATTTGCCCGTTGCCTGAAGCCTTGCGAAGCTGCATTGAAAGATGCAGGTCTTTCTACCAGCGATATTGATGAAATAATCTTAGTAGGTGGTAGTACACGTATTCCTAAAGTGCAGGAGATCGTTGAAAAATTCTTTGGTAAAAAACCAAACCGTGGCGTAAATCCTGATGAAGTTGTTGCAGTTGGTGCAGCTATCCAGGGTGCGGTATTAACAGGTGAAGTGAAAGATGTATTGTTGCTCGACGTTACTCCGCTCAGCCTTGGTATTGAAACTTTGGGTGGTGTAATGACAACACTCATCGCCAGCAACACAACTATTCCTTCAAAGAAAAGTGAAACATTTTCTACAGCGGCCGATAATCAACCAGGTGTACAGATTCATGTATTGCAGGGTGAGCGCCCGATGAGTAAGGACAATAAGAGCTTAGGTATGTTTAACCTCGATGGTATTCCACCGGCTCCACGTGGTGTTCCGCAAATTGAAGTAACATTTGATATTGATGCTAATGGTTTGCTGCATGTAAGTGCAAAAGACAAAGGCACAGGTAAAGAACAAAAGATCCGTATTGAAGCAGGTAGTGGTTTGAGCAAGGAAGAAATTGAAAAGATGAAGAATGAAGCGAAAGCCAACGAAGCAACTGATAAAGCTGAAAAAGAAAAAGTAGAAAAGATTAACCAGGCTGATAGTTTGATCTTCCAGACAGAAAAGCAGTTGAAAGAGTATGGCGATAAAATTGGTGCTGATAAGAAAGCACCGATTGAAGCTGCTCTTACTAAACTGAAAGATGCACACAAAGCACAGGACTTAGTAGCTATTGATGCAGCAATGACAGAATTGAACACTGCATGGACAGCAGCAAGTGAAGAAATGTACAAAGCAACACAGGATGCACAAGGCGCACAGCCCGGTGCAGGTGGTGGAGCTGGCCCGGATGCCTCAGCAGGACCGAAAAGTGATAATGTGGAAGATGCGCAGTTTGAAGAGGTGAAATAAACCGCTGACTTAAATTGAAGCATTGATGATAATGATAAGCCCTGACAAATTTGTCGGGGCTTATTTATTAAGAAGAAATTGTGGGCACAAAAAAGCCCGTCACTTTTCAGTTACGGGCCATCTATAATAAAGTTCAGGGAATAATTAAATGAGGTCTAGCGCCTTTACGAAATAATAACAGATAAAAGGAAAAGTGGCGGTAATATAGTTAGCAAAAGCCGGGGTAAAATAAAATATCACACAAGCAGCTACAGAAACAAAAAACAAGATCCAGTTTAATGCAGATGATTTCTTTTCCATGCGTTAAAATTTTTGCGAAGATAGGGGAAGAGAAGTGAACAGAAAAGAACAAAAAATCAGACTACAATTACCTCAAAAGTTCCAATTTATACGCATTAACCACATCACTTAAATATGTTCGATAACGGGCCGCTGTTTATTATTTTGCGACATTGTTAACTAATCAATTTATTAAAAAGAGTAGTGAAATTTTGGTTAATAGAATAAACCTCTATATTCGCATAAATTTTTTTAACCAAAATTACAAACATGAAAAAGATCTCATTATTGTTTTTTGCTTTTGCATTAACAACTTCTGCTTTATTTGCCCAGGTACGCTTTGGCATTCAGGCAGGTCCTGCCTTTTCTTCAATGACATCTAAGGCAAGCGGAGTTAAACTGACGTATAATAAGACAGGCTTTACTGCAGGTGTACTTGCTGAACTGCCTCTTTCAGAGTCGGGTATTCATTTCCGTCCGGCATTAAATTTTGTGCAAAAAGGCGGAGATTTTGAAGGAGCGAGTATAAATCTGAATTATCTTGAACTTCCATTAGATTTCGTTTACAAATTAGAAGCAGGTTCTGGTAAATTATTCTTAGGTGTTGGACCTTCTTTTGCATTAGGACTTTCAGGGAAGGCTAAATCTGGAGGAGATTCCGAAGATATCGAATTTGGAAGCGGAGAAGGTGAGGTTAAGCCTTTAGATTTAGGTGGTAACATTTTAGCCGGTTATGAGCTTTCTAACGGTTTATTTCTAAGTGTGAATTATAACTTAGGATTCAGTAATATTAGTAATGAGAGCGAAGTTAAAACCCGTAATAACTACTTTGGGATTAAACTTGGTTATCTTTTCGGAGGAAAAAACTAAACGCAGATTTGTTTATAGTTAGTTCGCTTTTTAGTTTTAAAAGCTTCATTAATTGTAAATAAGTTTAAGTAATATTTTTTCGAAAGTATTTTAAAAGCCCGGAGCAATTAGCCCCGGGCTTTCTGTTTTAATAGTTTGTGAAATGAAAGAAAAACCAGTACATCTGCCATTTGTAACATCACATGTACATGTTATTGGTTTTCTTAATTCATTTTCAGTATTTTGCTGCCATTAATAACCAAATCAATCATCAAAAATCAAGCTCTACAATGAGAAAGATTATCATCGTCCTTTTGGCAGCCGTTTTCAGTGTTTCTTCTTATGCAGGTATTATCTATGTTCCCTCGAATGCATCAGACAATGCAAAAGCTGGTGTTGAAACCACCATTGAAAAAGTAAAAGCAACCAATATGGATGCATTCCTGGCGATTACGCCGGCTAAGATTCAGGAAATGACAGGCAAGAAAATGACATTCGCCCAAAAGATCGCCTTGAAAATGGCGCAAAAGAAATTGAGCAAACAACTCAAGAAAGGCAAGTCAATCGATGTACATGATGAAAGACAAATGCTTCGTTTGTGGCTCATTTTTGCCGCTGTTGCAATTATTTTGGCAATCATTGGATGGTTGGTTCCATTTGTTTGGTTCCTGTCTGGTCTTGCATGGCTTGCGGCAGTGATCTTCTTTATCCTTTGGTTGATAGCAATAGCAGCATAATGCAATCGCATTTTATAAAAAGACCCTCAAGTTTGAGGGTTTTTTTTTGCCTTGATACGTCCTTGGATTATTTTTACTTCGAAACAAACTTATATATGAGCGACAAACAGCAATTTTTAGAAGAACAGCGGCAGTATATTGAGCAGGATGGATTTCGCATTCAGTCATTTGATTTCGACCGTCCGTGGGGTGGTTTTTTTGTATTGGATGAAAGCCAGGCCGATCTTTTTATTGAAACTTATTTCCCTACGTATAAGAAAGAAGATCTGATGCTGGGTAATAAACTCAGCCCCAAAATTCTGGTGGTGGAACCGGGTAAACGTTTATCGTGGCAATACCATCACCGTCGTGCAGAAATATGGCGTGTGGTTGAAGGTGAAGTGGGTGTTGTAATGAGTGACACGGATGATGAAACCGAAGTAAATGTTTTTGAAGCTGGTGATATCATTGTATTATCAACCGGTCAGCGCCATCGCCTGGTTGGATTAAAAGATTGGGGTGTAATTGCAGAGATATGGCAACATACTGATCCGGCAAATCCGTCAGATGAAGATGATATCGTTCGTTTGCAGGATGATTTTGGCAGATAAATGAGTTAACAGGGTTGCCAACCTTGGTACAGTTGAAGAAAACCAACTATCTCGGTAAGGTTGGCAACCTCCAAATAAAAAAGATGTGCTGTAAAATCGGCACATCTTTTTTTATGGATTTTCATTAACTTAAACCTGAATTAAAACCCGAATAGAATGAGAAAAGTTTCGCATATCCTCCAACGCAAAGGCAGGAATGTTATTTCAGTTGAACCCGGTTTATCTGTGATCAATGCATTGCAGTTAATGGCCGAAAAAAATATTGGTTCTGTTATGGTGATGGAGGGAAGTGAATACCTGGGCGTAATGACCGAACGTGACTATGCCCGTAAGGTGATCCTGAAAGGAAAATCATCAACCGAAACATTTGTAAAAGATATTATGACAACTGGTTTGCCCCGCATTACTCCTGATAACTCTATTGAAACCTGCATGCATATTATGAGCGAAAGCAATATCCGCTACCTGCCTGTATTTGAGAACGACCAGGTAACCGGTATTATATCAATTAACGATGTAGTTACAGAAACCATTCTTTCGCAGAAAGAAACCATTGAACAGCTGCAGAATTATATCCAATCATAAACTCCCTGTTTGTCCTGTCAGACGTCCCCGTCGGACGGAGAATTGTGAAACATATTTATCCGA
>JAKFDY010000550.1:0-15702 GCA_036675885.1 Lacibacter sp. | reverse complement strand
AGATTTCCTTCTCTTCAATGCGAGCTTGTAAATTTTTAATACTTAGCATAACGTTTAACCCACCCCCAACCCCTCCCGGGAGGGGAAACAGGCATTTGTTTATTATTTGAACAATAGTTTTTTACTTTTCGTCTGATGAATATAGTTTCATCAGTACAAGAGTGCGACGCAACAAAAGTTTCATTTCTGTACTATCGCCGATCAACAAAAAAAGAACTTCAAGGTTTTATGCTGCACAATTCACTTTGAGTGCTAACAGTTCCCCCTTCAGGAGGCGGAGGGGGTTTTACCCCACACTTCCTTCTAATGAAATCGCCAACAGTTTCTGTGCTTCCACAGCAAACTCCATCGGTAACTGATTCATTACTTCTTTGGCAAAACCATTTATGATCAATGCAACGGCAGTTTCTGTATCGAGGCCACGCTGGTTGCAATAAAAGATCTGGTCTTCACCAATTTTAGAAGTAGTGGCTTCATGTTCAACTTGCGCAGTGCTATTCTTTACTTCAATATATGGGAAAGTGTGTGCACCACATTTATCGCCAAGCAACAAACTATCACACTGGGAGAAGTTACGTGCATTCACTGCGTTCTTACCCACCTGCACCAAACCACGATAAGAGTTTTGACTGAAGCCTGCAGAAATACCTTTTGATACAATACGGCTTCTGGTGTTCTTACCAATGTGCAACATCTTAGTACCGGTATCGGCCTGCTGATGATTGTTGGTAACGGCAACAGAATAAAATTCACCCTGGCTGTTATCACCTTTTAATATAACGGAAGGATATTTCCATGTAATAGCAGAACCGGTTTCAACCTGCGTCCAGCTGATTTTTGAATTTACACCTGCACAAATACCACGCTTCGTAACGAAGTTGTAGATACCACCTTTACCATCTTTATCGCCGGGGTACCAGTTTTGTACAGTTGAATATTTTACTTCAGCATTATCAAGCGCTACAATTTCAACCACCGCAGCGTGCAATTGATTTTCATCACGCATCGGTGCTGTACAACCTTCGAGGTAACTTACATAGCTGCCTTCTTCTGCAACAATGAGTGTACGTTCAAACTGCCCGGTATTTTCAGCATTGATGCGGAAGTAGGTGCTTAACTCCATCGGGCTTTTCACGCCTTTTGGAATGTAGCAGAAACTGCCATCGCTGAACACCGCACTGTTTAAGGCAGAAAAATAATTATCTGTCATTGGCACAACCGAACCCAACCATTTTTTGATGAGTTCGGGATGTTCCTGCACCGCTTCGCTCATGCTGCAGAAAATAATGCCGAGCTCAGCCAGTTGCTTTTTAAATGTAGTTGCAATAGAAACCGAATCGATCACCGCATCAACTGCCACATTGCTCAAACGTTTTTGTTCGTCCAGCGAAATACCCAGTTTCTCAAACGTTGCCCGCAACTCCGGATCAATTTCATCCAGGCTGTTGAGCGTTACTTTTTGCTTGGGAGCGCTGTAATATTTGATGCTTTGATAATCGATCTTGGGATACTTCACATTGGCCCATTCCGGCTCTGTCATTTTTAACCAATGACGGTAGGCTTTGAGTCGCCATTCCAGCATCCACTCGGGTTCTTTCTTTTTGGCGCTGATGAAACGCACAATGTCTTCGCTAAGTCCGGGAGGTGCCTCGTCGGCTTCAATGTCGGTTACCCAACCATATTTGTACTCACTCAGGGCCGTTTGCTCCAGTGTATTGAGCATCTCACTCATAATTCGTTCTGTTTAGTCGTATTTCTAATGAATTTCAATCTATACACAAAAGTACAGATTAATCTATACGAAAAAGTACAGACAGTGTTCGAGATGCGGAAAAAATGACGCTTTGGGGAGGATTTGTGGGGAAATTTGGGATTGAGGTTGGGACGCTGGGGCGGGCTGAACCTTGGGAATTGGGAATTTGTAATTAGGAGTTGTGGGGCTGTGGGCTTTCGAACCTTGGGCGGCTGTGGTTCCGGCCGAGACGCTTCTGGTCTTGGTCAGACCAAAGCGTCTGACTTTTCGCTGTACCTCCGCTACGCTGCGGTGCCGCCGCAATCCGGCAGCCAGTGAGCAGTTAACTCCTATGTTCTAATTATATCAGCGTCACAAAGAAATCGCTACTATTGATGCCAGTTATATTTCGAAGTACTCCAAAAACTTACTAAAAAGCCCATCAATTTGTGATCGATAAATTTGATTGCTTGAGTACTCGGACAAAGTCTTGGACTTTATCACAAAATCTCTCAATTCAGTGTTAAGTTGTTTCCATATTATGTAATAAAAATCCCCTTTATTTAAAATACTATCTTTTTTATGCAACTGAAACAAACTAAATGACCTTTCCATCACCTCGACGGTAATTACCATTTCGCTTACTGTATTAAAATTAGGCATTGATTCTTTGGTCTTTAATTCAGAAATCCAAACTCTATTACATACACTTGCTCTTTCATTTGCAACATCATAAAGTTTTTGCCTTATACTCAAAGACAAGTTCTGCCTTTGAAGTTTATTGCTTGTGTACAAAGCACGAAAAGAGATACAAATGGCAATTAACGAAAGAAACAAATTCCAGTCAATTTGCTTTAGAAAGTAATAAATAACCATTTTTAAGTTTTAACAATCTGTAAATAGAAAGATATTTAATTCACAAAAACTAAGCTCATCCAAGAAAAATGTAATACCAAACACTCATGTACTAAGAACCTTTTGAATTAGATTTTCCATTTCATACCCTTATTTTAAAAAAACTAATAATAATCTTGCTTAATTTATAAGCTAACCATAACTCAAGAACAAAAATTATAAGTTTGACAAAGAAGGATCGAAAAATGATAAATCCTAAATCAATATCTATTGCTTCTGGCATAAATGGGATGGCAGCAATTGGATATATGAATATTTCAGCGGTTATAATAGCAGTTATAATAAAAGACAAAAACAGGAGTGCAATTAAAGTTGTATAAATCCATTTACCTAACCCCTTTGCTTTACTTTCTGTATCTATGAAAAAACCGTAAGCAAAGCTATCCCGCATATTGTAAGAAATGACCCCAATGAATAACCTATAGGCTCATTAATTTTAAACGCATGATATGCAGGAAAAAGGAATATAATAAGTCCAACAATTAATAATACTATGTAAATAATAATATTTAAAAGCTTCGATTTCATACTAAATTATAAATACCAATACATGATTTATTAGAACACAATTTCAACCGATTTACTTTTTTAAATTAACCTTATCCTCTCTCGTTCATTCCACTTCCTCTGAGCAGCCTTTTCATTAAACAGGTTTTCCATTGCATTGTAAATCTGGTTTGAGGTTTCATTTTGCAACCTCAAAACTGTTTACCTTATTCAAGGTCACAATTTGTGACCTTGAAACTTTACATTATCGTTGAGCGCACTGCATTTTCTTTATAAGAAACCACTAAATCCTTTGTAAATTTGAAACAAACAAACTCAAATGGCTTCCGCTAAACCTTTAGATAAAGAAATCAATCACTACCTCACCCAACTCAATACCGAACAAAAGAAGGCGGTACTTACGGTGATAAAAACCTTTGCGCAGGAGGAGGATTGGTGGAATGATAAAACCTACATGAGCGAAATGAACCGTCGTTTTCACGAAATGGAAACAGGCAAGGTTAAAACCCTTTCACTTGACGATCTTGAAATTTCTGCCCGTAAAGCGTTTAAAAAGAAATCAGTTAAAAAGTAATGGACTATACCGTTCGCTTTCACCCTCTGGTACAACAGGATTTTTCCGAAGCCTATGCATGGTACGAAGCAAAACAAAAAGGACTTGGCGAACGTTTTCTGCAATCCGTACGTCTTAAAATAGAAGAAATCTCAAGTCAGCCGCAAACATACGGCAGCCGCAGCCGAAAATTATTCCGTGAAGCACAGGTAGATTTTTTTCCCTACCTGATCGTATTTAAAATCAGAAACACAACAAAAGAAATATTTGTGGCATCTGTGCATCATACAAAGAAGCATCCGGGAAAAAAATATAGATCAGAATAGTTTCTGCTGTACCAGCAACCTCATACCAATCTTGCTTTCTTTAAGGTCACAAATTGTGATCTTAAACATTTAACGTATTCATTTTGAGGTCACAGATTGTGACCTCAAAATTTCATTTTCTTCCGTTGTGGTCACGAATTGTGACCGCAACGAATACCAATTAACCCCTTCCTTCATCTTTTCATAACCTTCCCGTCATATTTCCTTAACAATGCCCCGCTACCATTGTCGCTCAACTAATAAACTTACACAATGAGAAAATCCCTTTTACTCATCAGCAGCATTGTATTACTGAATGCCTGTACAAAACTCAACACAGATCAGGAAAATGCGAAACAGAATACACCCGGTTTTGCTGCACGCCAGGAATCAACCAGCTTTTCTGAAATAAGCAGCCTCGCTATTGGTGGCGGATCAGGTGCTGCAGAGATCAGCACTTTTGATCCTGAAACAAAAAAGCTATTTGTGGTAAACAACAGCGCAGGTAATAACCGCATTGAAGTTGTTGATCTCAGTAATCCTGCATCGCCTGTAGTAACCGGCAATATTAACATTGCGGTGTATGGTGGGCTTGTAAATAGTGTGAGCGTAAGCAATGGCAAACTTGCCGCAGCAATTGAAGCCGTTCCTAAAACAAATAATGGCAAAGTGGTTGTATTTAATACAACAACGCATGATGCTATTACCGTTGTAACTGTTGGCTCATTACCCGATATGATCACGTTTACACCCGATGGAAATTTTATTCTTACAGCAAATGAAGGTGAACCGAATGAGGCGTATACTATTGATCCCCTCGGAACAGTTTCTATTATTGATGTAAACAATAACTACGCTGTTACAACACTTGACTTTAGCAAGTTTGCTTCAGGAGCAGCTGATTTAAAAACAAAAGGTTTTCGTTTGTTTGGCAAAAATGCAAGCTTTGAACAGGATGTAGAACCTGAATATATTGCTGTAGCAAGCAACAGCCAAACGGCATGGGTTACACTGCAGGAGAATAATGGTATTGCAAAAATTGATCTCACAACAAAAACCCTCACCGATATTTTTCCGTTAGGCTTTAAAGATTACAGCAACCCCATGAATACCATTGATCCAAGTGACCAGGATGGCAGCATCAACTTTGGAGCGTGGCCTGTAAAGGGAATGTATTTACCTGATGCCATTGCTGTCAATAATTACAACGGTGTGCCTTTTATTTATTCAGCCAATGAAGGCGATGTACGGGAATGGGCTGGTATGTTGCCGGTTGAAGTAAGACGTGCCGGTCATGCTTCTGTTGTGCTAGATCCTACAGCATTTCCAAATGCGGCTACACTAAAAACAACAGTACAGTTAGGTCGCTTAAACATTACAACAACGCTTGGCGATAATGATGGTGATGGCGATTACGATGAATTGTATTCATACGGTACACGTTCATTCAGTATCTGGAATGGTTTAACCGGGCAATTAGTTTACGACAGTAAAAACCAGATTGATACCAAAGCTGCTGAACTTGGTAAATATCCTGACGGTCGCAGCGATGATAAAGGTTGCGAACCGGAAGGTATTACCATTGGTCGTGTTGGGAACAAGAACCTCTTGTTTGTTGGATTAGAAAGAGCAAACGCAGTAATGATCTACGATATTACAAATCCAACCAAACCGATATTCAGTCAATGGCTTAATACAGGTGTTGGACCTGAAGGTGTGTTATTTGTTTCGGCCGATAAAAGCCCGAATGGTAAAAGTTTATTTATCGCCAGCAGCGAAACCGATGGCTTTATTAAAGTATATACAACAAACTGATAAAAATATTTGCGTTACATATGTAAAGGCCACATTACTGTAGCCTTTACTATTTATAGGGGTTGATTATTATTTCTGCGGTTCGAGGAGCTTAAAGAACTGATCCAATTGTGGAAGAATAACAATCCTTGTTCTGCGGTTCACTGCTTTACCTTCTTTGGTATCATTTGTATTTATCGGACGATACTCACTACGACCTGCAGCTGCCATTTTCGCCGGATCTAATCCATATTCTTTTTGTAATAGACGCACAACGGTAGTTGCACGTTTCACACTCAAATCCCAGTTATCGATCAATGAAGCATTACCACGGAAAGGAACATTATCTGTATGACCTTCCACCATAAATTCAATATCAGGTTGGTTCTTCAGTACCAAAGCAACCTTACCCAGTATTTCTTTTGCACGCTCGGTTATGGTGTAGCTGCCACTCTTGAATAATAATTTGTCTGAGATGTCAATATACACTACACCTTTATCTACTTTAATATTAATGTCTTCATCTTCAATATTACCGATGGCTCCTTTCAGATTCATTACCAAAACCATATTGAGCGAATCTTTGTAAGCCATTTGCTGTTGCAATGTTTGAATATAAGCATCTTTTGCTCCAATGTTCTGTAACGATTGTTTGATGCTTTCGGCTTGTTGCTTGGAGATTACCGATAGATTTTCCAATTGCATAATAGCCTGCGTGTAATTCTCTTTAATGTGTTCCATCTCTTTGTTGAGATCGGTTATACGTTTGTTGAGATTTGTTTTATCCTGTTCTAATCCGGCTTTTTGGTTATTGCAATCGGCCAGCGTCCCTTCCAGCGTTTGATAACGGGTTTGCAATAATGCATAATCGGCCTGCGACTTTTTAAACTTTTTGCTGCTTACACAAGAAGTCAATAACAATGCGGTGCAGATAACTGCAACCAGGTAATTTAGTTTCATAACATTCTTTTTAGTAAATGAATAATTCAGATGCTTCATTCAGGCATACAGGCGTAGCTACATCAGTAATGAACTGAAGAAAATGTGTCAACATACATTCTTCAGCGATTATTCATGCGCCTGTACAGATAGATTCGGCAATTACAATTGCTGCATTGCACAATGAAGGATAAAAACCTTGCCAAACTTTGAAGAGTACCGGCAAAAACTGCAAATCTTAAGTAGCGGATTTACTATTTGGAATTTCCTGCGAAAAAAATGCCTGCATCTTGTTGCAAAATATGTCCATCTGATGTTGAATTTCCTTCCCAATATCACACCTGTCTATGACTTCGCTCACTGGAAAACGGGGCGTCATAACAGTATCTTTAACAGTTAACCGCTTATTCAACTTAAACTATTTTATATGCACAACGAAATAGAAACCCCAACTACAATCAGTATGCCACGCATTGGCGATCCCGCACCTTCCTTTACAGCGATAACCACACAGGGTAACATCCATTTCCCCAACGATTACCAAAGTAAATGGATCGTTCTGTTCAGCCATCCGGCCGACTTTACACCTGTATGCACTTCTGAGTTTATGACTTTTGCTAAAATGGAGCCTGAATTTGCAAAACTCAATACGCAATTAGTTGGACTGAGTGTGGACGGACTATACAGTCATATTGCATGGTTGCGAACCATAAAGGATAAAATTGAATTTCGTGGATGGAAAGATGTAGAAGTAAAATTTCCGCTGATAGAAGATATTACAATGGAAATTGCCAAAATGTATGGCATGATACAACCGGGCGAAAGTTCTACCAAAGCCGTTAGAGCTGTTTTCTTTATTGACCCCAAAGGCATCATAAGGGCCATCATCTATTATCCACTTTCATTAGGTCGCAATTTTAAGGAACTGAAACGTGTACTGATGGGTCTGCAAACGGCAGATAAACATGCGGTAGCACTTCCTGCCGATTGGATTCCGGGTGAAGATGTTATTGTTCCACCAGCAAACAGTTGTGGTGTTGCAAAGGAACGTATGGCTGGTAAAGAAAAGGATGTGTATTGCAAGGATTGGTTCTTCTGTATGAAACCATTGCCAAAAGAAGAACTGCAACTGGAAGCTGAATTGGTTTAATTGTAAGTGCTTAAATAAAAATCCCGGTTATCGTAACCGGGATTTTTATTTTCTATTTTTCAAAATGTCATTTCAGGTATTTCACCTTCTACAATCAATTTGCCTGCAGTTTTGGCAACAATTTCTTCAACTGAAACACCGGGAGCCCGTTCCAGTAATTTAAATCCATCGGGTGTAACATCCAGTACAGCTAAATCAGAAACAATTTTTTTAACGCAACGCTTTCCTGTTATTGGCAATGTACATGCAGGCAATAATTTACTTTCTCCTTTAGGATTGGTATGCATCATGGCCACAATAATATTTTTTGCACTGGCTACAAGATCCATAGCACCACCCATCCCTTTTACCATCTTGCCCGGAATTTTCCAGTTGGCAATATCACCTTCATCACTTACTTCCATTGCACCTAATACGGTAAGATCAACTTTGCCTGCACGGATCATTCCAAAGCTCATGGCACTATCAAAAAAAGCAGAGCCAGGCAATGTGGTGATGGTTTGTTTACCTGCGTTGATGAGATCAGGATCTTCTTCACCTTCAAACGGAAAAGGCCCCATGCCCAGCAAACCATTTTCACTTTGCAGTTCAACATGGATACCTGCAGGAATATAATTCGCCACCAATGTTGGAATACCAATGCCAAGATTTACGTAGTAACCATCTTTTAATTCTCTGGCAATGCGTTGTGCTATTTGTTCTTTTGAGAGCGGCATAAATACAATTTGAAAATTAGATAATTAGATAATTTGAAAATTGTGGGGATTACCTTGTGGCAAGCTTTGAAAAATTGAAACGATCATTTTCAAATTGCCACTTTCTCAAATTCGCTTGCTTACAGTTCGTTGCTCGATCCGCTTTTCATAATTCGATCCCTGGAAAATGCGATGCACATAAATACCAGGTGTCTGAATAGCGTTGGGATGTAAAATGCCCGGTTCTACAAGTTCTTCCACTTCAGCAATCGTTATTTTCCCTGCCATTGCCATCAATGGATTAAAATTGCGGGCAGTTCCCTTGTAAATAAGATTGCCCATTGTATCGCCTTTCCATGCTTTTACAATGGCATAGTCTGCATCAAATGCATATTCAAGTAAATAATCTTTCCCTTTAAAATTGCGGACTTCTTTTCCTTCAGCTACTTCTGTTCCAACGCCTGCAGGTGTATAAATGGCAGGCATACCATAACCGGCAGCCATGCAACGTGTAGCCAATGTTCCCTGGGGAATTAATTCCACTTCTAATTCCCCACTTAACAATTGACGTTCAAATTCTGCATTCTCACCCACATAAGATGAGATCATTTTTTTCACCTGCTTTTGCCTGAGCATTAACCCAATGCCAAAATCATCTACACCTGCATTGTTTGAAATGCAAGTGAGTTGTTTTGTTCCTTTTTTTACTAAAGCGGAGATACAGTTTTCGGGAATACCACATAAACCAAAACCACCGAGCATAAGAATAGCTCCATCGGGGATGTCTTTTATTGCTTCATCGGCATTTGAAACAACTTTATTCATTGCAATCGTATTTGATTGCAAGATAAGTGAAGAACAACAATTTAAAACAGGATAAAACTTTGAGGGTGAGCCACTCTAAAATACAAGCGAGTGACTCACCTTGAAAATTAAGCCGCAGCAGCAAGATATTCTCTGAGCTCCTGCAACACAACCTGCACAGAACTGTCAAGTTCAGCAATAAGATTTTTTGTTTGCTCTTTCTCCGTATATTTTGAAATATCTGCTTTTTCAATCAATATCACTTTCCCCGAAAGTTCCTCTGCCACTCCCAGTATTCGCAAAGTTGATTTCATGTTATGAGCAGTTGCTTTTAACATCGCCGGATCTTCAGCAGCAAATGATTCTTTCAGTTTCTCAACTTCACTTGGTAAAAAGTCAAATGCTTTGTTCAGCAGATCCTGGATATTTTCTTTGTTGCCACCGGTTAAGCGATGCAGATAATCAATGTTCACCAGTTTCAATTGCGAATGCTGTGGCGTAGCAGGCTCTGCATCCCAGTCGCTGTAATGGTTGAGCAGTTCAAGCAACTTGCGTTCATCAACAGGTTTGGTGAGGTATGCGTTCATACCGGCATTAATGGCATTCTGTTGTTCAAGACTTTGACAAAATGCACTCAGCCCGATGATGGGTGTTTGCATTTGTAATTCGGCCCTGATCTTTTTGGTGGTATCTATACCACTTAGTCCCGGCATTTGTATATCCATCAAAATAAAATCATAGTTCTTTTGTTTAAGTATTTGCAGCGCTGTTATGCCACTATCTGCTTTATCGAACAAGAATTTATGCTCTGCTAAAAGATAACCCATAAGATCACGGTTCATTTCATTATCATCAACAATTAATATCCGCTTCTGAATAAGTTTTTCTTTATTAATGACCAGTTCAGTTTCGCTTTCCTTTTCTATTGCTGAAGTGATCGTGAAAGGCATTAGCAAAACAAATTGAGTACCTTCTCCGGGAGTGGAGAATACTTCAATTTCACCGCCCTGCATTTCTACCAGTTGCTTCACAATAGGAAGCCCCAGGCCTGTTCCGTAATATTTTTTTGCTGTTTTGCTTTCGATCTGGTAAAACCTTTCAAATACATACGGTAGCTTTTCTTTTTCGATACCTATGCCGGTATCTTCAACTGTAAATTGTATCCATGCTTTTTCACCTGATTGCTTAACCATTTTTGCTGCAACTGAAACAGAACCCTGCTCTGTAAACTTGATGGAGTTACCTGTAAGATTCACCAGTATTTGCATCAGTTTCTTTGCATCACCTGAAACATAATCTGGTAATTTTTCATCCATTTGAATATGTAATGAAATATTTTTTGCTTCCGCACGGTTTTGCAATACGTTTTTGAGATTGCTGATTACCTGTTTTACTTCAAATGCTTCATTGGAAAACTGGAAATGACCCGATTCCAGTTTCGAATAATCGAGCACATCATTGATCACTTCCATCAACAGGTTACCGGAAATTTTCATTGATTGGATCCATTGTTTTGTTTCCGGGGTATGTTCTTTCTTCAATAACAGGTTCGTATAACCGATAATAGAATTCAATGGCGTACGCAACTCATGCGTTACATTTGAAATAAATTGGTCTTTCACCATTTGTGCCTGCTGCTCTTTTTGGATTGCAATTGACAGTGTGTTGTTCAAACGGTTTGTTTCAACCATTTTATATACTACCAATAAAGCAATAAGCGACATGAAAATGAGCGAAACTATATTCCATTTACGATCGAGGCTAACCATTTCTGCTTTTTCAATCGTAATTTTTTTATTGAGTTGCTCGATCTTTATTCCCAATGCACTGATCAGCTCCTGCTCTCCAAATGTAATTTCCTTAAAGGATGATCTGTAAGCAATGCTATTGACCATTTCCATTGCATTAAACTGTCCTTCTGTATCATAAACAGAAAGTATATCACGATTTAATTGAATGCGGTTGGCAGCTTTATGTACAAAAACGTTTACTAAATATTTAGGAATATAACCTCCGTATGTGCCTTTCACTTCCTGCAGGTTTTTTTCTATTGCAATAATGTTTTTTGAAAAAGCCTCTTTCTTATGAAGATCCCCTGTTTGCACATAATCTTCAAGATTGTGATCACTTTGTGTAATGAGAAACATTGTTTTTTCAACCACCTGCTGATACTGCTGATGTTTAATAACAGAATCGCTTTGCGCAGAATGTTCCTGTACAGATTGCAGCACACCTGATTCTATTGCATAGTTCGTACCAATGCCAACAAGCAATATAACAGCAACAAATGTGAATGCGAGAACCTTTTTTAAACGGGGATGCTCCCCAAGCAGGAGAAGATTTGGTTTCATAGTTCTGGATTTTGAGCAATAACAGGATGAAAAATTACTTCTATTCCGATTCAAATCCAATCATGAGAGCATGTTTTATCCCTATATCACTTACGTAAAACTACGAGAACAAATACGATTACCGTATCATTCGCCAGCACCAACGTTGCAGTTTACCTTCAAAATCGAATGGAGTAGTTGCTTTGGTAATGTCTTTAATAACGGATGCCTGTATTTCACTTTCATTCAATTCAAACTTCCGTGCATTGTTGCTGAAATATAAAATACCACCGGGTTTCATTGCTTTTAATGTTTGATTGATGAGCTCCACGTGATCGAGCTGAATATCGAGGAAGTCTTTCATCTTCTTACTGTTGCTGAACGTGGGCGGGTCCATTATCACCAGGTCAAACGTGTTTGGCGTAAGTGTCTCCAGGTATTGCTTCACATCGGCCACAACAAATTTGTATTTCTTATGATCAATAAAAAAGTTTGCTTCAAAATTCTTCTTCGCCCAATCGATGTATGTGTTTGACAGATCAACTGTAACCACCTCCTCAGCGCCACCGGCAGCAGCATAAATACTAAAGGAACCAGTATATGCAAACAGGTTCAATACCTTTTTATCTTTTGCTTCATCCATCACCATCTTACGTGTGGTACGATGATCGAGGAACAAACCGGTATCTAAGTAATCAGAAAGATTCACTAAGAATTTCAATCCATTTTCCTCTACTTCAAAAAACTCTTTTTCTTCAGCTGTTTTCTGGTATTGTGCCTGCCGGTTACTTTTTCTTCTACGTTCTTTTGTGTAAATAAGTTCTTCATCCATCTGCAATACAACAGCAATTACATTAACTGTTCCTTCCAGCCAATCAAGATGCTCTTCTTCTGTTAAGTTATGTTTGGCTTTGTATTCACTCACACAAACCCTTGTATCATACACATCAATACTTACGGGAAATTCCGGCAGGTCTTTATCATATAAACGATAGCAGCTGATGCCCATTCTTTTGGCTTGCTTGCTGCGGTGTTTATACACTTTCGTAAGCCGGTTTTGAAACATTTGTAATTTATCAGAAAGCATAATGATGAGTGATGAGTCTTGAATCTTATGGCTTTTACATTGGGCATTGGATTTTGTGATTTGGATTTTATTTATAATGCGAGCAAACTGCACCCTCTGATATCGCTGTTATCCATGCGGCCCAATACACGAAAGCTTCCATCTTCAAATACTTCGCCCACATCATCGGTTGCAATAAAACTGATTGAATATACATTAGCCAGGTCAATAATATTAATGGCACCTTTACCTTTTGTACTGATGTGCAGTGGATCATCCTCATCCCTTACCAAAACTTTCATCCACGGCGGGCAATGAAAAATGCCATCCTCTTTTGAATAAGCCTGGCTAAGCAATTCTGTCATCCCATATTCCGAATGAATTGTATCAACCGAAAAACTTTTTTTGAGTTGCTGATGCACCTGTTCTCTTGTCATCTCTTCCCTCCTTCCCTTCATGCCGCCGGTTTCCATAATAACGGTTTTCTTCAATGGTAATTGGTATTGCTCAGCAAAATCAAGCAGCCCGAATGTAACACCAATGAGAATAGTTGACTGACCTTCTTTTTCTAACAACTGTAATCTGTCTGCCAGTTGTTTGAAATTGTTGAGGTAAAATCCATTCATGGGGTGGTTACTTTTCTCCATCAGCTTTTGCACCATGTACACCAGCGATGAATGACTCCGTTCAAGATAAGAAGGGAGGAGTCCGAGAAAGCAATAATTCTCAGGGGAACCGTATTGACGGATAAACCCTTTTGTAAAAGCTTCTTCATATAAGGCAAGGCTTTTAACGTAATGCTTGCTTTGTATGGTTTGAGATGTACCGCTGCTTTCAAACAATGTTTCAGGGGTAAATTCTGTGCTTTCAATCCGGTGTGTTTTAAAAAAGCTGACAGGTAAAAAAGGGATGGCCTCCATTGTTGATACTTCCGTCGGTTCTACATGCAATGCTTCACAAAAAGATCGGTAAACAGGGTTATTGTTGTACTGAAATTGAAACGACTGCTGCACCAGCTCACTGAACCGGGTTTCACTTAACTCAAAAAGATTGTTAACAAAAGAAGGAATCAATTTTTTAGTGGGGTATTAATGCTTAAATTTGAATTAAGAACATTTCCGAATGAAAGCAAAACTATTATTTCTTTTTGTATTCGCTTCCCTGCTTGCAGGCTGCGGAAAAGATAAATATACAACCAAGCCGCAGGTTGAAATAAAATCTGTAAAGCAGGGTGATATAATGACCCCGTCAGGTAACAACGGTAAATTCGTTGAGTTTGATTTAACGGTTACAGATAAAGAGGGAAATGCGCAAGGTGAAATTCTTATTGACAAGTTGGATGCACCATTACCTGCCTGCCAAACAAATGCCATTCCTGATTTAGTCTATTTAATTCCTGAATTTCCCGGTGAGCCTAACCAGAAAGTGACAGTTAAGGTAAAGTTTTCAAATGCTACCATTTCAGGATATGCTACATTAGCCGGTAACAAGTGTAATTCTGCTGCACATATTGCAATATTCAGATTTAGAGTAGTAGACAAAGGTGGCGATACCAGCAATGCAGTGCAATCGGATCCCATAACACTGGATTTTTAACCATCGGTTGTAATGCCACGTTTCACCCGGTTTCTTCTTTTTTATCATATTGTTATTGCTGTTAGTGCGGCTGCTCTTTGTGTGCAAACGAAGTTATTCTATTCGCTTTTTGAATACCCGTTAACGCTTATTGCATTTGTATTTTTTGCAACCCTGCTCAGTTATAATCTTCATTTCAGTTTTGCTGCTACAAAGAGCACCTCATCGGAACAACTGCAATGGTTTAGGGAAGCAAAGAACGCTACAATACTCCTCAACATTTTATCACTTATTGCAACGCTTTGGTTTTGGTGGAAGATCCGCAGCATCAATACACATATTGTTCTGGCGATTCTTTTCAATGCTGCTTATACAGCTCCGCTTCTACTCAAAAATCCCATTAAGCTTCCATCCATTCTCACCTTTATCAAGAGTTATTTTATTGGTTTTGTATGGGCCTATGCAACAGTTGTATTGCCACTTGCTTTTTTTGAGGTGGAGCCCAATGTAAACGAAGTATTTCTTTTTATCAGCCGGCTTTTACTGGTAGCTCTTGCTACCATGATCTTCGATTACCGTGACAGGCTCAGAGACTTTGAAATGGGTGTTCATACGCCAGCTAATATCATGAATGAACAGCAGTTCCAGGTTTTCTTTATTATCAATGTTGTGCTGTATTCGTTTTCAGTTGTATTCTTAGCCATCCGCTTTGAAACTTATCTTCATTTATTGCAATTGATTCCGGGTGTTGTTGCCATTTACCTGCTGCGTATTTCAAAAAAGCAAAACAGTGATTACTTTTACCTGGGTTGGGTTGATGGGCTTTTGATCCTTTCTTCGCTGCTAAGCTTATTCATGTTATTCTAAACTGCCTGTTTTACCCGTTGGTAAAAAGTGCTGATGCCCCGCTTTTTAAAAGAAGCGAACCCGTACATTTGCTGAAAGCACTAAAACGATGGCAAAAGCAAAAGCAGCAAAGAAAAAATCAATTCTTACAGACACGTCTCTTGAGTTTTTGAAGAACTATCATAATACACATTCGCCTGTTGGTTTTGAAACCAGCGGACAAAAAGTATGGTTAGAATATCTGAAGCCATACATCGATACGAATTTCAGCGATTCATATGGTACCGTTGTTGGTGTGATCAACCCTGAACATTCATTCAAGGTGGTGATAGAGGCGCATGCCGATGAAATCAGCTGGTTTGTAAATTACATTACACCTGAAGGATTGATCTATCTGAAGCGTAACGGTGGAGTAGATCACCAAATTGCTCCGGCAAAGCGTGTGCTGATCCATGGAAAGAAAGGAATTGTAAAAGCTGTATTTGGCTGGC
>JAKFDY010000549.1:0-2231 GCA_036675885.1 Lacibacter sp. | reverse complement strand
TTTGCTTTTGCAGGATCAATATCACAAATACCCTGCACAAGAAAACCTGCTAACATATACGCAGGCAGGTGAGCTGTATTCACAATACCACCTGCACCAATAATATAAATTGGCAGTTGTGCAGAAGCGATATCTCTTTGATGAATTGTCATAAAGCCCAAGCCCCTCCCCGAACTTCGTTCCTTCCTTGCAGGAACCCCGAAGGGGAGGAAATCAAAGCACAGCCCCCACTTTTTGGGAGCTGCTGATTTATTTTTATCGTTATACTATTCAATTTTCTTATTTGTTAGAGTCTTAAAATTGCTGAGTCTTAAGCCCCTCCTCCGGAGGTAACCAAGCAAAGCGAAGGTTACGAACGAAGTTCTGGGGAGGCTTCTACTCCGCCAGCTTGTTTCCTTGCGTTAATAGTAAAACAGCAGTGATCAAAATAATAATAGCAACGGCCAGTAAACGAATAGTTTTGCCACTACTGTTTTTCCATTCCTTCAACATCAAACCTGTTACTGCACTTAACAATACCAGTAAGATCATGTGTACAGCCCAACTGCTGAACTCATATTTGCCCATACGTACATGACCCAATCCATAAAAGAAAAACTGACCATACCATAACATGCCTGTTAAAGCCGACATCAGATAATTCATCCCCAATCCACCTTCGCCTGTTGTTGCATATTCGCCAAATGTTTTTTCCTTCCGGTGTAAGTACAAACAATAGATCATGGTACTAATGAATGCGCCTGAATTAGAAAATATATAAATGACGTTACCTTGAAAATTTCCTGCACCATATTTTGCAGCCACGTCTGCAATGGGCTGACCTTGATTTAATGAGAACCCATACAATGCAGATAATACGCCTGCCAATAAACAAAGTGGTAATCCTTTTGTTAAGGAAAAGACCGTTTCTGTCTTTGACTGTTTTTCAATGTCCTTTTCTTTACTGCGACCGGCAAAACCACAAACAGCAATACCAATGGCACCCATTGTTACACCGCTGATGAGATAACCCGAACCCGTGCCGGATAACACATCACCCAACGTTCCGTTTACCAATGGAGGCAACAACGTACCTAACACACAACTGATGCCAACAGAAATTGCATAGGTCAATGAAAACCCAACATAACGGATGGCAATACCAAATGCAGTTCCACCAACACCATAAGCAATGCCAAGCAGGAACGAACGTTGCATGGCAGAAGCAGGTGCTTCTTTTAATACGGTAATGATTTCAGGAATGGTGATATATGCAACGAGCAAAGGCAGCAATAACCAACACACTGCCGCCTGTGCCAGCCAATAGGTTTGCCAGCTCCATCCTTTTACTTTTCGCTGCGGTGTATAACAGAGCGATGCGCTTGAAGCGCCGACGGCATGAAATAAAACTCCGTTAATTACTTCCATATTCTTTTTGCAGATGAGTTAAAAGGAATAAAAGTTTGCAGCGTTCGAATAAAATATTTTTTCCGCTGCTGACTTATCTACTAATTCGTATATCACTTCTTTGTAATTTTTCCAGGTATGATTGTAAGAACCTGCCAATAATAAAACGGGCCAATCACCGCCCATGAAACAACGGTCGGTTCCAAACTGTTCTATTGCAAAGCCAACATAAGGTTTAATATCATCGGCTGTCCATTGATCACCTTTTTGTGCAGTTAATCCAAGTCCTGAAATTTTTGCATAAAAATTTTTATGCTGTGCTGCTTCTTTCATCAACTCACCCCATCTGCCAAATTGTTCGTTTGTTGCAATTGGTGGTTGATTCAAATGATCGAATACCATTCTTAACTCTGGAACTTTTGCTGCCACCTGCAATGCAGTTTCGATATGCTCGGGTAAAACACCTACCACATCGTAGGGAATATTATGATCGGCTAATATCTGCAGGCTGTTGATCACTTCAGGTTGTAACAACCACTCCGGATCACGCTCATCGTGTATTAAATGACGAACCCCTTTAAAATATTTTTCTTTTCCGTATTTTTTTTGCAAAGCTTTTAATGTTGCCTCCGAATCGGTTAATGGTAACCATCCAACAATACCGGCAATCCAATCTGTGTTTACCGCTACATGCAACATCCAATCGGTATCTTCAAAATTATTAGCAGCCTGTACAAGAATTCCTTTTGTTATTCCACTGACATTTCGTTCAGATTCCAGTTCTTCAATGCTGTAGGTACGGTTGAGTATAGATGTGTTACCTTCTAACCATGCATATTCTGCAC
>JAKFDY010000548.1:0-11403 GCA_036675885.1 Lacibacter sp. | reverse complement strand
CTTTTTTCCAGCCTCTTATCAGAAAAAAGACCGGAATAGTCTGGACGATGGTAGAGTAGTTCCATCTGTTTTCTTTTAAAATTAATAAATATTTGTGGGTACACAGTAGCTCCTGAAAGGGACCTTGCGTGTTAGAGAAGCAACCATTCTATTCCCACAAAAAAGCCCTCCACTAACGGAGGGCTTTACTATAAAACGCAATAATGTTTACTTCTTCTGGAAATGACTCACTTTTTCATCGAGCTGTACCATTTTACCATTCTCCATTCTGATGTCGTTCACCACATTTACAGAGTCGGCTACGCCTTTGGCATCTTTCCAGCTTTGTTTGTACCAGAGGGTTACCCATTCTGATTTTTTATCGGCTGATATTACCGATACATAGTCGTGCATGGTGATCACAAGATCGTTATACATGCTGCGTGCATCGGCGAAAAATTTCATGGCACTGTCACGGCTGAGTTTCGCCTGGTAATTATCAAAGTCCAGTTGAATGGAATCGCCGGTAGCGTCGGCCAGTGCTTTAAAATCTTTATCAACAAACGCTTTTAAACCTGCCATGGCGGCAGCTACATTTTCTTTACTGCCGATCGCCCATTCTTTGTAAGGGGCCGACAGTGTGTAGGGCAGTGTAACGTCGGCAGCAGCGGCGGCTTCTGTTGTTGCCGGTTCAGCAGTTTTTGGTTCGGCATTATTGCAGGCGGTCAATACAAAGGCAAGGCAAAAAAAAGCAAGAATCTGTTTCATGTAAAATGGTTTTGGTTTAAAAATGATTCAGGAAAAGGGAGGGGAAGAGATGTAACCACAGTAATGAAATGTTACAATCGGTAATAAGGTAGTTTATTAAAACAGCAATTGCAAGCATTCGATGGCTTTTGTTGCAAGAGCGGCTGCAATGTTTCCTTTGAGCCAAATGTTAATGCCTTCTTCTTTTCAAGGGATGGTGATCCTTTTTTTCTGACAAGTGTCACAATTCTGCTTGACCTTGTTCATTGCGCAACCATCCGTTGCTTTGTATTTTGTTCGCTCTTACTATCCCTCCCTCATATTGACTTACTGTTTCTGGTGCAGCTTTGCAATTGATACACTGCTGCATCAGAAACGAAAACTTACAATTATGAAACGTAGAGATTTTGTTTCCGTTTTCTCTGCATCATTGGGTGCAACCATGTTATGGTCTTGCAGGAAAGACATCATTGAACCTGTTGCAGAGCGTGCAGATTATTTGCTGGCTAAGCCCGGAGCTGTTACAACACGTTATCCATTAAAAGTACCGGCCACTGTTGCAGCCAACGGACAGGTGCTTAATTGCAAAACGGCCATTACCGATATTGGCGGTGGCAAGTTGAGTAATGTATGGACCTATGATGGCGATTATCCTGCAAGAACATTAATTGCTTCCAACGGAACGAATGTAGATATCAGCATGACGAATCATCTTCCTGAAGAAACCATTACGCATTGGCATGGAATGATCGTAGATCACATGAATGATGGTGGTCCGATGTTACATGTGCCCACCGGCGGATCGTATCATTACAATTTCACGGTGCGTCAACGTGCTGCGTTAAACTGGTATCATCCGCATCCGCATTTGCTTACGGGCAAGCAGGTAAATCTTGGAATGGCTGGTGCATTTATTATACGTGATGGAGAAGAAGCAAGTCTCAATTTACCAGCAGGTGAATTTGAAATTCCGTTGATATTGCGTGATGCAACGCTTGATAGAAACGGCAACCTTACATACAAACCTACAAGCGGGGGCTTTAACGGACAGATACCCATGGTGAATGGTACACGCAGTCCATACCTTGAAGTGAAACGTGCGGTGTATCGTTTCCGCATTCTCAATGGAGCGAACAGTCGCATTTTTGGCGTGGCACTTGGCAATAATGCAGCAATGAAGTTGATTGGAAATGATGGTGGATTGCTGGCAACCATGACAGAACAAACAAGAATGGATATTGCTCCTGCCGAACGGCTGGATCTGTTGGTTGATTTTCGCAACCTCGACAACGGAAGCAAGTTGATGTTGCGTGATCTGCGTTCAGGTTGGGATCTGCTGGAGTTTCGGGTAACCGGAACTGAGCAGTTGAGTTATACATTTCCATCACCCAATCTTTCAAGCATTGTTCCGTTAAGCAATCCCGTTCGTGAACGGAATTTCAGTTTCGATGGTATGACAAAGATCAACGGAAAAGAATTTGATATGTACCGTGTTGATTGGGAAGTACCTTTTGGCGAAACAGAACTCTGGCGTTTCAGAACCAATGGTAATGCTCCTCATCCTGTACATATTCATGGTAATTCATTCCAGGTGATCAGCAGAACAGGTGGCCGTGGCCGTTTGTATCCATGGGAAGCCGGTTGGAAAGACACGGTGTTACTGGAAGATGGCGAAACTGTAGAAGTGCTCATTCGTTTCGACAGCGAGGTAAACTATATGCCGGGCATGGATAATTTATACCTGATGCATTGCCATAAACTGGAACATGAAGATATGGGTATGATGGCCAACTTCAGGATCGTTCAAACAAGTTACTGATTGATAAGGTACAGTATAACAACAACGGCTCTTGGAAAAGAGCCGTTTCTTTTTGTGGTGAACATTATTATTGCTGCACAAATAGCAGCAGCGTATCTTTTCTCTTTCAACCACACCTTTTATTTTCACTGTATGAAAGCACTTGTTGTTATACTCTTTATTGTTGGCCTCGTGCTTTTGTTTGTGAAGTGCAGCAGCAACCAGGTGCAGAATAAAAAAGACCTGGATGAAAACATGATCGACTTAGCGATGTACTGCGATAATCTTGGATTATACCTGCGCACGCAAAATACAGACTATGCACTATGGTTACTGGAAGGAATGGATAGTACCTTGCAGACATTGACGGTGAAGTTTACCGAACACCGTAAACTGCTGCGGCCTTTTAAACAATCGCATAACAAAGAGCTTGCGCCGCCAATCAGCGACATACGCAAGGCCCTGCATAAAAATAATTTTCCTGCTGCAGTTGAATCGTACCGTTTACACATCAACAACTGCAACGATTGCCATATTGACCTGGAGATTGATAAAACAGTTGTTGACTGGAGTAAAGAGGGTGTGCATTAAGAGTAATGACTCCGTTTTATAAAAGCTCTTTCAGTATATAACTTGTGCTTCTGCCGCCGCCTACTTCTTTTACCAATATTTTCTTTTGAAGAAGATCTTGTATATCTCTCAATGCAGTATCGGATGAAGTTTTGGTGATCTTCGCCCATTTTGAACTGTTTAATTTACCCTCAAAACCATCAAGTAATTTATTAAGGATGATGCGTTGCCGTTCGTTAAGGGGAGTGGCTGCATATTTCTCCCAAAAGCGGGCTTTATGCAAAACAACGGCGAGGGTTTCATCAGTTGCCAGCAAGGACCGATGAAGACATTCAAGAAACCAACGTAACCAGGTGGTAATATCGAGTGATCCTTTTTGTGTTGTTTCCAATACATGATAATATTCTTTCCGCTCTTTTCTGATCTGGGCACTCATGCTGTAAAAACGCCGGGGTGAGCCATCGGCTCTTGCCAGTTGCAGATCGGCAATGGCCCGGGCAATACGCCCGTTCCCATCATCGAAGGGATGAATAGTGACAAACCACAGATGTGCCAGACCGGCTTTAAGAACAGGATCAGTAGTTATATCCTCATTGAACCACTGCACAAACTGTTTCATTTCATGGGGCACACGTTCAGCATCGGGCGCCTGAAAGTGGACAGTTTCTCTGCCGGAAGCACCTGATACCACTTGCATGGGGTCGTCTGTTGTAATATCCCGCCATGATGCAACCTGGATTTTGTACATGCCACTGTAACCAGTTGGAAAGAGAGCAGCGTGCCAGCTAAACAGCCTTTCCTCTGATATAGGGTTAAGAAATTGCTGGGTGGCATCTAGCATCATTTCTACAATACCTTCCACATGCCTGTCGGCGGGGATGAGGCCGGCTACATCAATACCCAACCGGCGTGCGATGGAGGAACGAACCTGTTCTGCATTAAGCTGCTCTCCTTCTATTTCACTTGATTTAAGAACATCAAGCGTAAGCGTTTGAAGGTTGGCCTCGGTTTGTAAAGGGAAGCCCAATCCATCCATTCTGCCGAGCAGCCGGCTTTGCCGGTTTCTCACTTCCGTAAGCAACGGGATGATTTGTTCACTGCTCCAGGCAAACTGAGGCCAGTTGGATAGCTGATGGATATAAACCGCCATTTGCGTAGTTTGTGCGGTGAATATACGAATAGTTTACCGCATGTGTACCTATTCGCCGCAAATTATGCGGCGAATAGGGCGATTAATCGCCGCATAGGGATGCCGAACAGGGTTGCCAACCCTAATCAACCCGTCTGACAACTGGCAGGTTCGAGGTTTTTTCATCTGTGTTCCTCTGCGTCCATCAGTGGCTCAATCCTGAGCGACGCCGAAGGACTCATTCGTGTTAATTCGTGAAACCTGTCTGCCGCCAGGCAGGTTAGTGGCCCCATTATTCTACCACATCCACATAACTATCGGGTTCCACAGCTGGCGATTGTGTTACAATGCCAAACTCAAACTGCATATCGTTGAGTTTGCGGTAGAGCCCGTTATGGCTCATGAGTTCGCTATGTGTGCCACTTTCGGTAACAACACCTTTATCGATCAACACAATTTTATCGGCATTGCGGATGGTGGAGAGCCGGTGTGCAATTACAAACGAAGTGCGGCCTTTCATGAGATTATCCAAGGCTTCCTGCACCAGCTGTTCGCTTTCACTATCGAGTGATGAAGTGGCTTCATCTAAAATTAAAATGGCGGGGTCTTTTAAAATAGCCCGTGCAATGGCAATGCGTTGGCGCTGTCCACCACTTAGTTTAATACCACGTTCGCCCACAATGGTTTCATACTGCTCAGGAAACTGTTGAATAAACAAATGGGCATTGGCACTTTTAGCAGCCGCCATAATTTCTTCTTCAGTTGCGTTGGGTTTACCATAAGCAATATTTTCTTTGATGCTGCCGCCAAACAACAATACTTCCTGAGGAACAAAAGCCATTTGCCGGCGCAGTTGCGAAAGAGGAAAAGAAGATGCCGGTCGTTCATCAAAATACAAAGTGCCTTGACCGGGTTCGTAAAAATGTAAGAGCAAAGAAGCAATGGTTGATTTACCTGCGCCACTTGGTCCCACAATAGCGATCTGTTCTCCGTTGGCAGCGCTGAGTGTGAGTCCTTTTAATACAGGCACATCTTTACGGCCGGGATAACTGAATGCTACATTGTCGAACCGCACATTACCTTTTAATTGGTTTTGCGGTTCTACGATAATGTCTGTTAATATAACAGGCTCTCCATCGGCACGCAAAATTTCACGAACACTTTGTGTGGCACCCAATGTTTTTTGTAATTGCGAAAACATATCGGCAAAGCCGGCGAAGGTGCCACCTACAAACATGGAGAAAATAACAAACATGGTGAGTGATCCCAACGTTAGTTCACCTGAATGAATCATACCAACACCCACCCACATTACAAACGCAATGCTGCCAAACACACTAAAGATCATAAAGGAAATAAACGCACCACGGTAGCGTGAATTGCTGATGGAGGTTGCCACCACAGACTGTATGCTTTTTACATAGCGACCGATCTCATAAAACTCACTGGTGAATGCTTTTACAATAGAAATACCCTGGAAAGTTTCCTGCACAATGGTTCCGCTTTCGGCCAGTTGATCCTGTGCTTTGCGGGCCATCTTGCGGATGCGCATACCAAACACTACAGCTAAAATTGCAATGACGGGCACTACTGCCAACATGATAAGCGCCAGCTTTGCACTGATCCAGAAAATAAAAAACAAACCAATGATGAGTGTGAAGATGCCACGCAGAAATTCAGCAAGGGTAAATGAAATAGCATCCTGTATCTGCGACAGATCACTTGAAATGCGGTTGCTTAATTCGCCCACTCTTTTTTCGGTGAAATAACTCATGGGCATGCTCAGCAGTTTGCTGTACACGTCTTTGCGCATATCGGCCAGGGAACGTTCACCGGCTGCCGTTAATAAATACACCCGCATAAATGAAAAAACGGTTTGTAAACTCAGTTGACAAAAAATCAGGAACAGTGTTGTATTTAACGAGAGCTGAATATTTTTTAAACCAAAATCGAATTGAGAAACACTGCTCATACCGGGAAGGCTGGCGCCGGGTGAAGCCGCATCAATCATTTTTCCTAAGAAGAAAGGAAACAGACTGGTGGTAAATGCAGACACTGCAATAAACACCAAAGCCCAGATGAACTTACCACGATAAGGTTTTAAATAAGTAAACAGGATAAGTGCCTGCCGCAGGCTTTCCTTTGAAATTTTTGCTTTCGCTGATCCTGCATTTTTTGTATTACTTGAACGGTGTGTTGCTCTGGCCATGATTAATGTTATAACGAACAGGTTTCCTGAATTACTTCATTACAACGCAAGTTAACGATTAAGGTTTGGCGGAGATGATGACTCCGGTTGGTCACCCGCTTTCTTCAAGGACGGCTCACCGGAGTCAGGTTATTACTTCTCGCTTCGTTCACACTTCTTACCGCAGATACCAGGGAATTGATGATGTTGAATTTGGCTTTTGGATTTTGTTATCTTAACCTGCGGTTCAAAATCTTTTCACTTTGAAATACCCCTCAGAAGCTACAACTTTGTAAACACTCATTAAACAACAAGTAAATGACGAAACAGGAGTTGATTGCCTACCTGCAGCAACACGATAAAGAACAGGTGAAATTTGCCTTTGCTGATATTGATGGCGTGTTGCGTGGCAAAGTGATCAGTAAACAAAAGCTGCTCGATACATTGGAAAGCGGTATTGGTTTTTGTGATGTAGCGTTTGGATGGGACAGTAATGATGCTGCTTATGATAATGTGAAACTAACAGGCTGGCATACGGGCTATCCCGACAAGCCGGTGCATATTGATCTTTCAACATTGCGTACCATTCCCTGGCAAAATGATCTGCCATTTTTCTTAGCCGATTTCAGTGCTGCTGATGTGGCTGCATGCAGTCGTTCTTTGTTGAAGAAAGTAGTAAAGCAATGTACCGACATGGGTTATCATGCAGAATTTGCACAGGAGTTTGAATGGTTCAACTTTTCCGAAACACCGCAGAGTTTAGAGCAAAAACAATTCACTTCCATTGAGCCAATGACGCCGGGCATGTTTGGCTATTCAATTCTCCGCACGTCGTTGCAAAGTGATTTTTATTTTGATCTGATTGACTTGCTCAACAAATTCAATATACCCATCGAAGGTATTCACACAGAAACCGGTCCGGGTGTGTATGAAGCTGCTATTGCACATGACAACACATTAGCAGCAGCTGATAAAGCAGTACTGTTTAAAACAGCTGTGAAAGAAATTGCTTACAGGCATGGCATCATGGCATCTTTCATGGCCAAGTGGAATGAAAAGTTACCGGGTTGTAGTGGTCACATTCATCAAAGCCTGTGGCATCCTGCAACAAAAGAAAATATGTTTTACAGCGAATCAGATCCGCATCACATGAGTGAACTCATGAAGAATTATGTTGCGGGCCTGCTTTATTGTTTGCCACATGTATTGCCAATGTATGCGCCTACTATCAACAGTTATAAACGATTGGTGGAAGGTGCGTGGGCTCCCACTACCATTACATGGGGAGTAGATAACAGAACAGCCGCATTGCGTGTGCTACATCCCACCATTAAAAATACACGTGTGGAAATGCGTGTACCGGGAAGCGACAGCAATCCTTATTTAGCTATTGCAGCTTCATTAGCTTCAGGACTGTATGGCATCAAACATCAACTGCCATTAAATATTCCTGCAACAAAAGGAAATGGTTATAACGATAAAGACAACGGTGTATTACCATCTTCATTACTGGAAGCAGCAACGCATATGCAACAATCTTCTATTGCAAAGGATCTGTTTGGTGATGAGTTTGTTGATCATTTTACGCAAACACGTTTATGGGAATGCCGGCAGTTTAATAAACACGTAACTGATTGGGAGTTGAAGAGGTATTTTGAGATTATATAGCGATGTCTGATTTCGGATGTAGGATTTATGATTTGGGTACCTGAACCTTGTTTCTTGTTCCTTGGATTTTGGACATTGGATTTTTCTTTCTTGCCTCTTGAACCTTGTTCCCTCGTTATATCTTTGTGTTCCTTTGCGCCTCCGTGCCTTAGTGGTTTAAACAACAAGTATGACAGAAGCATTAAAAATTATTCATAAAGCGTGGGAAGGATATGATGCCACCAAAAAGATTGCACATATAGAAGAGATCAGTGCCATGGTATCAACCAACCATGTGTACCGCATTACTTTCGAAGATGAAGATATTGTGATTGCCAAACTTTCTTATTTTGGTAAGTACGAACATTTCAAAGAAGATCATCGCATCATCCATACACTTTCAAACAACTTATTATACCCGTTTGAAAATCTGCTGGCAAAATCATTGCTGAAAAACAACCGGGTGTACACCTATCATTACCGTTATAAAAAAACAGATGCATGGGTAGTGTTTTATAATCCCGTGCGTGTGTTGCAGCGTATGCCTAAACGGTTGGATGAAAAACTGATCCGCAAGTTTGGTCAGCAGATCGGTAAGTTTCACAAAGCATGTTCAAAACTGCGGAATAATTTACCGAAGTCATCAAAAACGCTACGCACCGATATTCATACGTTGATGGAACTGGTGGAAGCTGATGAAACAAAATTCGGCACAAGGGCGCAGGCCGATATGATCAAGTATCATTGTGACCTGTTTCTCAAAAACAGGTTGAAAACAAATGCTGCTTCATTTGAAACAATTCCTGTGTTTATTGACTGGAACATCGGTAACTTTTCAGTAACAGATAAACTTGAATTGTATTCACGTTGGGATTATGATTGGTTTCGCATGAGCAGCCGCATGATGGATTTTTATTTTTTCAGCCGGGTGGTGAGTGATGCGGGCGACAAAACGGTATTCAGTTATTACATCAACACCATGATGGAAGACCGGTTTATTCTCTTCCTGGAAGAATACCATAAAGTAAATCCGCTTACTGCTGATGAATTGCGTTTCTTAAAAGAAGGGTACCGTTTTTTTGTGCTGAACTATGTTATTAAAGACGGCAGTTATTTCTTTAGTGAACAGTATGCAAAAAAATTACAAGCAGAGGCTTATGAGATATATCTTCCTTCAGTTGATCGTGATTTTGACCCAGATAAATTAATTAAGGCTTTGAAGATAAAAGATGAACCTGTGAAGAAATAACACCTGCTGTAACACTTAAAATCAAACAACGGCATGTTTTCAGTTCAGGACTTTAAATCGGTAGTGGATAAGTATAAAATAATTTTTTTTGATGCCTTTGGCGTTATTAAAAGTTACAACGGGCTTATCACAGGAATGGAAAGAACCTTTGCCTATCTTGAAGAGCAGGGCAAGGAATATTATATTGTTACCAATGATGCATCGAGAAGCCCGATGCAGTTAGCTGAGAGTTATCATAAAGTTGGTTTGGATATTATACAACACGATCGCATTATTTCATCGGGTATGCTGGCGAAAGAATATCTTGATCTGAAAGTGAACGATGGAATTGTTGCATACCTCGGCACAGAAAGTTCAGCACATTATATTGATAGTTCGGGTTTGCACACATTGCCTGTGAGTGCTATTACCCAATATAATATCGACCAGGTAAATGCATTGGTATTATTAGACGATGAAGGCTTTAACTGGTATGATGATCTGAACAGAACCGTGAATATTTTACGTAAGCGAACCATACCTGCAATTGTAGCAAACACCGATCATATTTATCCCGTCACAGGTAGTAATGATGTGTCGATTGCCATTGGCGGTGTTGCTACGATGATTGAAAGTATTGTTGGTAAAAAATTCATCCGCTTTGGTAAACCCGATTCGCAGATGTTCATGTTTGCATATGATCTTATTCGTGAACGCATGCCGGTGAGCAAAAAAGATATCCTGATGGTGGGCGATACGTTGCACACTGATATTCTTGGAGGGAATAAGTTTGGATTAGATACCGTGCTTGTGCTTTCAGGTAATACATTGCCTGATGATGCGGAAACAAGAATCCGTGCAACAGGTATTGTGCCGACTTATGTGTGTGAAAGTGCGGTGGTGTAATTTTTTTTCTACTACTTCAAATTATTTTTGATTCACTGCCTAGCCTGGGCGCCGTGTTGATTTTTGTTACCAGCGTGTAATTATTTAAACAAGTGTGAAGCCAGGGAACGTTCAAAAAAAACATCGCCTCAAACAGGCTGACAAGTTGAATCGTTTTAATAAATCCAGCTGCAATTTTTCTTCATGAATGCACTATTTTTATTATCCAATAAACCGATGCTATGAAGAAATCTATACTTCTTATCACTTCTCTTTTTATTTCTTTTACGCTTTTCTGTCAAACATTATCGAATCAATTACTGGGTTACCAGGAGCCGTCTTCACAAATGCAAGCACAGGTAACTGATAGTGCTGGAAATATTTATTACGCCGGTACATTTAAAGGAGCACTTGTTATCGACAATCAAACAGTTCTTACAAGTAACGGTGGAGAGGATGTATTTGTAGCGAAGGTGAATGCAAATGGTCAGTTAGCCTGGGCAAAAAAATTTGGTGATACGGGAACTGAACTTTTTTCAAGTTTAGTATTTCATAAGGGATCACTATATATGAGCATGATGATATATCAGAACTCTCAAATTGGTGGAAGCTCATATAATGTTTATCCGCTGGGCAACTATACATCACTTGTTTTAAAAATAGACATATCTGCTGGAGAAGTTCAATGGGGCAAAAGAAATTCTTTGCCATTTGTAAAACTCATGCCTTCTTCTGATATAATTTATATCCATGGAATTTTTAGCCACATTAATTTAGGTTCTCTCTATTTTGAACAAAGCCAGCTAGAAATTGGAGCCTCTATTAATCGGACGTTTTTTTTATATGTTGATACAGCCGGGAGTTTTAAAGGTCATAAATTATTGACATCATCACCAGCCGGTGCCACTTCTTTTAGATTAATCAACTCAGCTCCGGCAGCAAACAGCAAACTGATTTTCTTGCTTAACACAGCAACCGTCGAAAGCATGCAGATTGCATCTCAAACTATCAATTTTCCTGTACGGTCAAGTTTTCAATTGCTGATAAAAACCGATACCTCACTTTCCGACATTCAGTATAAAATATTAAATCCAAATGGCGAGGGTTATGGCTATAATTTATGGCTTGAGAATACAGGGTTTACCCTATCTGAAAAAGGCGATTCCTTGTTTATGGTTTTGGCTGGGTCAAGCAATACCGGGAGCTACAAGCTAGATGGTTACAACGTTCCC
>JAKFDY010000547.1:0-8582 GCA_036675885.1 Lacibacter sp. | reverse complement strand
TTGCATACCATTGTGCCATGCGTGCAGAGGTGCCGGTACCACACGGACTACGATCAATTGCTTTATCACCATAGAACACTGCATTACGTGCAGTAGATGTTGGATCAATGACAGAACCCGTCCATAACACATGACTGCAGCCATTGATCGTTTCATCCTGCGGATGAACGAATGTATATTTTGCATTGATGTTCTTCCGTAACTCTCTTGCCCATGCAATTAATTTATCAGCTGCGTAATGTTCCAGCCCTTTAAAATTTTTCTGCACATCAACAATAGCATAAAAATTACCACCATACGAAACATCCACAACCAACTCTCCTAACTCCGGACAATCAACAGTTAATTCAGTTGAGTGTAAGTAAGCAGGTACATTCTTCAATTTCACACTTTTCACTTTCGAGTTTTCACTTGTGTATTGAATTTCCACCAACCCCGCCGGTGCTTCCATGCGAATAATGCCCGGCGTTTTCGGAACAATCAACCCTTCTTCTACTGCCATTGTCATGGTACCAATCGTACCATGTCCGCACATCGGTAAACAACCACTTGTTTCAATAAACAATACTGCCACATCATTCTGCGGATCATGCGGCGGATACAAAATACTGCCACTCATCATATCATGACCACGTGGTTCAAACATCAATCCTTTGCGTATCCAGTCATACTCTTTTAAAAAGTGCTGACGTTTTTCGCTCATGTTTTTCCCTTCCAATGCAGGACCACCTTCAGCTACCAGGCGAACTGGATTACCACAAGTATGCGCATCAACACAATGAAATACCCAACCGCCAAAACGATTGAGCGAACTGTTGGGATATTTTTTTATGATGGGGCTTGTTGCCATTATTGTAAACTTTTTAAATCGTCGAGCACATACACGCCACGGCCGTACGTACCGATCACTAATTTTTTATCTCTTGGATGAATAAACAGATCATTCACTGAAACAGATGCAGGAATGTTTCCGTTGATGGCAATCCATTTCTTACCAGCATCTTTACTCATGTAAACACCAAAGTCTGTTCCGCAGAATAAGATGTTTGAACTATCCGGATGTTCGGCAATTACATTTGCAGGAGAAGCCGGTAAGTTCGAAGCAATCGATTTCCATCTTGTACCATAATCATCACTTACATATAAATATGGTGTGTGATTATCGGCACGACGATCATTCAAAACAAGATACACTCTTGATGGTTTGAATTTCGATACAGCAATCTTTGCCACATGTTTATTGTAAGGAAGCCCTTTCGTAATTTCTTTCCAGTTACCGCCATCATTCATTGTAATCCAGACACGTCCATCATCTGTTCCCGCATACAACACACCTTCTTTATCAGCTTCTGCAACAGCTGTGATGGCCTGGTGATAAATTAAGTAGGGATAAACGCCGTTGCGTTGTTTGTCGTTGTACGACAGATCGCTGCCGATCATCTTCCATGTTTCACCGCCATCTTCTGTTTTATACAAGTGCTGCAAACCATGATACAATATTTTGTTGTTGAATTTGCTCATGATAGTTGCAGCAAGCCATTCACCACGCAAGGAATCAATACGACCTACATCAAATTGTTTGAACTGTTTTACGCCTTCTCTTCTTCCCATGCTCATATCAGTGCGCATCAACCGTCCGTAATACGAAGACGAATAAACGATGTTAGGGTTAAGAGGGTCAACTGCAATTTGTGTTCCTTCTCCACCTGGAGCCATGCGCCATGGACGAAGCGTTGTATCAGGCGCTGCACCAAATGTGTTGCTCACATTGCCACTCATCGTGCCTTCATCCTGCACAGCACCAAAAATATTGAAAGGCGTTTGCATGTCGTATGCAACAGTATAGAATTGTGTGGTAGGGATTTTGTCAAAGAAGTTCCTCCATTTTACACCAGCATTGTAAGTAATGGAAACACCGCCATCATCACCCATGATCATGCGATCAGGATTTTCTTCATCAATCCACAATGCATGATGATCTCCATGCGTCCACTCACTGGTTGTATCTGTTGCTTCCCAAACCTTCCATGTTTTACCTCCATCTTCACTGATCACCTTCTCCACACCAAAAGCATATACACGGTTTTCATTTTTTGGATGCACTCTTATCTGGCTAAACACCCAACCATACGTTCCTGAAAATGGTTTTAAGAAATCATGCACTTCACCCATCTTCTCCCAACTCTCACCTTTGTTATTGCTGCGATAGATCGCTGCTCCGATCACTACCTTCTGCACCTTACGTTCGTAGCTATCTGTTTCATCTGGATTCGGGTCACGCTTTTTATTATGATCATCAACAAACGCATACAACACATTCGGGTTAGAGCGACTAACGGCAAGGCCTATCCTGCCAGTGAGTTTTGTATGCGGCAAACCTTTTGTGATCTTCTTCCATGTTTTACCGCCATCGTTTGTTTTATAAATATAATCGTCCTCTTCGGGTACAGGATCGCTCCAGCGTTTACGGATGCGATTCCACATACTTGCATACAATGTATTTGGATCAGATGGATCCATTACCAAATCAATACAACCGCTCTTTTCACTTTCAAACAAAATATTCTTCCATGTTTTACCTCCATCCGTTGTGAGATACACGCCACGGTCTTTATTATACGTCCACTCGTTACCACTTGCAGCCACATAAACAATGTTGGCATTCTTTGGATGAATAACCACACGTGCAATGGTGCCGGTATTTTCCAAACCAATATGCCGAAAGGTTATACCGGCATCGGTTGATCTGTACATGCCAATGCCCGGCAGCGATGCTCGGAAAATATTTGCTTCACCCGTGCCAACATATAATACATTAGAATTTGATGTAGCCAACGCAATGCTGCCAATAGATTGTGTAGCTTCTTTATCGAAGATGGGTCTCCATGTTGTACCCGCATCTTCAGTTTTCCATAAACCACCTGTTGCAAAAGCAGCGTAAAAAACATTGGGGTTACCAGGTACACCCACCACATCGGTACTGCGGCCACTTCGGTTATCGGGCCCCGTTAAGCGCCATTGCAGATCTTTATACGGCGATTGCTGCAACAACAATTGCTGTTGTTTAAATGCAGCGATCTTTTGTGCGCCTTTTGTACTCTTGTTTTGCGCAACAGCACAAAAAGGGAAAAGCAGTAAAAGAAAAATCTTTCTCATGGATTGTTATGAGATTAAAATAATTCAGACGGGTTTCTTCGTCAACTCACTGTTCACTCTTCTCCAGATACCTAATGGATTTTCATTTTTCAATTCATCGGGCAATAATTCATTCTCCCAGTTTTGTAAAGAAATCGGTCGTGCAAAACGCTTGATACCATCGGCACCAACACTAGTGAAACGACTATCAGTTGTTGATGGGAACGGACCACCATGATGCATACTTAAACAAACTTCCACACCGGTTGGTACACCGTTTAAAATAAAACGTCCGCAAATATTTTTTACAGCCTCGATCAATTCTTCATTCTTCTTCAAATCATTTGTTGTTGCCATGAGTGTTGCCGTTAACTGTCCTTCCAGTTGTTGTGCAACAGCCAGCATCTCTGCTTCGTTTTTACAACGGATGATGAGTGAATACGGACCAAACACTTCCTGGTGCAACAACGGATTGCTTAAAAATGTTTCTGCACTTGCAGTGGCAACAGTTGGCAAGCCCTCATTTTCCTTCACCGCTGTTTCGCTTTCTGCAACCAGGTGCACTTCATCCTGCAACAATGCATTTCCCTTTTTCTCTTTGTATGCTTTTACAATACCTGCATGCAACATGGCAGCAGGTTGTGTTTTTTGTATTGCTTTACCCAGATCATGTGTAAATGTTTTCAATGCTTCGCTTTCAATGGCGATGATCAAACCCGGGTTGGTACAAAACTGTCCCACACCTAATGTAATTGAACCTGCATATGCTGTTGCAATACCTACTGCATCACTTGCTAATTTCTCCGGTAATAAAAACACAGGATTCACACTGCCCATTTCAGCAAATACAGGAATTGGTTCTTTACGTTGGTTGGCCCAATCGAATAACTGTTTACCCCCAGCATAAGAACCGGTAAAGCCAACTGCTTTTGTGTGTGGATGTGTAACCAATGCTTTACCTGTTTCAAACCCTGCACCATACACATGCGTAAACACACCCAATGGTAAATTATTAAATGCAGCTGCTTTAAAGATTGCATCTGCTACAATATGCGATGTTTCGGGATGTGCAGGATGTGCTTTTACAATAACAGGACAACCGGCTGCAAATGCACAAGCTGTATCGCCACCTGCTGTTGAATACGCAAACGGAAAATTGCTTGAACCAAAGACCACAACCGGTCCCATTGGTATCAGCATTTTTCTGATGTCGGGTTTTGCAGGCACTTTATCAGGAATAGCTGTGTCAATACTTGCTTCAAGCCATTCGCCACGTTCGCATGCAGCAGCATAACTGTTCAATTGAAAAATAGTACGGCCACGTTCGCCTCTTAATCTTGCTTCGGGTAAATGCGTTTCACGCATGGCAGTTTGAATCAATGCATCGCCACAGTTTTCCAATTCAACGGCAATGGAACGCATAAAGGCTGCACGTTCTTTCAAACTTTTTTTGCGATAGATATGAAATGCTTTCCATGCTTCCTGCATGTAAGCATCAATTTCATGTAACGGCGTATCTGCTAAATTCATGTTTGTTGTTTGATGGATTATAAAACCGGTCGTGCAGCGAGTCCATCGTTAATAATTTTTAAAATACGATCCCGTTCGCTGCCCTGTAAAGTTAAACGAGGAGCACGAACATATTCACTTCCAATTCCTGCTTGTGTGGCAGCAAGTTTAATATACTGCACCAGCTTAGGATGAATATCCAGTTCAAGCAATGGCATGAACCAACGATAGATGGCTGCCGCCTCTGCGATTTTACCTGCTTTTACCAGGTTATAGATTGTAACTGTTTCCTTGGGAAAGCCGCAAACCAAACCTGCCACCCAGCCATCGGCACCCAAACACAATTCTTCCATCGCCAATGTATCAACACCGCAAAGAATTTTTAAACGTGTACCAAAACGATTGATCAATCGTGTTACGTTGGTGACATCTCTTGTGCTTTCTTTCACAGCTGTAATGTTGCTGCATTCGATCAGTTCTTCAAACATATCGAGTGTAACATCAATTTTATAATCAACCGGATTGTTATAGATCATGATCGGCAGATCGGTTGACTTTGCAATGGTTTTAAAATATTCTACCGTTTCCCTGTCATCACTTTTGTAACGCATCGGTGGTAACAACATCAAACCTGCTGCTCCCCATGCCTTGGCATTGGCTGCCTGTTGCACCGCATCTTTGGTTGTGCTTTCAGCAATATTCATGATCACAGGAATTCTTCCATTGAGGAATTTGATCGCATGTTTGATCAGCAATTCTTTTTCTTCAGCAGTAATGGTGCTGGCTTCGCCGAGTGAACCACCAATGATGACACCATGCACACCAGCATCAAGCTGTGCCTGCAGGTTTTTCTCAAACATTTGCAGATCAACTTCATCGTTAGCGGTAAACGGTGTAAGCAAAGCGGGGAATACTCCTTTCCATTCGAATGACATAGTATTAAATTTTAAACGAAAGTAAATGAAGCCCTAAAGAAACCAGAGGCGGTTCTTAACGGATTCTTTACCGATATTAACCCGAAACAACTGTATTTTTACAATAACGGCTAATATTTGCTAAAAATGAAAGTTGTACAGTTTACCATTCCGGTTGCAGGAGACAGTTCCATTGTGGTGCAGCACGAAGTATTGCCGCATTTTTATGTGCATCTGCACAGGCATCAGGAAATTCAGATTACTTATATAAAAGAAGGAACAGGTACTCTCATTGCCGGGAATTATATGCAGCCGTTTAAGCCGGGAGATATTTATGTACTCGGCGCCAATCAACCACACCTGTTTAAAAGCGATCCTGTTTATTTTGATAAACGAAAGAAGAAAAAGGTAGAGGCGCTATCTCTGTTTTTCAACCCAACGCAATTCTATGAAACGGTACTTGCATTGCCGGAAACAAAACCGATCCGTCGTTTTATCGAACAAACAAACTCCGGATTAAAAATTTCTGCTGCAGCAAGCAAAAAGATTTTTATGGAAATGCAGGGGGTGCAACAGGCAAAACAAGCCTATCGACTTTCGTATTTTATTCAGCTGTTGCAAACACTCAGTAACAGCAAAGGCAATCGTGTTCTTTCATCGGCATCAACTATTTACAGTATTTCTGATACAGAAGGTTTGCGAATGAATGATGTGTATCGCTATACAATGGAACATTACACTGAACACATCAGCCTGGAACAGATCGCTGCTGTTGCACATTTAACGGTGCAGGCTTTTTGTCGCTACTTTAAAAAGCATACACGTAAAACCTATATCAGTTTTCTCAACGAGATACGTATCAACGAAGCCTGCAAAAAAATGACGGGTAACGCTTCCGTTGCGATTTCATCTGTTGCATATGAATGTGGTTTCAGCAGTGCGGTGAGTTTCAACAGGGTGTTTAAACAGGTAACGGGCGTTTCGCCTTCCCGTTATTTGGCCGATTACCGGCAGCAGTTAAACTGACGGGCTTTTCTTATATTTGAATACGATTGTTTGCACATGGAAACCTACGGTAAAATCTTACTCATTGCCATGCCGGCTTTTTTATTGCTGGTACTTGCTGAAGCCTATTATGGTGTTTGGAAAGGAAAACAAACTGTCCGCAACCTGGATATGATCTCCAGTCTCAGCAGCGGTATTACCAATGTTACAAAAGATGTATTGGGTTTAAGTATTGCCATTATAGGTTACGGTTGGCTGGCAGATAAATTAGCCATTGTGCATATTGAGAATACGATTCTAACTTACATTGTCGCATTTATAGCACTCGATTTTGCCGGTTACTGGGTGCATCGCCTCGATCATGAATATAATTTTTTCTGGAACGCACATATCATTCATCACAGCAGTGAAGATTTTAATTTGGCCTGCGCATTGCGGCAAAGCATTTCTGTTGTGTTCCGTCTCTTCACCATTTTTTTATTACCGGCAGCGTTGCTGGGTGTACCAACCATGGTGATTGCTGTTGTGGCTCCTTTGCATTTGTTTGCACAGTTCTGGTATCATACACAACACATCAACAAGATGGGATTTTTGGAGAAGATTATTGTTACCCCTTCGCATCATCGTGTGCATCATGCTATCAATCCCGAATATTTAGATAAAAACTATGGACAGATCTTTATTTTCTGGGATAAATGGTTTGGTACTTTCCAGGAAGAACTTCCTGACAAAAAACCTGTTTACGGTATTACAAGACCGGTGCAAACATGGAACCCGATCAAAATAAATTTTATGCACCTGGGTTTGTTGATCAAAGATGCATGGTTGACAAAAAGCTGGAACGATAAATTCCGCATCTGGATGATGCCAACGGGTTGGCGGCCTGCAGACGTTGCGGAGAAATATCCGGTGCACAAGATCAACGATGTGTATAACATGCAGAAGTTTGATACCAAGGCTTCCACTTCATTGCATGTGTGGAGTTGGGTGCAGACAACAATGGTGTTATTATTCATCAGTTACCTGTTTGGCAATATTGCATCCATTAATGCATTGAACGCTTATTATATTTATATCTATGGCCTGCTTATCTTCCTGAGTGTGTATGCTTACACCGATCTGATGGATCGTAATAAATATGCTATCGTGTGGGAAATCATCAAGAACAGTTTGGGCATTGCTATCATTTTACAAACCGGTGATTGGTTTGGTGCAACAGCACTTAGTCCTGTTATTAAGTATGTCATTGGCGTTTACTTTCTGCTTTCTACAATGATTACGCTTTGGTTTGTGATGAAGCATGCAAAGGAAGATCAGCAGGTGATGGTGGTGGCGTGATTTTTCCTGATAAGCTATCGCTTCCACTCATCCTCTTTTTCCTCCTTTTATCTCTTAGCCGAAAAATTCCTGCCCAGGCCATGCAACAAAATCAATGAACTTTATACTTTCTAATATAAAAACCATTTCTCTCCCCCTTTTTAATTTATGCAATTTTCTTACAATTTCTAATATATAATAATTGGGTTGATGGGTCAACCCAATTATTATATATCCTAATGCAAAGATTTCACTAACCAATAAGCTATAGGAAAAAAAATACATGCAGCGGGGTACGGCTGCATGTATTTTTTTATTTCCCACCTGTTACGGCAATTCCTTCAATAAATTGTTTTTGCAGGATGATAAATAAAATTAACATTGGCAGGATAGCTAAAAAGGAGCCCGCCATTAGGACCGGATAGTTTGTTAAATATTGACCTTGGAGCGATGACAGTCCGACAGAAAGGGTCATCGATTCTGGAGAACTATTCACAATCATTGGCCACATTAATTCATTCCAGCTCCAAAGAGTAGTGAAAATCCCCAATGCAATCAAACCAGGTTTAGCGAGTGGAAGCATAATCTTCCAGTAAATTTGGAAATGGTTGCCACCAGGTCCAGGTCCTGCAACTGCGACAGGGTGCTGGCGTACTGGATGTTCAGGTCGTCGCCGGTGCTGTCGAGTTCATCGAGTTCCTT
>JAKFDY010000546.1:0-11399 GCA_036675885.1 Lacibacter sp. | reverse complement strand
AATTTGTAATTGAAGGTTCTGTTAAACGTTTACGGCCAAAACTCATGACGGTATCTGTAAGTCTGTTTGGTTTAATCCCCATTCTTTGGGCAACAGGTGTGGGCAGTGATATTATGCGCCCCATCACCATTCCCTTAATTGGCGGAACCATCTCATCCACCATTTATGTACTACTCATTACCCCGGTGATTTTTGAAATGATAAAAGAACGTGAATTAAAACGTAACGGTAAAATTGAATTGATCGATATTAAAGAATAAACCTGAAATGAAAATTATACTTACATCAATCATCACATGTCCGCATTGCGGGCATCAAAAGCAGGAAACAATGCCAACTGATGCCTGTGAATATTTCTACACGTGTAAAAAGTGCCATCAGCTTTTAAAACCAAAACAAGGCGACTGTTGTGTGTTTTGTTCATACGGTTCAGTAGCATGTCCTCCTGTGCAAAAAGATAAAGCTTGTTGTTCTTAAATAAATAATTATGAAGAAAACCGCAATCATCATTGCATTGTCATTTACTGCAACACTTGTTTCAGCTCAAACACTGAAACTCGATGCCATCATTGACAGCATCACCGTATCGCATCCTGTTGTAAAAATGTACAACAACGAGATCCGATCAATGGATGAAGCTGCGAAAGGTGCAAAAAGCTGGATGCCTCCGGAATTCAGCACTGGCTTATGGATGACTCCTTACAACCCCACTCTCTGGAAAAAAATGGATGACGGCATGGGCGGTTTTAAAGAAGGTATGGGACAGTACATGATCGGTGGACAACAGATGTTTCCCAACAAACAAAAACAAAGTGCAGATGCGAAGTATATGGAAGCGATGTCTTCTGTTGAAAAAGAAAAAAAGAATGCTACGCTGAATGAACTGATCAACGATGCCAAGCAGTTTTATTACGAATGGATCATCCTGAAAAAAAAGTTGGCTATTCTTGATCAGAACGAAAAACTGCTGGAATTCATGATAAAAAATGCGGAGATACGTTACAGGAATGGATTGGAGAAGATCAGTGCATATTACAAAGCCAAAGCTGCATTGGGCAATGTGCAGAATATGCGGTTGATGTTTGAAAGCGACATCAAAGAAAAACGCATCCGCATCAACTCACTCATGGGTCGTAGTGCAGTGACCATTTTTGATATTGATACAACTTATCAACTGAATGATTATTCATCACTGGTATTCGACAGTACATTATTATACAACAACCGCAGCGATCTGAAAGCAATTGATAAAGACATTACACTTACCTGGCTGAAACAGGAAACAGAAAAGCAAAGCCTTAAACCGCAGTTCGGCATCCGTTACGAGCACATGTTTGGCTTTGGCGGATTGCCCATGCAATTTTCATTGATGGGTATGATGAAACTGCCACTTGCCAAATGGTCTTCTAAAATGAACAAAGCAAATATGGAAAGCTTGAAATGGAAAGCCAGTGCACTTCAATCGCAAAAAGAAATGATGCTGAACGAATACAGCGGCATGGCCTATGGCATGCGGAACGAACTGGAGTTAAAACGAAAACAACTGAAACTGTATGATGAAAATATTATTCCTGCATTGAAAAATAATTACAAGACGATGCAGCTGGGTTATGAACAGAATACAGAAGAACTCTTTATGCTCTATGATGCGTGGGAAACATTGTACATGACACAACTGGAATATACAGAGTTGCTCAACCAGGCATTGAAACTGCAGGTAACAATTGAACGGTTAATTGAAAGAAAATAACAAGAGAAGGTACAAGGCACAAGGGAAAAGGCACAAGAAGAAAATTCAATGTCCGGAAAACAAAAAGACAATAAAGTAAAACAGATGAAGTACAAGCTATTTTATATAATCGGATCATTCGTGTTGATGCTGGCAATTGCCTGTAACAACAATGATCCGCATGCAAACCACAAGCAGGAAGTTGCAAAAGATATGTACACCTGCCCTATGCCACAGGATTCGGTGTTCAGCGATAAGCCGGGCACTTGTCCGAAATGCGGTATGGAATTGGTGAAGATGGATCAACCTGCCATGCCGCAAAATCATGATCATCAAAATGCAGCAGCAGAATATACCTGTCCGATGCATCCTGATATTATTAAAGACAAACCTGGCTCCTGCCCTATTTGCGGAATGGATTTAGTAAAAAAAGAAACAGATGGCAGCGCATCAACAGAAATTGGATTGGATGCGTTACTTAAACCTACCAATGAGTTTGTAGTGTCTTCCATTCCTGTTACAACTATTGAAAAGAAAGAGGAGCAGATTGAAATAGAAGCGTTGGGAACAATTGCATACGATACAAGAGAAGTTGGAACTATCTCATCAAGAGTAAGCGGAAGGATCGAAAAATTGTATGTACGTCACCGCTATCAAAAAATAAACAGGGGACAACGTATATTAGATATTTACAGTCCGGAATTAATGACAGCACAACAAAACCTGTTGTTCCTGCTAAAGAATGATCCGGCAAATACAACCTTTATACAGGCTGCAAAAGAAAAATTGCTTTTACTGGGTATGAGTAATCAGCAATTACAGCAAATGTTGCAAAGCGGAAAACCATCGCTCACTATTGCCGTATATAGTAATTACAGCGGGCATATTCATGAATCTGCAACTGGAGGAAGTATGAATACTGTGGCAGGAAACATGAAAGACATTTCACTAATCACGGAAGAAATTTCTTTAAAAGAAGGTATGTACTTACAAAAAGGACAATCCATATTCACCGTTTACAATCCCGAAAGAACATGGGCCATCCTGAATATTTATGGAGACCAGCAGGGATTGATTAAGAAAGGAAATGCAGTAAGGATAATTCCTGAAACAGCTCCATTGAAAAATTTCAGGGCAACAATCGATTTTATTGAGCCCTTCTATCGGAAAGAAAGTAAAACATTATCTGCCAGGGTATATTTCGATAACAGCAGTTTAAAAATCCCCATAGGCAGCCAGGTAAAAGCAACTGTTTTTGGAAATTCAAAAGATGCTTATTGGTTGCCAAAAGAAGCGGTGTTATCGCTTGGGTTAGATAAAGTGGTATTTCATAAAGTGGATGGCGGCTTTAAAGCACATAAAGTAAACACCGGCATTTTGCATGACGAACATATTCAAATCATCAGCGGATTAACAGCAATGGATTCTGTTGCCGTAAATGCGCAATATTTAATGGATAGCGAAAGCTTCATTAAAGTAAAACAACAATAATGATGAAACAACAAAACACGTCAATGAGCAATAAGCAATATGCAATAAGCAATCAGCGAAGGTTGCGCTCTGTTTGTCTATTGCCTATTGCCCATTGCCTATTTCTTTTTGCCTTTTGCCTATTGCAGCTTGCATCCTGCAAGAACAAAGCAATTACACATACAGAAAGCGATGTGTACTATACCTGCTCCATGGATCCGCAAGTGGTAGAACACAAGCCTGGCAAATGCCCCATTTGCAAAATGGATCTTACACCGGTTAAGAAAAGCAATGGCGAAAAGAAAGATGAAATACAATTGAGTGAACAGCAGATACAGTTGGGCAATATTCAAACCGATACGATCCGTAATGGCAGTATTGGTGATCAGTTGGTATTAACAGCAACTTTAAACTTCGATCAGATGAAATCCTCCTCTGTAAGCTCAAGAGTTATGGGCAGAGTGGAAAAAATGTATTTCAAAAACATAGGCGACTATGTGCAAAGAGGTGCCCCTCTTTACGATTTGTACAGCGAAGATTTAAATAATGCCAAACAGGAATACTTATTGGTGTTAGATAAGAAAAAAACATTTGCCGGCGAATCGGTGATCGATTTTGAACAGCTCTTACAAAGCGCAAAAAACAAACTATTGCTGTGGGGATTGAGCGAAGCACAGATCAATGAATTGGCGAAAACAAAAAAAGCAACGCCGCTTACTACCTTTTTCAGTAATGCTTCCGGCTATGTTACCAGTTTCGAAATACGTGAAGGCGATTATGTAATGGAAGGAGGAACAATTGTAAAGCTGGCCGATCTTTCGAGCCTGTGGGCTGAGGCACAGGTATATACTTCGCAACTGGCAGACATCAACAGGAATAGTATTGCAACAGTGCAACTGCCGGATTTTGATGGCAAGGAAATTAAAGGAAGAATTGAATTTGTAAACCCGGAGATAAATCCAGACACAAGAATTAATCTCATCCGTGTAACAATACCAAATCCCGGCAATCAACTTAAACCCGGTATGCCTGCTTATGTATTGCTGAAAAGTCCGCAACGGAATAGTTTAACTCTGCCTATTGACGCTGTAATAAGAGATGGGAAAGGCGCAACCGTGTGGATACAAACAGCTGCAAATACATTCAAAAGCGTGATGGTACAAACAGGTTTGGAAAGCGAAGACCGGATAGAAATAAAATCGGGATTGAGCATAGGAGACATTATAGTAGTTAGTGGAGCATACCTGCTAAACAGCGAATTTATTTTTAAGAAAGGAACTACTCCAATGTCAGGTCATGACATGAAGAATATGTAAATATTGTTTTATGAAAACAATAAAAAGAACGGAAACCTATAACGCCCCTGCTGAAAAAGTGTTCAGCTGCATCGATGATCTTGGTGTTACCGGCATGCACATGACTAAACCATCTGCCATGATGATGGGAAGCAAATTGCATCTTGATTTTCTTACAAAACAGCACACTGGTTTAGGTTCAAAATATCAATGGACAGGAACAATGATGGGAATGGAAATGGATTTTACGGTGGAAGTAACGAAATGGGTGGAGGGAGTAGAAAAAGTTTGGGAAACAGTTGGCGAAGCAAAGATGATTATCTATTCCTGGTACAGGATGCATTTGCTGGTTTACCCTAAGGAAAATATGTCACAAGCCGAATTATCTATTTCCTACGAAAAACCAAAAGGATGGTTTGCCGGAATAATATCGTTTCTGTTTGCTGACTGGTATTGCAACTGGTGTCTAAAAAAAATGTTGGGTGATGCCAAAATTAAAATTGATGCGGACAAAAAAACATTGTTGAAATCTGCAAACAGCAACAACACTCCGGCAAGAAAGACAAACTGGTATGTAATTACCGGTGGCCCCGGTTCAGGTAAAACCACAACTATTCAACTGCTGCGCAACAAAGGCTATACAACTACTATTGAACATGCACGGCATTATATTGATACGCAAAGAATATCCGGAAAGACAGTAGAAGAAATAAGAAAGAATCAACAGGAATTTCAAACAAGAATTTTAAACATGCAAATAGAGCAGGAAGCATGGCTTTCACCTGATGAAATAATATTTCTGGACAGGGCACTTCCTGATGCACTGGCATATTATCGTTTCCTTAATCTTCCGAAAGATGAAAAACTGGAGAATGCCTTGAAAGAAGTGTCGTATAAAAAAATATTTATTCTTGACCTTCTTCCGCTGGTCAACGACTATGCACGAAGTGAAAATGCAAAAGCTCAAAAGGAAATTCATACATTAATTACTGAGGTTTATGAAACTCTTCTATTTCCTGTCATTCATGTTCCTGTACTTCCGCCGGAAGAACGGGCGGATTTTATTTTGAAAAATCTTTAATTAAACAAACCAACCTTGATGAATTAATGACTGATGAAATGCTACAATCAACATATCGATGCTGTCATCAGGCAATTCAACAGTAATGTTCAGAATGGTCTTGACGAAAAAGCCATTCAGTCAGGAAAGCAAAAGTTTGGCAAAAACATTCTGAAGACTTCTGATACAAGAAGTGTTTATCAAATCCTGTTCGGACAGTTTACCAGTCCGCTTATTATTATCCTGATCATTGCTTCGCTGGCATCTTTTTACCTGAAACAACCAAGAGATGGCCTCATACTTTTGATTATTGTGGCGATGAATGGATTGATTGGCTTTTACCAGGAGTGGAAATCAGAAAACATCCTGGCATCTATTAAAAAATTAGTAGTTGATAAATGTACCGTTATCAGGGAAGGAAAAGCATTAGAAATATTTTCAGAAGACCTTGTGCCGGGTGATATTGTGTTGCTCTCCGAAGGTGTTGGTATTCCTGCTGATATCCGCCTGATTGAATCCAACGGATTTTCTGCTAATGAATTTATACTTACAGGTGAATCATTGCCTTCATCTAAAGACCATTTATTTATTACCGATCAAAGCATTTCTGTTTCAGAAATAAAGAATTGTGTTTTCATGGGCACCACTGTTGCAAGAGGTGAAACAAAAGGAATTGTTTGTGCAACAGGTATGCTTACTGAAATTGGCAAAATAAGTTCGTCTTCGCAAAAAATAAAATCAACCGATGCGCCCATTCAAACTGAAATAAAAGATGTAGCAAAAAAACTTACTTATGCCACATTAGTAATCGGTGCTTTGTTATTCGGCACCCGTTTGTTGTTGAACGATTCTATGGCAATGGCGCTGGTATTTTCAATCAGCGTTGCGGCGGCAATGGTTCCGGAAGGTTTGCCAGCACAAATTTCTATGGCATTGGCATTGGCGGCAGGACGACTTGCAAAAAGAAAAGCAATTGTAAAAAAGATTGCATCAGCACAAACATTGGGTTCAGCTACAGTCATTGCATCTGATAAAACAGGAACAATAACAAAAAATGAAATGACGATTACCGGCTGTCATTTCAATGGAATGACATTCTCCGTTTCTGGGTTGGGGTATATACCTAAGGGTGAAATCATTGATCAAAAAGGGCAGTTATTAAAAAAAGAAGCATTGGGAGATATGAAAGTTTTTTTTCTGTCAGGATTCCTTTCTTCTACAGGTAAGATAAATCCACCTGATAAATATCACCCAGGCTGGTATTGCATTGGCGACCCTACCGAAGCATCATTTGCTGTGCTGGCAATGAAAGCCGGATTTAGTTTGGAGGAAGTACAAAAAGATTACCCGGTGGTTAAATCGTTCAGCTTTGATTCATTTCGTAAAAGGGCAACTATTATACGAACACATAAAGGCAAAGTTATTTCTTTCGTAAAAGGTTCTTTAGAATCAGTGCTGGCAGCTTCAACAAAAATTATTTCCAATGGTATTGTAAAAGAATTTGCAGAAACACAAAAACAGGAAATCCTTTCTATGTCTGCAGCCTTTGCAGAAAATGCTTTACGCATTATTGCTATCGCTTACAGGGATTTAGACGGCAAAGATGACTACACGATCGAAGATGCCGAACAGGATTTGACCTTTGCAGGTTTTGTTACCATGTTCGACCCTCCACATGAAGAAGTGAAAGAGGCAATAGAATCTGTTTTCAAAGCACACATGAAAGTGTTTATGATAACAGGGGATAATGAAGTAACAGCAAAAGCCATTGCAAAGAATATTGGTTTGATGAATGAGAACAACAAATTTCCTGATGTGATTAACGGAACATCACTGCAACAGATGAGTGATGCGGAAGTTTGTTCTTCGTTTACAAAAAGAGCGGTTATTTTCTCAAGAGTTTCTCCTGATGATAAATTCCGGATAGTGGATTTATTGAAAAAACAAGGAGAGGTTGTAGCAGTTACCGGCGATGGGGTGAATGATACTTTAAGTTTGAAAAGAGCTGATATCGGTGTCGCCATGGGGTTAAGTGGTTCCAAGGTTGCACAGGAAGCTGCTAATATTATTTTACTCGATGATAATTTTTCAACGATAGTTGTTGCTGTAAAAGAAGGGCGAACTATTTTCTGGAACCTTCAAAAAAATATCAAAATAAATATTGCATGCAATATAGCAGAATTATCATGTGTTTTATTTGGTTTTGCAGGGGCTTTCCTGGGTATTGCCACTCCTATCTTAGCAATACAGATTTTATTAATAGACATGGTTGGTGAATTGTTTCCATTAATGATGCTGACGTACGATCCGCCTGAAAAAAATATTATGGAGAGCCCTCCAAGAAGCCCGGATGACAAAATATTGAATAAAACCACCATGAAAGATGTTTTATTCAATGGTTTAATTAAGGGTTTTATCGCTTACGGGGCTTTCCTTGCTGAGTATTTTCACAATCATCATCTTTCTAATCATTATGAAAAAGCAATGACGGTCACTTTTGTTTCCATCATCTTTGGAAATTATGCCAATACTCTTTCTACAAGAACTTATGGTAATGCTTTAGGGAAATATTTATTCTCAAACCGGAAATTGCTGCTTGGTTTTGCATTATCAATTATTTGTGTGTTGCTTATTGTATATGTCCCTCTTTTAAATCTATATTTTCATACATCCTCTTTAATGCCCGTTGACTGGTTATTCCCTTTAACAGCGGGGGGACTGTGCCTTATTATTTATGAATACCGTAAAAAAAGAAATAATAAACGATATAAGAATGGAACATCAACATCATGAACTGAAATATACCTGCCCCATGCATCCTGAAGTAGTGCAGGATAAACCGGGTAATTGTCCCAAATGCGGAATGACATTAGTTCCCTTAAAAGGTAAAGCTGAAAGCCATTCATCTCAATCTCCTGAGCATAATCCTCCAATGGGGCATGCAGGCCATGATCATCACAGCATGATGATTGAAGATTTCAAAAAACGGTTTTATATTGTTTTGCTGCTTACAGTTCCTATCATGCTGTTATCAGAAATGATTCAGCATTGGCTTAACATCCACTTCAGCTTTCCCGGATCAAACTATATATTGTTTGCATTGGCCTCAGTTGTTTTCTTTTATGGCGGCTGGCCTTTTTTAAAAGGCTGGTTTGATGAGATGAAAGCAAAAAGCCCCGGTATGATGACGCTGGTAGGTTTTGCCATTTCAGTAGCATATATCTACAGTGCAGCAACAGTATTCGGCTTAAAAGGCATGGACTTTTTTTGGGAACTGGCAACACTGATTCTCATTATGCTGTTGGGTCATTGGATTGAAATGAAATCAATTGCCGGTGCATCAAAAGAATTAGAGTTACTGGTGCAGCTGATGCCGGATGATGCGCACCTCGTTCATGGAGATCACATTATGGACGTAAAAACTGAAACGCTGAAAGAAAATGATATTATACTCATCAAGCCCGGAGAGAAAGTTGCTGCCGATGGCATCATTACCGATGGTGAAAGTTATTTGAACGAATCAATGTTAACCGGTGAATCAAAACCTGTTCGAAAAGTAAAAAACGATAAGGTGATCGCAGGTTCCATTAACGGCAATGGTGCCATAAAAGTTTCTGTATTGCACGGAGCAAAAGACTCATATTTATCACAGGTAATTAAACTGGTGCAGGATGCACAAAACTCGAAATCTAAAACACAGTTACTGGCCAATAAAGCCGCAAGGTGGCTTACAATTATTGCAATTGTTGCTGGCATTGTCACATTTGCAATTTGGTATATGTCTGGCAAAGAATTGGCTTTTGCCATTGAAAGAATGGTAACAGTAATTGTTATTTGCTGCCCGCATGCACTTGGTTTAGCTGTTCCCTTAGTTGTTGCTAAATCAACAGCACTATCAGCCAAGCATGGCTTACTGATCAAAAACAGAACAGCATTTGAAAACGCAAGAAAAATTACAACGATTGTTTTTGATAAAACAGGAACACTTACAGTTGGAAAATTTGAAGTTTCAAAATTTGTTTCATTGCATGATAACTTCACAGAAAAAGATATATTACGATTTGCATCTGCATTGGAACAGAATTCTGAACATCCGATTGCAACCGGCATCATACAAAAAGCAAAAGAGGCAGGCATCACTGTTCCAGCAGCAGAAGACTTTAAAGCCATTACAGGAAAAGGAGTTGAAGCAACAGTTGAAGGCAAAAGAGTATTGGTAGTAAGTCCCGGCTTTTTAACAGAAAAAAATATTCCGCTGCCTGATGGATTTACTGCCAGCGATACGGAGACTGTTGTATTTGTTATCATCAATCAAACATTGGCAGGCTATATTGCTTTGTCAGATGAAATACGGCCTGAATCAGCAGAAGCAATCAGCACCTTACGATCAAATCACATTAAATCAATTTTGCTCACCGGCGACAATAAAAAAGTTGCAGAAAGCGTAAGTAAAACATTGGGCATGGATGATTTTTTTGCGGAAGTATTACCACATCAGAAATTAGAAAAAATAAAGGAACTGCAGAGTAAAGGCGAATTTGTTGCTATGACAGGCGATGGTGTTAATGATGCTCCGGCATTGGCACAGGCCGATATTGGTATTGCAATAGGCAGCGGCAGTGATATTGCAGCAGAAACATCCGGTATTGTTTTGGTCAACAGCAATCCGAAAGATGTAGTAAGTTTAATTTTATTCGGGAAAGCTACCTACAGGAAAATGATCCAGAATTTAATTTGGGCAACAGGATATAATGTAATAGCCTTGCCGTTGGCAGCAGGTATTTTATATAAAGCAGGTGTTTTATTAAGCCCCGCAGTTGGGGCGGTATTAATGAGTGTGAGTACAGTTGTAGTGGCTATTAATGCAAGTTTATTAAAAGTGAAATAATACAGAAGTAACAAATGAAAATAATATATAAACTGACCATCATCTTTTTAGTTACACTTATAAGCTGTAAGGAAAAAGAATCGTCCAACAACAAAAACAAGCCAGCGATTAAAACGCAGGTTGCATCTGAGTTTGATAAAATGAAACTCACCGATCTTGATGGCAAACCAATTGACCTTCATCAATACGAAAGCAAAACCATCTTTATTAATTTTTGGGCAACCTGGTGCGGCCCCTGCATACAGGAAATGCCTTCTATTCAAAAAGCAAAGACTAAATTGAAAGATGAGGATATAGTTTTCCTGTTTGCATCCAATGAAGAAGTGGATGCAATTGAAGCGTTTTCAAAAAAGCAGTCGTACGATTTTCATTATGTAAGAGTAGAAAACCTGGAGCACTTAAATATTATGGCCTTACCAACAACTTATATTTTCAACCCAAACAGAAAACTTGTTTTCTCAGAAATGGGTTACAGAAAATGGGATAGCAAAAACAATATTGACTTAATTATTAATGCAGGAAAATAACATGAATAAACTAATAACTGTGCTTTCACTGATTGTTGTATTTGCATCATGTGCAGATAAAAAAAACGACACAAAAACAACCGGAGAATTAGTAACACTACCCTCTCCTGCTGCTGATTCATGTGCAGAACCTTATTTATTTACTGATGCAAAAGGGATCGTTCATCTTTCATGGGTGCAGAAAAAAGGAAAAGAATCTTCTCTTCAATTTTCTACACTTGTAAATGATCAATGGACAACGCCTGTTACAATCAGCTCCGGCAACAACTGGTTTGTAAACTGGGCCGATTACCCTGTTGTATCTTCTGATGCAGCCGGCAATATGCTTGCACATTTTTTAGAAAAAAGTGATACAGCAAAATTTACCTACGATATTAAGTTGGTTGCATCAGCAGATACAGGTAAAACTTGGGGAACGCCCACTACCTTA
>JAKFDY010000545.1:0-2953 GCA_036675885.1 Lacibacter sp. | reverse complement strand
AGGTTTGATGCCAATTACAAAAAAATCGATTTTTCTCTTTTTGGTTCTGGTGTTGCAGGAAGATCTGGGTTTGATGTGTACACACTTTTTAATAATCTCATGCGTGGCAGAGAAAATGTTGGACCGGGTGTTTTTGATAGCTGGACTCCACAACATACAAATACCAATGTGCCAGCGCTTACATTAAAGGATAATAATAACGAAACACGTACATCTGATTATTTTATGGTAAGTACTTCCTTTTTTAAAGTGAGAAACATACAATTGGGATACAGTGTTAAACCAAAATCTGTTTTTTCCGGGTTGCGTTTTTACCTGATGGCCGAAAATGTTTTCTGGTTTAAAAATAAAAAGTATTTAAGCCCAGACCCTGAAAGAATCGACATTAACCCAATACCTATTCCAAAAACTTACACGTTTGGTATCAATGCATCATTTTAAACAATTAAAGAAACACAAAATGAAACATAAATTTTTTATCGGTTTAGCAGCCATGCTCTTATTAGGTGCCTGCAAAAAGCAGTTGGATTATACGCCAACCGGTGTTTTATCATCAACCGATCTTACAACGGCAGAAGCTGCGGAAGGGTTAGTAACGGCTGCTTATGCTGCTATTGGTAATGGCGATATGATTGGCCCTATTTACAGTAATTGGGTTTATGGAAGTGTACGTTCAGATGATACCTATAAAGGTGGTGGTGGCACCGGTGATGTTGGTGAAATTGACGCAATGGAACATTACAACCTGGTTACACCAACCATGGGTGCATTTGTATCACGAACATGGCAGAATTTATTTAAATCCATTTCAAGAGCCAATGTGGCAATGAGGGCTGTTAATGCACTTCCGGATGCTTCATTTCCGCAAAAGAAAACAAGATTGGCTGAGCTGAAATTTTTAAGAGGACATAGTTATTTTACAATGAAACTATTGTATAAGAACATTCCGATTTTTGATGAAACTGCTACGGAGGCCGACATCCTGAAAACATCAAATGATTTAAGTAATGAAGATTCGTGGAATAAAATTGCTGCCGATTTTCAATATACAATCGATAATCTTCCTGCAACTCAAACACAAATTGCAAGAGCTAATAAACATGCAGCCCAGGCATACCTTGCAAAGTTGCGGTTGTTCCAGGCATATGAACAGAATGCAACACACCAGGTCACTTCTATCAATACATCAAGATTGCAGGAGGTGGTAACCTTAACGCAGGCAGTTATTGAATCGGGTAAGTATAGTTTAAGTACTGATATTGCCGATAACTTTTTACCCGAAACAGAAAACGGACCTGAGTCTGTATTTGCAATCCAGTTTACAATAAATGATGGTACCACTTCGGGTAGACTTAATTATGAAGATGGTTTAAACTATCCGCATGGTGCTCCGCAATATGGTTGCTGTGGTTTTCATGCAGGAAGCCAGAATCTTGTAAATGCACATACAACTGATGTAAACGGGTTGCCTAATTTTTCAAACTTCAACAACAGTAATGCTGATTTAAGTACTGCATCGGTAGATGTTCGCCTTGATCATACAGTTGGTATTGATGGACACGTGTATAAATACGATAACAGCAAACCGTTCAGCAACAGTTGGGTGCGTGACCCCGGTGTGTATGGAAATTTTCACACCATGCGTAATCAGCAACTTGCTTCAAGTTCTTCTTATTTCAAAAACGGTCCGTTTATGGGTGTTGCAAAAAACTACGATGTAATACGGTTTGATGATGTGTTGCTGATGCAGGCTGAAGCGTATATTGAATTGGGTCAGCACGATAAAGCCTTGCCGATTATCAACAGCATCCGTAACAGGGCAGCAGCAAGTACAGCAAGATTGAAAAAAGCAAATGGAACGTTTGCATCTATCTACAATGTAAAACCATATCCCGCCATTGGCTGGACACAGGCTTATGCACGCCAGGCTTTACAATGGGAAAGACGTTTGGAATTTGCGACTGAAGGTCACCGCTTTTTTGATTTAGTAAGATGGGGTATTGCAGCGCAGGTGTTGAATCAATACATTGCAGTGGAAAAAACAAGACGGCCTTTTTTAGCAACAGCGTTGTTTACTGCGGGACGTGATGAATCTTTACCTATTCCGCAATCGGAAATTACATTTACCAAAGGTTTGTATAAACAAAACCCAGGTTATTAATCAGTAACAAAATTCCCGGTGGTTGCAGCAAGGTTTACTATACTGCAACCGCCGGGAATAATAAATAACGATACGATCATGCGAAAATTATTCTTGCCGGTATTTTTTATTATCAATTCATTTACGCTTTCGGCTCAACAAAAAGTTCCGGCTTTTCGTATGTCGCTGTCTAATGGCAAGTTGTTTCATGCAAGCAGTCTTCCGCAAGGCAAACCAATAATTGTTATTTATTTTTCACCGGAATGTGATCATTGCCATATACTAATGAAAGAATGGTTTAAACAGGCAGGAAATTTCAGGAAAGCTTCTGTAGCAATGATCACTTTTTTGCCTCTTAACAGTGTAACCTTATTTGAAAAGGAGTATAATACCAAACAGCACTCAAATATTATTACCGGTACAGAAGGCACAACTTTTTTTGTACGGAATTATTACAAAGTGTTGGATTTACCTTTTGTTGCATTGCACGATAAAAACGGGAACTTAGTAAGCACTTACTCAAAAGACATTCCATTAAATACACTGGCAGCTAAATTGCGGCAACTTAATTAATGAACAACAAGATTGGTTCAGGTAAACTCACGCCACGAATAAAAAAGAACATGAAAAAAAATATTTTACTTGCATGCTTCTGTATAAGTATTCTCTACGCAAAAAGTCAATCGGTTGAAGGCGAACCACATCGTCCCCAATTTCATTTTTCACCAAAAGAAAAATGGATGAACGATCCCAACGGTATGGTTTACCACAAAGGCGTTTATCATTTGTTTTATCAATACTATCCCGATAGTA
>JAKFDY010000544.1:0-2343 GCA_036675885.1 Lacibacter sp. | reverse complement strand
TTTCTTTTCCCCCATGCTTTCGAAGAAATCCGTGATTTCTTCAAGACTTAAGTGGCGGATATTTCGCTCGTTCGCTACTTGCATAGCGGCAAAGGTACAATAACTAATGACTGGCATTAATATAAAATAGAGCGATATTCCTTCTCTATTTTTAGAAAGTATGGGAGACAACCAACTTTTACAATGATATTTTTGACCAAATATTCATCTCCCGAACCAGCAGTGCTAAAAAGGTCTTTGGCGTTCTTACCAAAGTAGGCTCCTTTGTTGTTTATTATTTTGAAAATTGAATCAGTTTTTTTGAGCAATCCGAAATCATAACTGATGATTTCACAAGGAATGCCTTCAATACTAAAATTTTCTATTTCTGCTCTTATTCCCCTAAAAACGATTTGACCGGCATGAGATCTATGCCCGTTACTTGGTATAAGTATAGTTGGATCCGGAAGTGCCTTTAATTTGAAAATGATTGAATCAATAAGCTTATTTCCTTTATATATTTTTAGTATTGATCGGGATTGGTTGTTTACATCGCAGATTTTCCAGGTATAAGCTCCTTCGTTATCTTTTTTAATAATTTCACCATGATTTACACTGATGTTTAGCTCACTAGATTTATATCCATGCATGTGAATTTTAATTGGGTTTTCAGCACCGGCATATAATATCCGGGATTGCGAGTTTTCAATGATTATTTGCTGTGAATATGCGGCGAAAGAAATAAAAGTCAGTGCTATCTGGAAAATTAGTTTCATTCTGAAGAAACGGAATTCTGTGATTAAATTGTATGTATGATGCTATGAATTAACTACCTTATTTTGCAGTAATTCTACTTTATATGAACCCAGTTTATATTATCGATTGCATCCGCACACCCATCGGCAGATATGGCGGCGCATTAGCTACTGTTCGCCCCGATGATTTGCTTGCCCATGTCATTAAAGCATTGGTGCATCGCAATGCATCCATTGATGTAAATGCGATTGAAGAAGTGATTGCAGGTGCTGCTAATCAAAGTGGGGAGGATAATCGCAATGTGGCCCGGATGGCCGCTCTTCTTGCCGGATTACCCGTAACAGTTGCCGGTAGCACGGTGAACCGTTTGTGTGCAAGTGGTTTGCAGGCGATCATGGATAGTGCAAGAGCAATTGCAAACGGCGATGCCGAATTAATGATTGCAGGCGGAGTGGAAAGTATGAGCAGAGCACCTTTTGTAATGCCGAAGCAAACTGATGCATTTGGCCGCAAAGCAGAACTGTATGATACAACACTAGGCTGGCGGTTTTTAAATTCCCGTCTTTCTGAATTGTATCATCCATATAGTATGGGCGAAACGGCAGAGAATGTTGCGAAGCAGTGGAATATTTCACGCCATGCACAGGATGAATTTGCATTTCAAAGCCAGGCAAAATATGCAGCAGCGAAAGTAGCGGGCAAATGGGCCGATGAAATTGTTCCTGTTGAAGCAGTGCAGGGGAAACATGTAGTATTGGTACAAGGTGATGAACATCCAAGAGAAACAAGCGTGGAGCAATTAGCCAAATTAAAACCTGCTTTTGCAAACGACGGAACTGTTACTGCGGGTAATTCAAGCGGTATTAATGATGGTGCTGCTGCTATGTTATTGGCAAGCGAAGAAGTGGTAAAGAAATATAACCTGAAGCCGCTGGCGAAAATCAGATCAATGGCAGTGGCGGGAGTAGATCCATCGATCATGGGAGTGGGTCCGGTACCGGCAACCCAGAAAGCATTACTGCGGGCAGGGCTTACCGTTAGTGATCTCGATCTGATCGAACTGAATGAAGCATTCGCATCGCAAAGCATTGCCTGTATTCATGATCTTGGGCTTGATATTCAAAAAGTGAATGTAAACGGCGGAGCAATTGCAATCGGTCATCCACTTGGTTGCAGTGGTGTACGCATCTCCACCACATTGTTGCACGAAATGAAAAGAAGAAAGAGCAAGTATGGTTTAGCAACCATGTGCGTGGGAGTGGGGCAGGGAGCAGCAGTGATTTATGAAATGATTTAATTCATGATGATATGTGGCAAGAACAAGGTTTTGTACAAGGCGATATTGATGTGAAGGACGCAATGAAGCGTCTTGCGGTTTATCTTGATGAATTGGCCGAACGTTATTATTCTTTTTCTTCTGATGAATTGATATTGAAACCTGCTCCGGGTAAATGGTCAAAAAAAGAAATTCTTGGTCATTTGATCGATTCGGCCATTAATAATCTGAAACGTTTTACAGAAATACAATTTTCTGAGCAGCCTTATTTTATTCAATCGTACAAACAAAATGAATTGGTGCTTGTCAATAATTACCAGCAGCTTCCATTG
>JAKFDY010000543.1:0-17151 GCA_036675885.1 Lacibacter sp. | reverse complement strand
CCATGTTGCCAATCGCTGAGCTTCAGTAAGCAAAGATGGGTGTGCAACAATAATATAATTAGGAGCCGCTGCTCCATGCAGATTCTGGTTGCTTATTTTACCAACCGCAGTTGGCTGTAAAAAATTTGCCTGGTTGAAAGCAACATACTCACGCAAGCGTTCAGCCGTGTTCACAAACCTGAATTCATTACCACTGAATGTGCCTGTCATGTTTTGTGGACGTAGCGGATCAGTAACATCCCAAACCAAGGTACTGCTTACGGCACCCTGTAGCCGAAATTCGGCAACGTTGCCGGCGCCCACTGTTTCCCAATCTCTGAACATCAGTTGATCAACACCCGACATGCTTAATTGCCGTTGTGGAAATAATTCAAACCAATTAAGCCAGCCCTGAGCATTTACACTGGTTGGTTGGTAACTGTATTGCAAACTAAGTGAAGATTGTGAAAGATTGAATGATGCCACAAGTTCATGTGCTGCAGCAACGGGATCGTAATTGCCGGTACCCACTGCATTTATTGTGTGTTGTGCTACATTATTATTATTGGCCTTAATAAGAAATGAACTTGCAACGCCATTACTTCTTGCTGCCACATTTGAAATTACTTGAACGGAGCCTGAAACAAAGTTGGGAATCGTGAAGTTGAACGTTCTGTTTAATGTGCCACCTGGTGTATTACTGAATTCCTCTCCATACCATTCTTTACCACTCTTTAAAAAATTGACAGTATCAAGCTCATAAAACATTCTGTCTTTAAAGGAAATTACAGTCTGGTTAGGTGTGCCGGCAACTGTTCGGTTTTGTACCCTAAGCCCGGTGCCTGAAACATTCAAAAAATAATAGGATTCGTTGCCGTATAAATTTTTCCTGTGCCTGAACCGCTTATTTGCGGAATCCTTCACCCATTGCTGGGGGCCGTTGGCATAAAAAAGAATATAGTCACCCCCATTGATCACCCCATCACCTCCATCAACCACCATAATTGTATTTTCAACAAGATCATCAGCAGGTATCACCGCATTATCTTCCGGCAACATCTCTCCCCCGTTGCCAAACAAACGCACACTGCTACTTTGCAGATTGGTTGTATTTATTCCTAAGGATTGTAAAAAAGCGATATTGATCCGGTAAACACCCGGCTGCTTAATTGCCAACTTGTACCACTCACTGGTTGCCAATACAGAATTATTGCGATAAGTGCGTTGGGCATTAGCGGCAACAATAAAAAAGCAGGCTATCAACAGGGTGCTGTATCGCATAAACAGTGAATCCAAAGATACCTGATTGATAAATGAAAAATGCTTTCTCTGATTGCTTCAACGGGAGCGATCCTGCTTTGAAACGTAATTTCACGGTCGGGTAAGCAGAAATACTGAAATTAAAAAACACGATGCCTCATTCCTTCAGAATCTGAAAAGATTCAGCTATGTTTGTCATCGGTCTATATTTGATTTGGGCTGAAGAATCCAATACAATATTTTTGAACCTTCCTCGTTAACTATCAAAACGAACGAAAAGATGAAAAACCTTTTCCGCATTAAAAATCTAGGTATCCTATTAATTGGGGCTACACTTATTACATCTTGTAATTTATTTAAGAAGAAACCGGCGAAATCGACTTCAACTGGCTGGACGTACAATGATCCAAACGGCAGTGGTTTCCGTGTATCAAAAGAAAAAGAGCAGAAAACCGGTCCAGGGCTCGTTTTTGTGGAAGGTGGTACTTTCACAATGGGCGCTGTGGAAGAGGACGTTATGCGTGACTGGAATAATATTCCACGCCGTGTAACGGTTGCTTCGTTCTACATGGATGAAACCGAAGTTGCCAACGTTCACTATCGTGAATACCTGTTCTGGCTCGACCGTGTTTTCCAGGACACAGCAATCACCAATAAGGCTTTGCCAGATACATTAGTATGGCGCAGCGAATTGGCTTACAACGAGCCTTACGTGGATTATTATTTCCGCCATCCGTCGTACAACCTCTACCCTGTAGTAGGTGTAACCTGGAAACAGGCGTATGATTATTGTTTATGGCGTGGAGATCGTGTAAACGAAAACATCCTTTACGAAAAAGGTATCACTAACAAAAAGGCTGAACTGCAAAAACAAATGCAGGGTGGTGGACAGGATAACTTTAATACCAAAGCTTACCTGTTAGGTGAATACCAGGCAACTCCCGGAAAGAATATCAAGAACTATAAAGACCCTATCACTAAGCAGGTACCAACAAACATCAACTTCGAAGAAGGTTTGATTCTGCCTGATTACCGTCTGCCAACAGAAGCTGAGTGGGAATATGCGGCTTATGGTTTAATTGCTCAAAACCCTAACCCTCGTCGCAGCGAAAAGAAACGTGGTGAGGAATTAACTGCAAATAAACAGGTATATCCCTGGGCTCAGAATGTAAATGGTTTGCGTGATGCACGTCGCAGCAGCTGGCAAGGTCAGTTCCTGGCAAACTTCAAACGTGGTTCTGGTGATAACATGGGTGTGGCCGGTGGTTTGAACGACCGTGCTGTAATTCCAGGTCCAATAAACTCATTCTTCCCTAACGGTTTCGGCTTATACAACATGGCTGGTAACGTAAGTGAGTGGGTAGCGGATGTGTACAGACCAATGACCCCAACCGATGGTGATGATTTTAACTACTATCGTGGTAATAAATTCCAGCGTATGGATCTCAGCACTGGTAAGGCTGAAAGAGATTCAATGGGCCGTATTAAATACCGTGATGAAACAGATGAAGAAGTAAAAGGCCGTCGTAACTATCAAAAGGGTTACGCAATTGATTATCTTGATGGAGACTCATTAAGTAATGTTCAATACGGATACGGTAAAACAACCTTGATCAGCGATAAAAGCCGTGTTTATAAAGGTGGTAGCTGGAACGATCGTGCTTATTGGCTCAGCCCTGGTTCACGTCGTTTCCTTGAAGAAGATCAGGGAAGTTCAATGATCGGTTTCCGTTGTGCAATGACACGTTATGGCAGCCAGGAAGGTAACGGACGTAAAACCGGTAACTGGTTCGCTAAAAAGAAACAAAACAACCGTAAGAGAAATTAATCTTTTCGTTTGATGATATTTAACCCCTCCAAAAAACGGAGGGGTTCCTTTTTGTAGTTAACAGAAAGAAATCCGGTTGGATAAATCTTACAAAATAATCATACTGTTATCTTTGAGTTATGCGTATAGAAGAACTCTATCAACTGTTTCTCCAACACCCATCAGTACAAACAGATACACGTAAACTGAAAGAAGGTGATCTGTTTTTTGCGTTGAAAGGCGACAACTTCAACGGCAACAAATTTGCATTGCAGGCGCTGGAAAAAGGTGCTGCTTATTCAATTGTTGATGAGGTGGTAACAGGTGCTGATGATCGCATAATTGTTGTTGAAGATGTATTGAGCACATTACAGCAGTTAGCAAAATATCATCGTCAGCAATTCAGTGTTCCTTTTCTTGCCATCACTGGCAGTAACGGAAAAACAACTACCAAAGAATTGATCCATGCAGTACTTTTCTCTCATTTCAAAACATATACAACGGAAGGCAATCTTAATAATCATATCGGCATTCCGCTTACACTTCTGAAAGTTAAAGCCGATGCAGAGATCGCCGTGATTGAAATGGGTGCGAATCATCAAAAAGAAATTGCCGGTTATTGTGAATATGCTTTACCCACACATGGACTTATTAATAATGTGGGCAAAGCCCACCTTGAAGGGTTCGGTGGTATTGAAGGTGTGAAAAAAGGTAAAGGAGAGTTATATGACTATATCAGAAAAACCAAGGGAACCATTTTTATTAATAACGACTTTGATTATTTAAAGGAGATGAGCGAAGGCATTAAGCAGAAAGTCAGTTATGGTACGCATGATGCTTCAATTACCGGTGAACTTATCAGCAGTGAACCTTTTCTTGTTGTAAATATTACCAACCGGCCTGAAATCGGCCAGATCAATACCCATCTTGTTGGCGATTATAATCTGCCCAATGTATTAGCAGCTGTTTGTGTTGGCCTCCACTTTGGAGTGCCTGCAAACAAAATCAAAACAGCCATTGAATCCTATCAACCCTCCAACAGTCGATCTCAATTGATTGAATTCGGAACAAATAAAATCATTCTTGATGCATACAATGCCAACCCCAGCAGCATGAAACTGGCTATTGAGAACTTTGCCAAACTACCGGCTGAAAAAAAAGTGCTGATGCTGGGTGGCATGGCCGAATTAGGTGATGCAAGTCTTGCCGAGCACAAATATATTGTTGATCTCATCCAGAAATTCAACTGGCATAAAGTGGTGTTGGTTGGAGGCGATTTTACCAAACTTTCCCACTCTTTTGAAAATTTTAAATCATCAGCTGAAGCACGTGATTGGTTTAAAAGTCAGCAGTTTACGCACACGCACCTCCTTATTAAAGGTTCCCGTAGTATGAAGATGGAAGAAATTCTTTCATGAATACTTGCATAAGTCAGAATCATTAGTATTTTTACGGTCTTCCCTCCAAGATCCTTAAGAATTATCACTTACCGCTCTCCTATTTCATCCTCCTTTTAAGTGATCCAGCCCCCTGAAACGAACCGTTAACTTATTCCGTTTACGTTATTTATTAATGGTTCCTTTCATGAAACAGATTTTCGTTGCTTTTTTCTTACTCTCAATTATTTCAGCTAAATCACAGTATTACATACCACTGCCCAGTTGTTCATCAATGCCAACAAACTGTTCCATTGTTGCGGTGAATAATGGAGATTGGGATAATCCTCTTACTTGGGATCCGCAAAGAGTTCCGACTAATGAAGACAAAGTTTGCATTCCCGCAGGAAAAACTGTTACTGTAAAAAATATGCAGTATACAAAGATTGTAAGTTGCCCTACAACTACAATTAACCCAAACATAGCTATTTTTATTTGTGGCACGCTGAATTTTGATGCAAGTGGCACTTTGTATCTAGGTTTCAATAGTCTAATACAGGTTTTCGATCCTGTTGGTCCTGAAAATGGCTTGATAAAGGCTTCAAATGGCAATAGTGATCTAATTAAATTTGGCTGCGATTTAAAATGGGATGGCCAAACAGATATAAATGGGCCATATTATATTTCACCGGGAGATAGAGGACCAGGTGTTTTAACTGTTGCGTTTGATTATTTCCGTGCGGAACAAAAACAGCCATACACCGTTCGTTTAGAATGGGCAACACTGATAGAAAACAACAGTTCTTCATTCATTATTGAACGTAGTGGTGACCAAAAAACATGGGTTGAAATTGGTACACTTGCGGCTCGTGGAAACAGCAACAGCCGCAGTGTTTATTCTCATCTTGATCTGCAACCAGTGAATGGCTATAACTATTATCGTCTGAAACAAATAGACAATGACGGGCAGATTACCTATTCGGAAATCATTCGCTTTAATAACCAAATCAGGAAAAACCTGAGCGTGTTTCCAAATCCTGTTGGAGATATAACACAGCTCTACTGTAAAGAATCATTTAAAGCGGGGCAAACAATACAGGTGATTGATGCAAAAGGAACAAGAATAAAAATGATTAGCCCAACCGGCGGTAATCGTTTACAAATTGATCTCTCTGTTTACTCAGCAGGATTGTATCTGGTGCAGTTAATTGAAAATGGGAGGGTGGTAGAAAATCTACAGGTAATTAAACAGTAAAGCTTACATCCAGATATAAAGTAGCTGCTGAAAGGCAGCTACTTTTTTTCCTGGCATAGTTCAATCAATACCCCGTTTGTTGATTTGGGATGAAGAAAGCAAACCAGTTTGTTGTCGGCACCTTGCTTAGGTGAATCATTTAAAAGAACAAAACCCTCCTGTTGCAAGCGCCTCATCTCACTTTCAATATCATCTACATCGAATGCAATGTGATGCATTCCTTCTCCCTTTTTCTCAATAAATTTTGAAATCACCCCGCCTGCTTCCACACTTGCCAATAATTCAATTTTTGTGTCTCCTTGTTTAAAGAAAGCGGTTTTCACCTGCTCGCTTTCTACAAGTTCAGTTTTATAGCAAGTTGTATTCAACAGTTTTTCAAACAATGGAATGGACAGTGCCAAATTTTTTACAGCGATGCCTATATGCTCAACTTTATTCATGTGGCTGATTATTAATTAGCAGCAATTTACAAACCCTTATTCGTTCATGACAAAGAAACCGAGTTCAGCCTGTTTTGCAATTTGACTAACTTTGCAGACAAGACGGCAGCCAGCAGGTATTGGCCCGTCAATTGCTCATCTTTTAAAAACAAGACGATGATTTTTGTAACCGATAAAGCAAAGGAAAAAGTGGCGAACCTGATGCAGCAGGCAAATGTAACCGGCGACAATTCCTATTTTTTACGTGTAAGCGTAGTTGGCGGAGGCTGCAGTGGTCTTAGTTATAAGCTCGATTTTGATAATGAATCGAAACCTAACGATCAGGTATTTGAAGATAACGGGGTAAAAGTAGTGACTGACATGAAAAGTTTTCTTTACCTCTACAACACAACATTGGATTTCAGCGACGGCCTTAATGGCAAGGGGTTTCACTTCAACAATCCCAACGCCAGCAGAACCTGTGGTTGTGGTGAGAGTTTTGCAGTTTAACGCTCCTGTTTCTTGTCTTGAAATAAAGCATAAAAAACAAAAGCCCCTCCTGGAAGGGACTTTTTCAGCAGTTGGTTTCGGGTCTTTATTGCTTAATAAAGCTCTTTGTGGAAAGCCCGTTCTTTCCTGAGATACGGAGATAATACATTCCCGCTTGCAAGTGAGATATATCGATTTCGTTATTGAATTGTATGGTTTGGATGCGTTGCAACACCTGGCCGGATATATTGACAAGCTCAATTTGAAAAATGCTGCTTGGTTCGGCAAAGCTGACCATAATTTTTTCTGAAGCCGGGTTTGGACTGATCCTGATCTGCTGCTCACGGCCAAACCAAACCTTAACTACAGGTGATACTCTTTCTTTGCCTGATTTATCTACAACCCTTAACCGATAATAATTCCAGCTGTTGAAGGGTTGCCTGTCTTCTTCGGCATAGGCAGCCGTAAACAGGATCACTTTGGCGGGCACCACTTTTAAGATTTCAAAACGGATACCGTCCCTGCTACGCTCCAGTATGAATTCATCCTGTTCGTTATTGTTGCTTACCATCCAGTCATTGGCAATATCAGTTTTGCGTGCCTTAGCGCTAAAACCTGAAACATCAAGCGGAAGCAGGTTCTCCAGGAAATCAGTACTGGCAAGAGAGAAGGGACTGAAAACAGAAATTTTGTTCCAGGTAATTGTTCCTTCTGTTGCATCTCCTGTTGTAGCATCAGCTCCAAAAACATCCCATTTACCATCTGTCTCGTTGAAGTGAGCGATTGCCAGGTCGGGCAAACTGGATACATATGATACATTGCAGTTGCTTCTTGCGTTCCTTGAAAGTGTAACATTTACCGATGAGCTACCTGTAGTGCGATCAAGCTTCCAATACTCGCATCGACTAACCCTTGTTAACCCCGCTGAAGATGCTGATGCAGCGATAGGCCCCAAAGCAGTTGCACTTCCTACAATAAATTCAGCTGTAAATGCATCTGTAATTTGTGCAGGAGCAGAAATGCCAATTAAGCGTTAGCCGCCACCGACAGGTCCTGACAACTCAGGCTTACCAATTGGAAAAACAAATGCGCTGTTTCCCGTTTTTTTCATTGGTCCATTTACAAACGAAATAGTATTGCCTCCTGCCGGACAACTGGCTGTTGCATCCAAAGTAAGCAGGTTCGACGATGTTGTGGTCACGAGTCCATTGGTTAAGGTTAAAGCACCAGAGATTGTTGATGGGCCATCCAATATCTTTTCCCCACCACCACTGATAATAACATTCTTATAATCGGCTCTTGCAGAAAAAACCTGGGCCGTAGCTCTTGAATATTCAACCGTACTTCCTGTGCTCAGAATTATATTCTCAACATCAGAACCGATAGATGTAGAAGTTGTACCTGTGCCACCACTAAAACCATCCACATCGCCACAAACAAACTTAGCCCCGTTTTCCAGTGTTACTGTTTGCGTACCGGTTTGCCCGGTAATCGACTCGTCATTAATTGTAAACAAAGACCCGCTTTTAATAGTAAAAGATCCACCGGCACTAAGGTTAATGTTTCCATTCGAGTTTGCAACATAAGCACTGTTAATTTCAATACTGTGATAGAAAATGCTTGCTGAGCCTCTGATCGTTTGATTGGTTGCCGGAGTACCTCCAAAAAACTCTATTACCCCTCCGGTTAAATTATAGGTTCCCGCAATATCGGGTTTGGTTCCAGTACCTGCCAATCTGAAACGCCCCCCATCCATTGTTAGATTGGTGGTAATATCACCAAACGTAAAATTGAGAGTTTCCAATATTGCATTGTCTGTGATATAAACTGTTCCAGCAGGAATACATCCGCTGCTTAAAAAATTACTTCCGCTTCAGGAAAATGTAATATTCTTATAATCTGACCGTGCATTAAAAATTTGGTTTCCCGTTAAGCCAAATTCAATGGTGCAACCTGTATTGAGCACGGGTGTAATTCCCGGTATTGCTGCACTTGTACCTGTAAACCCTTCCACATCCTTTGTAATAAATTTTCCATCAATAATAACACTGCCCCCTGAGTTTTGCAGTATCTGATTTTCTCCTCCGTTATCAAAAGTTGCTGTTGAACCAACTGTAAATGCCCCACTTAAATTAAGATCGTTTATTCCATTCATAACAACGGTTCTTGTGCCGCTGATGGTTACATTCCGCAATGAAATATTTCCAGATTGGGGAATAATTACAGTTCCACCCGTAGTGCCGGTAACAGTTAGATCACTGGTATTTGTTCCGGCTAGAAAGCCGGCGGTACGAATTAATGATGCGCCGTTTAATGTTAAGGATCCGTTAGCTCCAATATTCAGAGTTCCTGCTGTTAATGTAAGAGTTCCACTTATTGATCCATTGAAACCAGTTATTGATCCATTGAAACCAGCCATTGTAACAGTCCCGGATGACTTATTAATTTCCACATCTTCCAAAATTGTCCCTACAGTCAACCCAATAATCGCTTGGTTACCTGAGCCTGAAAAAATCAATTTACCCCCGGCAACCCATGGAGAAAAGTAATTACTGGTTGAACTATTAATGGTTATGCTGCCTTTTACATTTAAAACACCCGTTGCTGCAAAAGCAAGTCTGCCAAATGTACCGCCGCTGGAAACATTAAGATCATTACATACAGAAGCTGCATTATCAACAATAATTGTATGTCCGTTCTGAACAAAAACGGCTGTTGCCGAAGTTGGCAATTGACCTGATGTTGCGGCTGCCCATGATGTCCCGTTATAAACATTCCATGAGTTAAAATCGCTCCAGTTGCCTGCTGTATTTTTACTTTGGAAATCGCCTGTAACCTGTGCCTGAGTGCTGAAATAGATGAAACAGGATAGCAGTGTTAGTGATAGAGTTGGCTTAGTCATACCTTGGTGATTTATAGCTAGCTTCTTACAGGTAGGTAGTAACGGCCTTTCAAAGGAAACTTTTAAGATAATAGTTCATATTGTAAAAACACAGCAATTTTGAAAGGGTTTGCATAAAAACTTTACAAGTGTGCATCTTGCAGCTACAACTGCTGCACTTCATTTGAAACAGGATTCGGCAAGAGCTGTTTATTCCTTTATTTTTGCTGCTCTATGTGGGCCATTTGCAAAAAAGAATTCCGTCAGTTTTTCAGCAATCTTACGGGATACATCACCATCATTCTTTTTCTTTTGCTGAACGGGTTATTCCTGTTTGTGTTTTCCAGCTTCAACATTCTTGATTATGGCTATGCCACCCTGGAAAACTTTTTCAATCTTTCTCCCTACATTTTATTACTGCTGATACCGGCAGCCACCATGCGCCTTTTCCCCGATGAATGGAGGGCAGGCACCATGGAAATCTTGTTTACCCGTCCGTTAACCACCCGCCAAATCGTTTTAGGTAAATACATTGCATCATTGCTGGTTGTGTTAATTGCTTTGCTTCCAACACTTACTTATCTCATCACCATCAATGCCATGAGTGCCGAGGGAACATCACTTGATATGGGTGGCATCACTGGTTCATACATTGGACTGTTGTTTTTATGCGCCGCTTTTACGGCCATTGGTATTTGTTGCAGCAGTTTCACCGGCAATCCTGTTGTTGCTTTTTTGCTGAGTGCATTTTTTTGTTTTGTGTTATACAGCGGCTTTACAGCTTTAAGTAAACTCGTTGGTACAGGCTTGGATTATATTGTTGAAATGCTGGGGATGGAATTTCATTACCGCAGTTTATCAAAAGGCGTGATCGATAGCCGTGATGTGATCTACTTTTTAAGCATCACCCTGTTCACTTTATTCATCACCATCCAACGCATCGGCCGGAAAAATTAAGCACCCATGAAGAAAATATTTTCCACGAAATACGGTTGGTTCTTATTGCTGGCGGCATTGGTGCTCATCAATGTATTATCCGCTTCACTTCGGTTGCGATGGGATCTTACGAGTGAAGAACGTTATTCACTGTCACCACAAACAAAAGCGTTATTAAAAAATATTGATACAGCTATTACAGTTGATGTATTTCTGAAAGGTGATTTCCGTTCTTCGTTCCGCAAACTCCGCAACAGTACTAATGATCTGCTGAATGAAATGAGGGAGTATAGCGGCAGTCGATTGCAGATCAATTATAAGTCAGTTGATGAAATGTTTACCGATGAAGCAAAGAACTTCATGTTTGGCGAAGTGATCAATGAATTACGGATGAATGGAGTGAATGTTGACAGCATCAAACAAAAAAATCCAAACTTCGAAAATGAAGTGATCCAGCAAATGATGAGTGACTCATTAAAGAGCCTCGGCATTTTACCTTATACACTGGAAGTGCAGGAAAAAGAAGAAGCTACAACACAGCGTGTCATCTATCCTTCAGCCCTCGTAAAAAAAGGCAACAAAGTAGTTTCGGTTGATCTGCTCAGTGGAAAAACAGAATACAGCCGTGATCCACTCACCGGAAGTTTAGTTACCGATGAAGCAAAAAGAATCAGCAATGCAGAAGCATTACTTGAATTTAAGTTTGCCGATGCCATTGAAAAAATTCAACGCAAACAAAAACCACTCATTGGTTATTTAACGGGCAACGGACAACCAATGGGGCCTGAAGTATTCGATCTTGTACAAACTCTTGCTGCCAATTATCTCTTTCAGCTTATTGACCCAAATAAGACCAACATTATTCCAAAAGATTTTGCAGCTGTGATGATCGTGAAGCCATCCATTGGCTTTACTGATTCCACCAAGATGAAGATCGATCAGTACATTATGCAAGGCGGCAAAGTGTTGTGGTTTTTGGATATGCTGCATGCAGAGAAAGACAGTCTTGCAATTGTTGCACAAACGCTTGCTTATGATCGTGGATTGAATCTTGATGATTTGCTGTTTAAGTATGGGGTTCGCATCAACCGTGATCTTCTTCAAAATCTCCCTCCAAATTGTGATTTAAGTAAGCTAGTTGCAGGGAATGCAGGTGGTCAACCACAACTTGTGGATGTTCCATTTAATTATTACCCCTTACTTACAGCGACTAACAATCACCCTATCACAAAAAATCTCGAACCGGTATTAAGCCTGTTTACCAATACACTTGATACAGTAAAAGCAGAAGGTATCAGCAAGAACATTCTTCTTACTTCAAGTGAAAATGCAAAATTTGTAAGCACGCCTGCCATTATCAGCTTGCAGGAATTACAAACAATCGAAGATGTTAGCCTTTATAACAAGAAGAATCTACCTGTTGCGGTTTTTCTCGAAGGGCAATTCACTAGCTTTTATGGCAACCGTGCATCGGCAGAGATGAGGCAGTTCTTTACCAAAGAATATGGTTCGTTTAAAACAAAAACAGATGCACCAACACAACAATTAGTAATTGGTGATGGCGATGTAGTGCTGAACAGTTTTACCAAACAGGAACCTTTCCCGATGGGCTATAGTCGAGTTCGTGATCAGACGTACGGCAACAAAAAGTTTTTACAAAACACATTGGAATATATGACGGGCAATGCCGGTATTGTGGCATTGCGTAATAAAGATGTACCATTGCGTTTGCTGAATCCGCAAAAAGTGAGTGATCAGCGGTTGCAGTGGCAGCTCATCAATATTGCAGTACCGGTGTTACTGGTGTTGCTTATTGGTTTTGCTTACATGCAATGGCGTAAACGTACTTACAGTAAAAAAGCTTAATCAATTTTTATTTTTGAATTAATAATAATGACCTCTACTCAAGTTACTTATCTCGTTTTTGGTATTGTCCTTCTTATTGCAATTGTGTTCGATCTTGGCTTGCTCAGTAAAAAATCGGCCCGGCTTACAACAAAGCAGGCCTTAAAACAAACAATCTTCTGGGTAATACTTGGTCTTGGTTTCGGCGTATTTATGTGGTACGAAGATGGAAAGCAGGCGGCCCTGGAATATGTTAGTGCCTACCTGATGGAGTGGAGTTTGAGTATCGATAACATTTTTGTGTTTGTTCTTATCTTCAGTTTCTTTAAAGTAAGGGAACCCTTTATACCACGTGTGTTGTTGATTGGTGTGTTGATGGCAATTGTGTTCCGTGTAATTTTTATTACGCTTGGTGTTGAACTCGTAAACCGGTTTCACTGGATACTTTATTTCTTTGGTGCGTTTCTCGTATACACAGGTTTCAAAATGTTTACGACCAACCAGGAAGAAGAATATGATCCAAGAGAAAGTAAAGTGTACCTCTTCCTCAAAAGGTTTTTACCTATTACAATGGATGACGGAGATGGCAGATATGTGATCAAGCAATACGGCAAGCCGGTTTACACCGCCTTGTTTGTAGTAGTGGTGATGCTTGCAACAACTGATATTGTATTTGCATTGGATTCAATACCAGCAGTGATGGGTATTGTTGACCGCAAGAGTGAGCATGCTTCACTGGTAATTTATACGTCAAATGTATTTGCTGTGCTGGGTTTGCGTTCGCTCTTCTTCCTGTTAAGAGGTGCGGTAAGCAAATTTGATTTCCTGCAACAGGGCATTGCTATTGTGCTGGTGTTTATTGGCTTGAAGATGTTGGGAGAAGAATTGATCAGCACAGTGGTTGACAAACCTTCGCAGGTGATTATGTCATTAGTAGTAATCGTAGCATGTATTGGTGGTTCAATTCTTTACTCGATGTATCACAAGAAAAAAAATGCACCACCTGATTTGAAAGATTAGTTTGCAACTTTGTTATTATGTCGCATTACAACATTGATCGTATTGCAGCAATTCTCCAGGCTTCTTATTTGCAAAAAGCAGATACGACGGGTTATGTTGAACATTTACTGATCGACAGCAGGCGCATCATTCACCCGGCAACTGCTTTATTCTTTGCTTTAAAAACTGCACGAAGAGATGGACATGATTTCATCTTCGAAACATACAACAAAGGTGTTCGTCATTTCATTGTTCAGCAACAGGTTGATGTAAAAGCATTACCTGGTGCCAATGTATTGCTGGTGCCAGATACATTAAGAGCATTGCAACAGTTAGCTGCCTATCACCGTCAGCAGTTTTCTACACCTGTAATTGGTATAACAGGAAGCAACGGAAAAACAATTGTAAAAGAATGGCTGTATCAATTGTTAAGCGATCATTACAATATCATCCGCAGCCCAAAGAGTTATAACTCGCAGGTGGGCGTTCCGTTAAGTGTATGGCAATTGCAATCGCAACATACGCTGGCCATTTTTGAAGCAGGCATTTCACAACAAGGTGAAATGGATGCACTGCAGCAGATCATTCAACCAACAATTGGTATCCTTACCAATATCAGCGAAGTACATGCAGATGGCTTTACTGATGCACAAGAGAAGCTTGTAGAAAAACAAAAACTATTTGCCGGCACAAAAGCTGTTATCTGTTCACCAGAAAAATTATTGCCGCTTTCATTTCAGCAAGAACATATTTTCAGTTGGGGTGAACAGAAAGAGAACACTGTTGTGATCAGCAACATCAACAAACAATTAGTTGAAACAACCATTCATTTTACAAACGGATCATTAAACGAAAGCATCAGCATTCCATTTACTGATGATGCATCAGTTGAGAATGCCATCACTTGTTTAACGGTTTGTCTTTACCTGCAGGTTCAATTTGCTGCTATAAAAGAAAAGTTCAACCAATTGCGTGCAGTTAGCCTGCGACTTGAATTGAAAAGTGGGTTACATAATACCACCATCATCAACGACAGTTACAGTGCCGATCTGAGTTCACTCACTATTGCGTTAAATATGTTGCAGCAACAAGGTCAACATATAAAACGCAGCATTATACTTTCCGATTTTCAATTAACAGAAGAGCAGGAAGCCGAAACATATGCTTCTATTGCTGCATTGCTTCAGCATCACAACATTAACCGACTGATCACTGTTGGTGAAAAAACAAAACAACTGTTGGCGCCACTTGTGGCAGGAGATATTGAAGTGCAAAGTTTTTCATCAACAGCAGAGCTGGCAGAACAACTGCCTGCACTTGGCTTTCAAAATGAAACCATCCTTATTAAAGGAGCACGTGTGTTTGAGCTGGATCGTATTGCTCAATTACTTGAACAGAAAACACACCAAACTGTTTTAGAGATCAACTTAAGTGCTATTGTAAGGAATATCAGGGCACACCAGCAATTACTAAAGCCATCCACAAAGATCATGGCGATGGTGAAAGCATTTTCGTATGGCAGTGGCAGTTATGAAATTGCCAACCTCTTACAGTTCATGAAAGCAGATTACCTGGCTGTTGCATTTACTGATGAAGGTGTAGCCTTACGCAAAGCCGGCATTACGTTGCCCATTATGGTTATGAATCCTGAGCCCGTAACATTTGATGCATTGATTGATCATAATCTTGAACCTGAATTATTTTCCTTTTCTATCCTTCATGCATTTGAATCATTTCTTGAAAAAGAAGGGATCAGCAGCTATCCGGTGCATTTGAAAATTGATACGGGCATGCATCGGTTAGGTTTTATGCAGCACGAATTACCTGATCTTGCTGATGTGTTGAAGAAAAACAGTTTCACCGTTCAATCAGTATTCAGTCATTTGGCAGCAAGTGAAGACCCTGCTGAAGATGCATTTACATTAGAACAAGCGAAACGATTTGAAGAAGCCTGTGCATTTCTGCAATCAATACTCGATTATACATTCATTCGTCATTTAGATAATTCACACGGCACTATCCGTCATCCGCAACTGCAATACGATATGGTGCGGCTGGGTATTGGGATGTACGGCGTTAGTTCTGCAGCAGGTAAACTGCATTTAGAAGAAGCATTACAACTGAAAACAACCATCGCACAAATTAAACAGCTGCAACCCGGTGACACGGTTGGGTATAACCGCAGGGGCATCATTACCCAACCATCCACTATTGCCACGGTACGCATTGGCTATGCAGATGGTTATCCACGCAACCTCAGTAACGGCAAAGGCTACATGCTTGTAAACGGCAAGCCTGCACCTGTGATCGGCACTGTTTGTATGGATATGACCATGCTCGATATTACCGGTATTGTTGATGTGCGTGAAGGGGATGAAGTGATCGTATTCGGCCCCAAACTTTCTGTTGTGGAGGTTGCCAAACAAAGCCAGACCATTGCTTATGAACTAATGACAGGCATCAGTCAGAGAGTAAAAAGGGTCTACTTCGAAGAATAAGGCTGCTCGCCTCACGCCACTCGCTGCTCGTAATTACTAACTTTAAAATAAAACACTTACATGAAAAATTTTAAAGAGCTCCGCATCTGGCAAAAAGGAATGGACATAGCTGTTAATTCCTTTCAATTAACGACTGAATTTCCATCAACAGAAAAATTCGGGATCATCTCACAAATTAACAGGGCTGGCGTTTCAATCCCCGCCAATATTGCTGAAGGCAGCAGCAGAACCAGTGAAAAAGATTACGGAAGGTTTATTGAAATTTCTTTAGGATCGTCTTACGAATTGGAGACTCATTTGTTAATAGCACAGCGATTAAACTTTGGCAACGAGGATAAATTAACTGAACTATTGGGCGAAATTAATGATGAACAAAAGATGCTCTTGGGGTTTCTGAATAAGCTTTCGAGGTAATATACTGGCGAGTAGCAAGCAGCGAACGGCGTGCAGCTTCACTCTCTTTCCTCTATCTTTGTCCACTAAAAATTTGAATTCGTGAAACTTCGTTACGTTATATTCATTATTCTCATTATTCTGTTTGCAGATCAGGGTTTAAAGATCTGGATCAAAACAACCATGGAATACCAGGATGAAAAGTTTATTCTGGGTCGCTGGTTCCGTTTGTATTTTATTGAAAATGCAGGCATGGCTTATGGCTGGAAACTGGGCAACAGCGAATGGGCAAAAATGGCGCTCACCCTCTTCCGGTTAGGCGCTGTTATTTTCGGCACCTGGTACCTGGTGAAAATTGTAAAAGAAAAATACCACAGAGGTTTTATTATCTGTGCCGCTTTGATTTACGCCGGTGCACTCGGTAACCTCATCGATAGTTTGTTCTACGGGATGATCTTCGATAAAGGCATGATCTATAATGCAGCAACCGATAGTTATTTTGGATATGATGGTTTGGCAAAAGCAACAGGTAAAGGTTATTCATCGTTCCTTCATGGCCATGTTGTTGATATGTTATACTTCCCTATCATTGAAAATAAGATGATGCCTAGCTGGGTTCCTGTATGGGGCGGCAAACCATTCACTTTCTTCCAGGCTATTTTTAATATTGCCGACGCAGCTATTTCAACAGGTGTTATTACAATCTTAGTTTTTCAGAAACGTTTTTTCAAGCATCACAAAACAGAAGAAACCAACACTACAGTTGAAACAAATACAGAAGTAAGTGATGATGCACAAGTGATGTGATCATTTATAACCATCACGAAAGAAATTATTGGAATGATATTAAAGAAGAAAGCCTCGCAAAAAAATATTGCGAGGCTTTTCTATGGTAGTATTAAGTTCTTTGTGTAAATAGTTTAGAGTAACTGTATAGCGGAGTTAACCACCCGTGCAGGTGGAGCGAAGTGAGGCGTAGCGTAGCGGAGCCGAACGGAGCGCAACCTGCACGGG
>JAKFDY010000542.1:0-17164 GCA_036675885.1 Lacibacter sp. | reverse complement strand
AATTTGCCGAAGATCATCGCAAAACCATCGGGTGAATTAATTGCCTTGTGGGGTGCTGCCAATCCCAATCCAAAGAATAAATATTCAGGTTTGGTTTTTTACAGTCAATCGTTTGATGAAGGCAAAACATGGAGCGCTGCCAAACAATTAACCACCGATAAAGCCAGCTTCGATCAACGTTATTACGATGTTGCTTTATTGCCCGATGGTGAAGCAGCCATCATCTGGCTCGATAACCGAAAAACAACAACCAAAGAAGGTTCAGGTTTATACTTTGCACGAACAGCAGGTGCTAATGGATTTCAACAGGAGCAACGCATCAGCCAGCTTTGTTGCCAGTGTTGCCGTACGCAATTGTTCATTGATGCAAAAGGCGGTATTCACGCTATCTATCGTGGCATCATCAACGACAGCATCAGGGATATGATGCATATTGTTTCAACTGATAATGGAAAAAATTTTACAACTCCTGTTCGCATCAGCAATGATAATTGGGTGTTGAAGGGTTGTCCGCACACCGGACCATCCATGACCGAAAACAAAGACGGTTTACAGTTTGCCTGGTTCACCGGTGCAGGAAAGAAAGGTTGCTATTTTACCAGCTCATCAAACAACGGACAAAGCTTTTCTACAGCAGACAGTGTGAGCGGGAATGGTTCACATCCGCAACTCACTACATTAAGCAATGGACAACTGATGCTGGTATGGGATGAAGCTGTTCAGTTCAATAACAAACCATTCAAACGTATTGCCACGCAATTACGGAACGAAAACGGAACAAGCATTGGTAAAACCTTTCTTACAATAGACAGTTCCAATGCCAGCTACCCGATTATTACTGCACTGCCATCGAACAAAGCATTAATTGCCTATTCTGAGAAAAAAGGGGGAAAGAACTTTATTCGATATATGTTGGTTCAATAGGAATTATCTCTTGCTTCCTGATTAAACTTTTTACCTCAACGTTCTTAACGTAAAGTATGTAAATTCATAAGCTACACAAGTTGATAATTGTAATCAACAATTTAAGAAATGTTTCTGCCCACAATCCTGATATCATTCAATATATTGCAATTGAAATTTCATATTGAATGGCTATACAAGTTTCTGGACAGAATAATTTAAAAAAAGAACTGCTTAGTCACTCATTTCTCATTTCTCTTCCTGTCTATTTTATTCTTGACTCAGTTAATAAATTCTGGGGCTTCATTCCTTTATATCGCTGCATTCTTCTTCTTCTCATTATTTGTTTCAGTTTTACAATGCTGCTTTTGTCGTTAAGAAGAATCCTTTCTCCAGCCGCAGCTTCCCTTTTTTTATTGTGGTGCGGGGTTCATTATCTTTTTTTTAAACCGATAAAGGAAACAATTACATCATTTCCATTTTTTGCTGAACTAGGGCCTTATAAATATTATTTTCTTTTTCTTGGATTTTTAACACTATTGCTTTTTATCTGCTTAAAGAAATCAAGCGAATCGAAAAAAAAGCGATTAACACAATACTTCAACTATCTGTTTATTGTGATAATGTTTATTGAGATTAGCAAAGCAGGTTACAATTTTATAGTTAATCCTGAAAAAAAAGTCACAACAGATAATACAAATTTTATTGCAGCTGATATCAAAAAAAAACCAAACGTTTACCTGTTAGTGATGGATGAATACCAGGGCACACATACAATGAAAAAACATTTCGGATTCAACAACAAGCCCTTTATCGATTCTCTTATTAAGCGATCTTTCTTTATACCTTCACAGCCAATAAGTAATTATAATCGAACTTCACTTTCCATTCTTGCTCTTTTAGATATGAGTTATGTAAAGAATTTTACGCAGGACGATTTGGCTTCCGGAATGGCTTACAACATGTCTGCAAAGGCAATCAGTAGCAATAAAACAATGCAATTTTTTCGAACTAATGGTTACAAAGTAATTAATAACAGTTTTTTTCCTAATGCTCAATCAGGATCAATAAGAGAATTGTTTCTGTCTACAGAGGAACGGTTACTACTTGATAAAACGTTTGGCCATGTGTTTATGTATGATTTAGTTGCTTCTGTTTCTTCAAACAATCTTCATCTGTTTCTAAAAGATGGACCGGCAAAAACTGATTTTTACAATCAAAAAGTTATCGCCAAAACAAAAAAAGATATCGAAAATTCCAAATCCCCCTGTTTTATCTATTCTCATTTTATGATGCCTCATTTTCCGTATTTACGGGATAGTTCCGGAAAACTAAAAGATATAGGCAGGGCTTACGTTGAGTCTAACGAGGGACGCAATAAAAAATCTTATTTAAGTTATTTGCTATACTGTAATACAATACTGATCGATATTGTTGACGATATACTTAGAAAAGATCCTGATGCTATAATTATTCTGGCAAGTGATCATGGAATGCGTCAAGCGCTAAAAGCAGATTTTTTTCTTACAGAATTCAATAATTTTTTGGCTGTTCATACTCCCGGAAACAATTACAATGGATTTACAGATACAACAAGTTTGGTAAATGTATTTCGAATAATCCTTAACAATCACTTCAGGCAGAATCTGCCATTATTAAAAGATGAAATAGCAGACGGTGCACCTGTCGCAACTACAAATGCCACTCAATAGAAACTAAGGTTATTCTGAGTTTTTTGTTCCAAAGACTGCTTCTTTTTTTCTCCCTACCTAAGAAAAAGCAATTAACTCTATCAACTCCCATTAAACTTTTTACCTCAAAAGCCATCTTACCCGTGGCTTTTTCTATTTTTATGGACTGATAGAAAGATCCAAACCAGAAAACCTCTATTCAACAATGACACAACCAGACGACAAGGAATTACTGCTGCAGTTCCATGAACCTGCCACAAAAGAGCGGGCTTACACCCGTATCATCAAAAAATACCAGGAAAAACTTTACTGGCATATCCGCCGTATGGTGGTGGAACATGAAGATGCCAACGATGTACTGCAAAACATGTTCATCAAAGTCTGGAACGGGTTGGAAAACTTCCGGGAAGATGCCCAGCTTTATACCTGGCTTTACCGCATTGCCACCAACGAAAGTTTAACCTTTCTTGAGCAGCGGAAAAAACGCACTGCCGTTTCAATGGATCAGGTAGAAGCAGGCCTCACCAATACCATTAAGGCCGACAAGCATTTTGATGCTAACCGTCTTGAATGGAAACTGCAACTGGCCATCCAGCAACTACCTGAAAAACAGCGGGCTGTGTTCAATCTCCGGTATTATGATGAGATGCCGTATGAAGAAATGAGTCGGGTGCTGGAAACGAGCGAAGGTGCCCTGAAAGCCAGTTACCATCATGCAGTAAAAAAAATAGAGGATTTTATCCTCAACCGTTAAACGAAGGGCCTCAATAAACATCTATAGAAACAGAAAATGACAAGAAATAAAGACATAGCGAATGAATTGGAGCAGATCAGTGCGGTTGTGGCGCAGATCAACCCCATGGTGCCCTACCAGGTGCCGGAGGTTTATTTCGACACGCTCAGCTCGGTGATCATGGCTCGCATTGCGGCAGGTGGGCATGAAGAAAACTCCCTGTTGCAGGTAGCGGGTAAGCAAATGCCGCAGGAGGTTCCTGCCGGTTATTTCGATACGTTGAGCGATTCAATCCTGGCTAAAGTAAAAGCACAGCAGGAACAAACAGCAACTGAAGAGCTGTCTGCATTATCGCCATTGTTGGCAGGTATCAGTAAAAACAATGTGTACGAAGTGCCTGTGGGATATTTCGATTCAGTAGCAGATACAGTAACCAGTCAGATCAAAGAAGAAACAAAAGTTGTTTCCATCTTCAGCCGCAAGTTGCTGATACGTTATGCTGCAGCAGCTGTTGTATTCACCATGATCGCATTTGGAATAAACCTGGTGCTGAAACAACAATCAACTTCAGTAGCATTTGTAATAGCCGGCGTTGATCCTATTAAAACACAAAAGCAATTCAATAACGAATTGGCTGCATTGAGTGATGATGCGATTGTAAGCTATCTGAAGTTAACAGCCGATACAAAAGATATCGAGAAGATCAACGAATCAATTGATCAAAGCAAGTTGCCTGAAGAAACAGATTATATGGATGAAGAATTTCTTGAATCTTTTATGAAAGAACTCGAAAAGACAAATACCACTACTAACACACAAATAAATTAAAAACACCGGAGGATAATATAATGAAAAAGATAATGACGATGATGTTGATTCTTGCATTCGGCTTTACTGGCTTGGTATATGCACAGGATGAACAACCCGACCCGAAACAACAAGAAAAAATCAAAGCACTTGAGGTTGCATTCATCAGCCGTAAGCTCAACTTAACAGAAAATGAAGCGCAAAGGTTCTGGCCGATTTATAACGAGTATAAACGTGATGTAAACCAGGTAATGCTTGCACAACGAAACAACCCAAATAAAGACGTGGTTGAAGGAGAACAATTACTCGTTGATGTAAGGAAAAAATATCGTGATCGTTTTGTTGGTGTAATAGGACAGCCCAGAATGAATAAATTTTTCCAGGCCGAACGTGAGTTTCGTGGAGTGTTGTTGAATCAGTTAAAGAACCGCCCAAACAAGCCAATGTTGCAACGCCAAAAGAGAAATTAATTTGGAATTTTAGATAGTTATGTTATAAATTTGCGAATAGGTGTTTTTCATAGGTTAGCAACGGCCGACTCTTTTCAGGGTTGGCCTATTTTTTTGCCCTGAAACCCGCTGCAGCACTGCATTTCCGCAATACAACAATAAAAGCAAAGGCATTACCAGTAAGCGTTTTACTTAAGACAACTCCGCTGCAACAACAGGATTACTGATGACTTTAAAGAAAAAAATATATGAAGTCTCTAGCGTGTATTTTGCCGTTAAAAACAGCTTATATTAAAAACTAAATACAGGTGTTTTGAGATCATGATAGAATAAAAACTTCCAGTTTTCTTTCTGGCCTTGCGCCCACCACTTAACACGAAGATCAGCAGCCAGCTTCCCATCAAAATCATACTTCGTTATAAATTTTGTTTTCATCTGGAACAACTGTGGCGCAACATCACCCCCAAAGAAAACAGTTTCGTTATTTTCTTTTATCCAGAATGCCTGGTGCCAGGGGCTATGTCCACCCGTCCATTCGTAATGAATATAATCATCGATCACACCTGAACTTTCAACAAGTTGTAAGTGGTCTGATTCAGGCAGTATACTTACATCATCAATTGCATATGACTTTGATAATTTGCTCACCGCAATTTCAAGTTCTTGCTTATTTACAATATATGTTGCGTTTGGAAAACTGATAAAACGTTGTTGCAATACGGCATCTTCTTTACTCACAGCACCTGCATGATCTCTGTGTAAATGGCTCATCAATACTTTTGTTACTTCCATTGGATTGATGCCAGCCTCCATCAGGTTATGATGTATCTGCAAAGTTCCATCTGGCATGGTAAAGCCGAGACCTGTATCAAGTAACAAAATATCTTTTTCTGTGATAACAACAAATGGCTGCACTTCAACCAGCAAACTACCTGCGGGGCGATCTTTTAGATGATCCTTTTCAGGATCAAAGGGAATAAATTTCTTGGAACCGTCAACTGTAAAACTGCCTTCTGAAAGTGGAATTATTCGCATGTACCTTATTATTTAAGTGCAACTGCTGTTGCCTGAATTCATTTAACAGGTTGCAAAGATACAGGCAGGAAGTTTAATCAATTCATCACCAGCTTTAGTGCGCCGATCATCGTGTCAAAAATGAAAAGTTCATCCAGTTCGTAACGGATAAACTTACGGATCGGAAACTTATCGATCATTTCTGCAGCTTCCATTTCAGATTCAGCATTTAATACCACCCAGCCTTTGGTACGCAATCCATTTACAGAATAAGTAATGATCACTTCTTCACGCATCAGATCATTGATATGTTGCCGATGACTTGGTATAATTGCCCAAAAATCATTCTCCAATAAATCGGGGAGGTAAAATGTGCAGAGATATTTTTTCATACACGAACGATTTAACGTGATCAATAACAGAACAGCAGGCAAACATTGATCTTTTTATCGAAGCACCATACTACGGTCTGCATCTAGGCGCAGCATAATAAAGATCAGGATGGTGAATGTAACAAGCGAAGATCCACCATAGCTTAGTAAAGGTAGTGTAATCCCGATTACGGGCATTAAACCAATTGTCATGCTGATATTGATCATTACATGAAAGAGAAGAATAGCAGCCACGCTGTAACAATACACCCGTGAAAAGGTGCTCCGTTGTCGTTCAGCCAGCGTTATAATGCGATATAGAAGAAAGAAATATAAACCCAGCAGCAAAGCGCTGCCCCAAAAACCAAAACTTTCAGCTATAGCTGTGAAAATAAAATCGGTATGTTGTTCCGGAACAAAATCGCCTTGCGTAGTAACACCTTGTAAAAATCCTTTACCTGCTAATCCGCCGGAGCCAATTGCGATCTTCGATTGTTTTACGTTATAGGTGTAATCCCTTTTCTTACCACTCGCCTGCTCCTTTTCAAATTGTGCAATACGTTCAGCCGATCTTGGAACATAACTCTTGCCAAACATGTTTAACACACGTGCAGCCTGGTAAGGTTTCATGATCTTATCAAATACAACAATGTTCACAAACATGTGAAAGCCGAGCAGCACCAGATAAATAATGATCATAGCGAGTAATAAAAACAGGTTACGCTTAAACTGTCGCCAGAAATAGTAAATAATGATCAATGCAATAAGGCCCAGCGCAATTGCATAAACCCAAAATGATAACACAATTGATGAGATAAACAATACCACGAAGGAGAAGCCAACAATCAAATACATGGCGGGCAATCCTTCTCTGTACATCACAAGAAAGAAAGAGAAATATACCAATGCAAGACCGGTTTCTTTTTGTGCAATAGATAATAATGCCGGTCCCAGTGTTAAGGCAAATGCAATGAGATGAGAACGGAGATTATTAAATTCTGTCTCCTGCCTGCTTAAATATTTTGCTAATGCCAATGCAGTAAACACTTTACACAATTCAGCAGGTTGAAGATTAAAGCCACCACCTAATGCGATCCACGATTTTGAACCACTGATATCTTTACCGATCACAAACGTCAATAACATGAGCAGGATACCAGCCATGTACAAAAGATTGGCAATGGTGGTAAAGAACTTACTATCTGTTAATAAAATAAACACGCCCACCAGTGAACTGATACCAATGAACAGCACCTGTCGTGAATAGTTTTTCTTTAACTCCAGTAATGATTGAACAAAAGAATCACCCATGCGGAACTCAACAGAGAATATGGCAATAAAACCCACCATCACTAAGGCATAATACAACAATACTGTTGTAGCATCAACTCCTTTTCCTATGCCTGCCTGTTTCTCCATCAGCTGTTACGTTGTTTCGCTTCTTTAAATGATTGTAATCGCTCTGTTGGTATAATAGCAATGAGCCTTGTTTGTTTTTCTTTTTTTGCCGGTTGCTTTGCAGGAAACAAGGGTGCAGTATGCAACTGACCAATTGCTGTTGAATCAAGCCGCATGCGTCTTTCCTTTGTACGTTGCAAAGAATCTTTTATTTGTCTGATCGAATCTCTCCGGTACAATTCATACCTGATCTTTGCAGGCGTAATAACAACATTACTGATACGTTCGATCTCAGCCTTGCGATGATCGCCAGCAATAGAATCGGTCAGGAATTTTTCCATCAACAACGATGCAATTGGTGCAGCCCATGTTGAGCCAAAGCCTGCATTCTCAACCACCACACAAATAGCGATCCTCGGATTATCCTTGGGTGCAAAAGCCACAAAGAATGAATGGTTCTGTTGTTTCTTGTTCCTGAAATAGTTTTCTACAGTTCCGGTTTTTGCACAAACAGCAAAGCCATCGATAGCAGCATTGCGTGCTGTACCATTGGTTACCACCATTTCCATACCATCAATTACAGCCTGGTAATAATCGTTTGGAATATGCAGAGGTGATATCTTTTGCCGGTACTTATTCAGCAAAGTATCATCGGCTGTTTCACCATCAATATCTTTTACAAAGTGAGGCGTGTAATACCAGCCCCTGTTTGCAATCAAACACATGGCGTTTGCCATTTGCAAAGGTGTTACCTGTATTTCACCTTGTCCAATACCAAGCGATGCAATGGTACAACTACTCCAACCACCTTTTCGGAACACTTTGTTATACCGTGCAGTATCAGGGATATAACCGGCATATTCACCCGGCAGATCAATGCCTAACCGATGACCTAATCCAAAGCCCGACATATAATTTTTCCACTTCATCAATCCCAATTCAACGTCTTTATATTTTGGATTATCAATAGCTTTACGAAACACATCTGCATAGTATGAGTTACAAGAGTTGGCAATTGATAAACTCAGGTTTGCAGCATGTCCACCGCCTGAGTGTGTGCAGGCCGGTCGGCCACAAGGACCATAACGTCCAAAACAAGCGTAGCCAAATTCAGGTGTAATCAATCCTTCATCCAATGCCACCAATGCACCTAATGGTTTAAAGGTTGAACCCGGAGGATACACACCCTGCATACCACGATTCAATAATGGAGATGCAGGATCTAAAAACAGCCGACTGAAATTTTTTCTTGACTCAGAACCGGTTAATTCATTGGGATCATAAGTTGGGCCCGATGTCATAGCAATGATACCGCCTGTTTTTGGTTCAATCGCCACCACACTTCCTACCTTACCATGCATCAATTTCTCAGCGAGTTGCTGTACTTCCACATCAATATAAGTATTGAGATGGCGACCTGCAACAGAAGCAGTATCAAACTCACCGTTCTCATATTTACCAATAGGCCGGTTGAAATTATCACGCAGGATATATTGAATACCCCGTTGCCCCATCAATACTTTTTCATAATAACTTTCCAATCCACTGCGGCCTGCAAAATCACCCATCTGGTAAAAAAAGTTCGAGCGCTTCAGCATTGGCGAATCAACTTCACCTACATAACCAAGTATGTGAGCTGCTGCTCTGTAAGGATAAGTGCGAATCGGACGCTCCTGTAAAAAGAAGGCCGGCTGAAAACGGAACAAATTCTCATTTACCCGTGCATATTTTTCCGGTGAAAGCAATGGCTCAAATACAGATGGCCGGTTGCGTGAGTTCTTGATAATAGCTGTTACTACCCTTTCTTTAAACTGTGCTGTATCAATACCAAGGATGCGGCAAAGCGTTGCTGTATCTACTCCTTTTAATTGTGATGGTGTAACCATCAGATCATACATTGTTGTGTTATCGAGAATGGCTTTGCCTTTACGGTCGAAAATGATGCCACGGCTGGGGTAAACAATTTTTCGGAGAATGGCCTGGTCATTTGCCAGCTTTGAATATTTGGATGTAAACAACTGCAATGTCATCAACCGTACAAGAATGATGGCAAACACAATTGCAATAATTATACGGATCGTAGTTTGTCGTGATTGATTAAATTCGGCCATGGCCTTTTATAAGGTTTTTCAAAAATTTGCGGATCAGGTATTGGTTAAAAACTTCTGCTTTCGTATAAAGATAATTTCAATTACTGTTATCAACAACAAACTTACAACGGTTGAGCCCAATGTTTTTAATAAAAGGTATAAGATATTGCCAAATTGAAATGCCTGTATGGTAAACAACCAACTATGGTGAAACAGTGTGAGTACTGATACATAGGTAACATATTGTGTAAACCCAAGACTTGCAACAGAAGGCTCACGATAGTTAAACTCAACACCTTGTTGCGGCACCAATAAATTAATAAGGAAAGGACGCAGGTAACCGATCAATACACAGGCTGCGGCATGTAAGCCGGGTGTTTTTGTAAAGAAATCGAGGCAGATGCCGCAAATGAATGACACCAGTAATAAGCTACTGCGACTGATACTAAACGGCAACCAGAGTATAAACAGGAAATAAGTATAAGGTGTAATGTACTGATGCAAGGGCGGCACCTGGTTAAGTACAAATACCTGCACCAAGGTGAATAAGATCAAACGGATAATATTTCGTACGAGGTTGCTCATTTCTTTTGCTTGATGCGTTTTTCAAGTTCAAGTTGTTCTTCACGCTGCAGGTTAGCCACTATAAATACATTCTGCAAACTGCTGAAGTCGTTTGCAGGAGTTACTTGTAAAAAATAATTATTGGTGCTTTTTTCGAGCAACACTTTTTCAATAACACCAATCATAATGCCCGAAGGAAAATCGGAGTACTGGCTTGTGAGAACAGTATCGCCTTTTGCAAGCTTTACACTCTTTGGTATATCACGCAGCTGAACTATTCTTGGATTTTTTCCATCCCATTCAATACGGCCACTCTCGCCTGTTTTCTTTAACCTTGCGCTGATTCTGCTTTGCTTATTGAGCATGCTCATTACCGTTGCAAAATTATCCGTTACATCAAGCACTACGCCTGCAACACCACTGGCGGTGATTACCACCATGCCCGGTTGCACTCCTTGTTTACTGCCACGATGAATGGTGAAATAGTTATTGGGTTGAGCGACTGAATTGTTTACAACTGCCGCTTCCATATAAAGATACTTACGCAAAACGCCGGTTGTATCTACAGGAATTGAATCGGTAACGAGCCGTTGCGTTGTATCGGGGCTTTGAAAATTTTCAGCAAGTTTGTTTTGCACTTCAGCCAGCCTTTTGCGCAGTGCTTCATTTTCTTTTTTAAGACTGAAGTAGCCGCTCACTTTGCTGTACTGAGTTTCAATACTGCCGGTTATTTCGCCAGCGGTATCCATATAAGCCGCCTGGTGAAATTTATTATACCTGAAAAGCAGGGACATGCTCACCACCTGTAAAAGCAGGAAAAACAACAAAACCGAAAAACGCCTGATAAAAGCAAAAAGATTCCGCACGAAAGGTGGGTTTTAATTGGTTCTTCCGTTTATGAATGTCCCAGTCAGTTGCGCATCACAAACGGGTAGCGATTGTAATTTTTAAGTGCAATACCTGTGCCTCTTACCACACTCTTGAGCGGATCGTCAGCAATATGAACAGGTAATTTTATTTTTTGATTGAGACGTTTATCTAAACCACGGAGCAAGGCCCCACCACCGGTGATGTAAATACCACGACGGTAAATATCGGCAGCCAGCTCAGGAGGAGTCATCTCAAGTGCTTTCAGGATAGCTTCTTCAATTTTGAAAATGCTTTTGTCCAATGCTTCAGCAATTTCCTGGTAGCTCACCATGATCTGTTTAGGAATACCTGTTACAAGATCACGACCATTCACCGGAATATCATCGGGTGGACTATCCAGTTCTTTCATAGCAGCACCGATCTGTATTTTGATCTGTTCGGCTGTGCGTTCACCAATAAGTAAACTGTGGTAGCGACGTAATGCTTCCATAATATCTGCGGTAAATTCATCACCTGCAATACGGATACTTTGGTCGCAAACAATACCGGCAAGGGCAATTACAGTAATACCGGTAGTACCACCACCAATATCAACAATCATATTACCAACCGGTTCTTCCACATCAATACCAATACCAAGGGCCGCTGCCATTGGTTCGTGAAGAAGGTATACTTCCTGTGCACCCGCCTGCTCGGCACTGTCACGCACAGCTCTTTTTTCTACTTCGGTGATGCTGGAAGGTATACAGATCATCATCCGCCATTTGGGGGCGAACAATGGTTTTTTTGTCAATACTAATTTGATGAGTTCACGGATCATTAACTCAGCTGCATTGAAATCGGCAATTACGCCATCTTTCAACGGACGAACGGTGCGGATACTTTCATGGGTCTTTTCATGCATCATCAAAGCCTTCTTACCCACCGCTAACACATTCTTGGGGTTATTACGATCGAGTGCTACGATGGATGGCTCATTCACCACAATTTCATCGTTATGTATAATGAGGGTATTAGCAGTACCCAGGTCCATTGCTATTTCCTGAATAAAAAAGTTGAAGAGTCCCATATTGGTTACTGGAAATTATAATTCCGATGGTTGCAAATTTGAGTGAAAAATTTGGAATAACAACGCTAAAACCGTGCCCGTAAGTGTTTTTCCCGCCAAATTTTTCAAAACAAGTTGAACCCTTGCCTGCAAAGCATTTCATCAATAGCAGGAAAAACAAAACGGGGGTTTCAAAAACTTCGTTTATGCTTATCAGTTAGTTGTCATAAACTCGTAACCGATATCGTTGCGGTAATACATTTTCATGAAGCGTATACCTTCAAGCACCTGCTTTGATCTTGCTACCGATTCTGCAACATCTTTTCCGAAAGAAGTAACGGTTAGCACCCTGCCTCCGTTGCTCACAATTTTGCCTTCTTCTGCCAGGGTACCGGAATGAAAAATAACTGTTTCAGCATTTGATTGATCAAGGCCGGTAATTTCATACCCTTTGATATAATCGCCTGGATACCCGCCGCTTACCGCTACCATTGTTACAGCAAAACGGGGGTCTTCTTCAATCTTTATTTGGTCTGCTTCCCCTTTTGCAGTTAATACCAGCATTTCAACAAGATCATTTTTCAGTCGTGGGATCACCACCTCAGTTTCAGGGTCGCCCATGCGGCAATTATATTCAATTACATAGGGCTCATTGTTTACTTTAATCAGGCCAATGAACACAAAGCCTTTGTACACAAATGCTTCCTGATTGAAGCCATTGATGGTAGGCTCAATGATCCGTTCTTTTACTTTCTGCATAAACACTTCGTCTGCAAAAGGCACCGGGCTTACTGCACCCATACCACCTGTATTAAGACCGGTATCGCCTTCGCCGATACGTTTGTAATCCTTGGCTTCAGGTAAAATGCAATAGTTTTTACCATCGGTTAACACAAATACACTCACTTCAATACCATTCAGAAATTCTTCGATCACTACTTTCTTACCTGCATCACCAAATTTGTGTTGATTGATCATCATATCAAATTCAGCTACTGCTTCAAGATGATTATTACAGATGATCACACCCTTACCTGCAGCCAAACCGTCGGCTTTGAGCACAACCGGCAATGCATGGTTCATGAGATATTCACGGCCTTCATCAAAATTTTCGTCGGTAAATTCTTTGTAAGAAGCTGTGGGAATATTATGGCGCTCCATAAAAGCTTTGGCAAAAGCCTTACTTCCTTCGAGCTGTGCTGCATATTTTGAAGGGCCGATCACTCCCAACCAACCTTCAGCAAAAGGATTGCTTTTATGTGCCTCTTCAAAATGGTCATACACACCTTTCACCAACGGATCTTCGGGTCCTACCACCACGAGATGAATCTGTTTGTCACGACAGAACTGTTCCATCGCTTCAAAATCGCCATCCACCCGTAAAGAAATATTGGTACCGCACAAGGCAGTGCCGGCATTACCGGGAGCGATATATAATTCATCGCACAAAGGACTTTGTACAAATTTCCAGGAGAGGGCATGTTCACGGCCACCAGAGCCAAGCAGTAGTATATTCATGTCGGATTTTACTTCAGGCCCGAAATTAGCCCATACTGCTGCAACTTCCTAAACCTTTCATCAAAACTGCAAGAATGCGAACGATGATTAGCCGTTTCCATTTATTCCTTACTTTCGGCACTCCACGATTTAAAAACTTAAACCAATTGTATGAGCGAAACAACCGCACAAAAAGGGCATCCGAAAGGCCTTTGGGTTTTATTTGGCACCGAAATGTGGGAACGATTCAACTATTACGGTATGCGTGCCGTACTCGTTCTTTTCATGACCAAAGCCCTTCTGTTCGACAAAGTATTTGCTTCTAACCTGTATGGCAGTTACACCAGTCTTGTTTATCTCACACCTTTAATTGGTGGCTACATTGCAGATCGTTACTGGGGCAACCAACGTTCCATTATTGCAGGTGGTATTGTAATGGCATTGGGTGAATTCTTACTCTTCTTTTGCGGATCAACTTATGCATCATCTCCAGACCTTTCTTCTTTATTGTTTTTCTCTGGCCTTGGATTAATGATTGCAGGTAATGGTTTTTTTAAACCAAACATCTCTTCGCTGGTTGGCCAGCTGTATCCTAAGAATGATCGAAGAATTGATCCGGCTTACACCATCTTTTATATGGGTATTAATGTGGGCGGTGCTGTTGGTCCGTTTATATGCGGATTAGTAGGCGACACTGGCGATCCTGCTGATTTTAAATGGGCTTTTTTAGCAGGTGGTATTGGTATGTTGATCAGTGTGGTTGTGCAGTTGTTGTTTCATAAAAAATATGTTCTTGGCCCCGATAAACAAGTACTTGGTTTAACTCCTGCGGGTTCGCCATCTTTATGGATCAAACCTATTGCAATAATTCTTGGCCTTGCAGCATTTTCTGCTTTAGCGATCGGCATGTTATATATAGATGCGAAAGTGGTAAGCTATCTCACTTATTTACTTGCAGGCTCTGCTATCTTGATTTTTGCAATGGTGATGACCGATAAAACGCTTAACAAATTTGAAAAGCACAGAGTAATTGTTTTATTCACCGTTGTGTTCTTTGTGATCTTTTTCTGGAGTGCATTTGAACAGGCCGGTGCATCGTTAACTTTCTTTGCAGAAGAACAAACCCAACGTGACCTTGGTTTTTATACTGTTCCTGCAAGCTGGTTCCAATCACTTAACTCTTTATTTGTGGTGGCTTTTGCACCGGTGTTTGCATGGTTATGGTTGAAGCTGGGCAAGAAAGATCCATCGGCCCCAACCAAAATGGCCATTGGTTTAATGCTTCTTGCTATTGGTTATTTGTGGATCGCCTTCGGTGTAAAAGATGTTGGAGCAGGTATTAAAGTAAGCATGATCTGGCTAACAGGTATGTATGCATTACATACATGGGGTGAACTATGTTTATCACCAATCGGCCTTTCGCTTGCAAATAAACTTGCACCTTTTAAATACGCTTCATTGCTGATGGCTGTTTGGTTTTTAGGTAATGCATTTGCGAATAAACTTGCGGGTGTGCTAAGCGCATTGTATCCTCCGGGTATTGCAGAGATTAAAAAGGCTGCTGATGCCGGTATCGATTTACAACCCATTTTGGCAAAAACAGTTACACCTTCAGCAGAAGTGATTGCGAAGCTTAATGACGCAGGTATTCCTTACAAGTTTCAATCGATTCTTGGTTATGATATTAACTCACTTTACGATTTCTTCGTGCTGTTCGTTATAATGGCAGGTGTTGCTTCACTCATCTTGTTTGCATTAACAAAGAAGTTGCAAACAATGATGCATACAAAAGAGGCTTGATCTTAGTACAGGTGAACTATAACATAAAGAGGGCAGTCACTTTGCGACCGCCCTCTTTATGTATCAAAAACTTTCTCAGTATTTAAATGAGTTGAAGATCTTATTAGCAGTTGTTTCATAGGCATCACGTTCTCCTTCTTTACTTATATAAGTGAGCACATAGGCTTTGCCATTGTTCACGCAGAATAATTGTTTGATCTGGAGATCATATGTCATTTCACCATACTTGCCTTTATAAATGATCTGGTAAGCACGTGAACCATTCCGGTTAAAGAACATCGATGAAACTTCACGGTAGCCTTTTACCAGATCTTTTACCGCATCCATACTCGTTTTTACATAATCATCAATTGTAGTACCTGAATTTATTTCTTCGATCTGCAGGTTCAGGTTCTGGAAGAATTTATCCTCTCCGTTCTCTGCCGGTGATTTTAGTCTTAAAATAGCACCCGTTGTTTTATTATCAAATTCCCAGTCGCCTGGATAACCAATTGTATAACGACCTTGCGGATCGCTATACTTTTTTAACTCGCTGCTGGTTGTAGTAGTTGTATTGGGAGAGTTTGTTGTATTGGTGTTTGGTTTGTTGTTAGTGCCTGTATTGAGGTCATTCACCGGAATACGTGCTGGCTGAGCCCATGCGGCAGCAGAAGATACAACAAGGGTAAGGGCTACGACAATCTTTTTCATTTCTTGATGGTTGTGATACTAAAAGTACAAACTTGTTTTACATCGTGCAATGAAAAACCCTGCCAACCGTTTAAAATACCGTCTTCCACGGATAGTTTCCACTGGTCAACAAGCATGTTTTTGGTTCAAAAAGAAAAAGATTAGTTTTGCAGCTCTTATTTCTACGCATATGAAGCTCCCATTTGTCTTTTTATAAAAGACGCTCACGCCGAAACACCAATTACCTGAAGTAACACTTCAGTTATTCCATTTTAAATATTATTAAACCTTTCTCATGACGACGACTAATAACCGTAACAGGCTATCATATATCTATCAAACATTTAAACAATCACTCAACGGTGAGGAGCAGGATTATACACAAGGCAGCATCCGCAAAGCGGTGTTTCTCCTTGCTATCCCAATGATTCTTGAGCTTGGCTTTGAATCTGTTTTTGCAGTTGTGGATATGTATTTTGTAAGCCATTTACCCAACAGCAAAAACGCCATTGCTACAGTTGGACTCACAGAATCTGTTATATCTCTTGTTTATACCATTGCCATTGGTCTCAGCACCGCTGCTACCGCAGTTGTAGCCAGGCGTATTGGAGAAAAAAATCCGGAAGCTGCCACACATGCGGGAGCACAGGCAATCATTATTTCAATGATGGTGGCGGTTGTGCTTAGTGTGATGGGAATTATTTTTGCTGCCGATATTCTCCGGCTGATGGGAGCCGCACCAATTGTGGTAGAAGAAGGAACTTCTTTTACACGCATCATGATGGGAGGTTCTACTGTTATTATATTGTTGTTCCTTATCAACGGAATTTTTCGTGGTGCAGGTGATGCCGCAATGGCAATGCGTAGTTTATGGATCGCCAGTATTTTCAATATTATTCTTTGTCCGCTGTTAATTTATGGTTACGGACCTTTCCCTGAGCTGGGATTAAAAGGGGCGGCTATTGCAACAACAATTGGTCGTGGTGCTGGTGTTATATACCAATGCTATCATTTATTTGGCGGCAGCAGATCAATTAAAATGAAGTTGCCCCATTTTAAATGGGATGCACCGATCATTAAAACATTGTTTGAAGTAGCGTGGCCAGCCACGTTGCAATTCTTTATTCAAAGCGGAAGCTGGATCGTGCTGGCATGGTTGGTATCTGTAACGGGCGGTACTGAAGCAAGCGCCGGGTACCAGGTGGCAATACGTAATGTTGTTTTCTTTATTCTGCCTGCCTGGGGTTTGAGTAATGCAGC
>JAKFDY010000541.1:0-9843 GCA_036675885.1 Lacibacter sp. | reverse complement strand
ATTTCCGATATGGCGCAATGGTTGAAAGCGATGATGGGTTCCCGGCAGGATTTTGTTTCCGAAAGAACGCTTGACAAAATATTTACTCCTGTGGTGAAAGCAAAAACAAAGAACCGCTACTTTCGCAAGTGGTTCGGTCGATCTGATTCTCACTACGCACTGGGATGGCGCGTGCTCAATTTCAAGAATGACACCCTGTTGTACCACGGTGGATATGTGCGTGGATACCGGAGTGAGGTTGCAATAGACCGCAGAAGCAAGATCGCCATTTGCGTTCTCAGCAACGGACCGGGAAGGTTGGTCGACAACAGTGTCCCCATATTCTTCAATCTGTTTTACAATCAACGCGATTCGATTTTATATTGGCAGAATAAACAGCAATACCATCGTTGCAACCGGTCATGCCATGATCGGGTTGAGTTTAGGAGCAGGAACAGGCAAGCTGGTGGCAGAACTGGCGAATCAACAACCAACAAGTGTTGATTTAAAACCCTACGATCCTGAACGTTTTTCGTAAATTGCTGCAATTGGTAAACATCATCACCTAAAAAACAGCACATGAAATAAACATAAAAATTATCGAGCTAATTTAAAATCAATAGCGATGATAATTTTTATTGTTTATACTATGTGGCTAAAAACAATAAATATCAACACATGAAAAAGCTTTTCGTTTTGCTTGCATTCAGCATCAGTATTACTTCTTTATCAGCACAACATCAATTAGTAAAACTCTGGTCAACAGATACTATTTTAAAAGTACCTGAATCAGTTTTGTTTGATGGAAAGAACAATGTGTTGTATGTAGCAAACATCGATGGTAAAGAACCTTGGGGCAAAGATGGCAAGGGTAGTATTGGCAAAGTGGGATTAGATGGAAAGGTCATTGCCGTTGATTGGATAAGTGGATTGAATGCACCGAAGGGAATGGGTTTGTATAAAAATAAATTATACGTTGCCGATCTTACTGAGCTGATAGTGATTGATGTGAATAAGGGAACAATTGTTGAACGAATTGCTATTGAAGGTTCTGCCGGTTTGAATGATGTATCAGCAGATGAAAATGGAACTGTTTATGTTACTGATTCACGTGCTAGACGTGTATATGAAGTAAAAGACAGTAAAGCAACGATCCTGCTCGACAGTTCAAAACTAAAAGGACCGAATGGTATATTGAAACACAAGGGCAGCTTGTATGTGCTTGATGCAGGTAGTATGTATCGCATGGAAAAAGATGGTTCACTCACAAAACTGGCTGAGGGAATGGAAGGTGGAACAGATGGTATTGAAAATATTACCGGTGACGATTATATTGTATCAACCTGGGGCGGTGTTGTTTATTATGTAAATGCTGATGGAACCAAACAGGTGCTGCTTGATGGAAGGGAGCAAAAGATCAACTCAGCTGATATTGGTTATGATGCTGCGAAACGCATCGTATATATTCCAACTTTCTGGAAAAACTCGGTGGTAGCCTACGAGCTTAAATAAAGGAATGTGAAAACTTGTCGGACGGTTGTGTGTAACCGTCCGGATGTTCCTAATTTTACAAAACGTATGGACTGTACATCGCAACGGATAACTTACCGTAACACGGCTGCTTTTTCATCAATTGTATTGGATTACCTGGATAATGCTGCGGCATTACAGCCTTTCTATGTGCACAGGCCCAATCTCGAAGGTATTAAACATGCAATTGCACAACAATTAGTGTTTAAGACCAACCGTAAAGTGTTGGTCGATCATTTAAAACAACAATACAGTACTGTAAGTGAATCGGCAGCGGTTAACCGCAATATCGATCTGTTGCTGAATGAAAATACATTCACCATCACTACTGCACATCAGCCCAACTTATTTACCGGGCCGTTGTATTTCATTTATAAAATTCTGCATGCTGTTAAACTGGCCGATACTTTAAAGCAGGAGTTAACACAATACAATTTTGTTCCGGTTTATTACATGGGTAGCGAAGATGCAGACTTTGAAGAGCTGAGTTATGCTACGGTGAATGGCGTAAAATATCAATGGGCTACTAAACAGAACGGGGCTTTTGGTCGAATGGTTGTTGATAAACACATCACACAACTCATACAAGCCATCAGCGGACAATTACTGGTTGAGCCACATGGTAAAGAAATTGTAGATGCATTGCTTGCATCGTACAAAGAGAAAACAACGATACAGGATGCAACATTTTCATTTGTACATTTTCTGTTTGAGCGTTTTGGTTTGATCGTTATTAATGCTGATGCAAAAGAACTCAAGCAGCAAATGATCCCGGTATTTGAAGATGAATTGCTGAATCGTTCATCTGCAAAAAAAGTAGCCGATACCATCACTAAACTCGATGAACATTATAAAGTACAGGCAGGAGGCAGAGAGATCAACTTATTTTATTTTGATGAAGACCTGCGTGAAAGGATAGAAGCAGATGGAGATGGATTCGCTGTTGCAAATACAACCATTAAGTTTACGAAAGAGGAGATGCTGAAAGAGTTAAAAAAACATCCGGAACGTTTCAGCCCGAATGTGATCTTACGTGGATTATACCAGGACACAATTCTTCCCAATATTGCTTTTATTGGTGGCGGGGGAGAGTTGGCTTATTGGTTAGAGTTGAAGAATGTATTTGCATATCATCATGTTCCTTATCCTGTGTTGGTGTTACGAAATTCATTCCTTGTAACACAAAAGCAATGGATTAATAAGATTGAGAAGCTTGGTTTTACTGTTGAAGAATTTTTTAAAAGCAGTGAAGCATTGCTTAATCAATATGTGCATCGCACAACAGTAAATAAAATTCAACTCAATGGCAGTTTAAGCAAAGCCGGAGAGTTGTACGAATTGTTGAAAGAACAGGCAGCGGCAGTTGATCCTACATTACTACAGCATGTTGAAGCATTAAAAACAAAAGCTGTTTATCGTTTACAGGAACTGGAAAAGAAAATCATTCGTGCAGAAAAAAGAAAATATAGCGATGAACAACGGCAGATACAAACCATTAAACAACAACTCTTTCCCGGCAATGGCTTGCAGGAACGTAAAGAAAGTTTTCTAAGCTTTTATGCAAAAGAGGGAAGTGGCTTTATTGATGCATTGTATCAACACTCTCTTTCACTGGAACAGGAGTTTATAGTATTGTCTTTTTAATTATTTCTGTTTGAATGCTTTTGTAGGATCGAACTGGAATCCCACACTAAAATAATTACTGCGATAGCTTGTACGTGAATCGGTGTTACCTGTAAGCAGCGAAAAATTCAACTGTGCCTGGATACGAAACCATGGTGCGCTTTCGAATCCAAAACTGGTCATCAATGCCGGTTCAACAAAAAACAAACGATTCCTACCAAGCTCCAGTAATTTATACGTTTCTAATTCTGTATTATCGTAGCTGGTTTTAATATTATTGTAGCCAATAGATGTAAAGCGAAGTACGGTACTTAATGTAAAATTGTTGCCGGGATGAAAACTTAATGATGGTTGAAAATAATACTTGTTGGTTTTGCTGTTATGAAAACCATTAGGGCCACTATTGGTAGCAACATTATCTGAGATATCGTTCATGCCAAAGCCATAACCACCATATAATTCAAAAAACACCTGCTTATTTTTTGAAATAGGGTAGAAAACACCTGCGCCAAATTCAGCAGTGCGCCGATTGTATTTTACAATCTCCGTGCTTGTTGTTCTGCTACCATTGCCGGTTGTAAGTTCATCCTGACTACGCAAAGAACCATTCCAAGCAGCAGTTAATGCAAAGTGATTGCTCACGGCATAAGCACCTTGTAAACTGTAACTGCTTTCAGTACCTGTCAATGTGCTGGCAGCAATGGCTGTAATTCTTGATTCCCCTTTTTCTTTAAAGGCAGGAATCTGTTGCACGGTGGGTGAATATGCAAAACGAAAAAGTGTGCAGGAGCTAAACGTAATACTCAGCACAAAAGCTGAGGCAAGCAAATGTAATTGTGATTTCATGGTTGTTGTGTTGTTTAAAAGAGTTTTGGGATCAATCAAACTTATTATCCCATCCCTGTTGTTTCAACTTATTAACCTTGGTAAGCACTTCATCATTCATGGTTGATTTATAAGTTGCAATCTTCGCAGCAACTGTTTCATCAAATGTACCAATGATCTCAGCAGCAAGTATGCCTGCATTCTTTGCAGCATTCAAAGCAACTGTAGCAACAGGTACACCATTCGGCATTTGTAAAATAGAAAGAACAGAATCCCAACCATCAATTGAGTTCGATGATTTTACAGGCACACCAATTACCGGTAAAATTGTAATACTGGCAACCATGCCGGGCAAATGTGCGGCACCACCTGCACCTGCAATAATTACTTTCAATCCTCTTTCTTTCGCTTTTTGTGCATACTCCACCATACGAAGAGGTGTGCGATGAGCTGATACAACCGTTAATTCATAATCGATACCAAATTCTTTCAGAATATCAGCTGCAGGTTGCATAACAGGCAGATCGCTGTCGCTGCCCATGATAATACCAACTAATACAGTTTCTTGTTTTTGGTTTTTTGTTTCTTGTTCTTTCACTTTTGTCTGTCTTTAAATTTTAAACCTTTATGTTCTGTTGTGTTTAAATAGCTGATAAAAGCTGCGATTTTTGCACACAAGGTATCTGCTTTTTTGTAAAGTTCTTGAAACTCTTTATCGGAAATGTATGTGTCGATGCTGAGTCTGTAAAGTTGTGATTTTAATTCACACGCTTCACCTTTTGAAATGCCGAGAGAATTAATGAATTCTAAACGGCTGCTTCTTTCAAATCCTTCACCAATATTATCCATAATTGAACCCGATCAAGATTTTATTTGCTCAACAAACCTGAAATCTTTATTTGTCTTAAGCTTATTTGATAAAGGAGAGATTATTTCATAGACGTCTTTTGCAAGTTGCCAAATTTCCAACTCCTCAAATTTATGAATAGTTGCCATTTAGTTTTAATGTTAATTTGAATTTAGCTTCCTTAAAAATAGGAAACCCCCAACAAAAAACTATAAACAAAAAACAAGAAACTATAATTTATTCAAATCTCCCGCCAATAACTTCATCTCAGCCTCAGCAAGCTTCGCCATGTAAAGAGAGTTGATGTAACGTGTTTGCCCATTGATATAATCGATCTGTACCTGGCGTAATTCCAAAGAAGTAATTGCAAGCTTACGGAAACGCTCAGTCGCAATGAGATTGTTTTCTTCAATCAATGCCAATGTGTTTTTTTCAAGCTTTACTAAATTGAGTGCATTCTGAAAATTGTAGTATGCATTCAGCAGACTTGTATTCACCTGGTTCTTTAAACGATCTATTACGATCTGTTGATTTTTGATACCAATATCTGCTACCTGTTCCTGCCGTTTGATAGTACCACCTTGAAAAATGGGAATAGCTACACCAATATTTCCGTTTGGCCCGAGGTTACGGTTGAATAATGTGAAACCTGCGTCGTTCTTACTTTGAGATAAGTTGAAGTTGCCATTGAGTGTAACCGAAGGTAACCGCTGCGAGATGATTTCACGTTTTTGTTGTACCAACACAGATAAACTGCTTTGAGCCAGTAACAGATCATAGTTATCTGTTGTTGCTTTTTGTTGCAATGCAGCATAGCTAATGGTTGCGTCTGGTTCGATCACGTCCATTACTTCAAAAACAGTATCCGGTTTGCGGGCCAATAAATTATTGAAATTGGCTTTGGCCACACGAATATAATTTTCAACTGCTAACAAACTTCCTTTTTGTTGATTCAGATCAACTTCAGCTTGCAGAAAATCTGTTTTAGGTGCGGTGCCAATGGTAAACCTGCTTTCAGCAATCAGTTTACGTTCTTCAAAAAACTTGATCGTTGCCTGTAATGCTTTTCGTTGTTGATTGAGTTGTACAATTTCATAATAAGCAGCAATTACATTAAACACTGTTGTGTTTACCTGGCTGCGAAAACTCAGTTCACCCATTTTTTCTAATTCTTCCAAACGCCGTTTACTTGCAAACATCCGCATACCATCAAAGATGCGCCAACTTACTGCAAAACCTGCGTTGAGGTTACGGAGAACAGCGCCATTACGTTTAATGGTTGTGCCGTTTGATAAACGTTGCTCAAGGTTGTTAGAAGCAATACCGATGGTGCTACTGAGATTTATGTTAGGCCACAAACCGGCGGTGCCCCAATTGTTATTGATGGCGCCAATCTGTTGTTCATTCTTTACGATCTCTACATCAAAGTTTTTTTCAACGGCCATGCGTATAGCATCATCAACACTCAGCTTTGATGGTTCCTGCGCAAATGCAAGGATATTAATCAGACAGCTTAGTGATAGCAGCTTCAGTTTCTTCTTCATGCACTTTAATTTTTTTGGATGACAGGTACGAATACATGGCAGGAATTACAAACAGTGTTAATACTAACGAGAACATAATTCCACCAACAATTACAATACCTAAGGGAATGCGACTTGTTGATGCTGCCCCCAGCGACAATGCCAACGGTAACGCACCCAGTGACATTGCAAGACTCGTCATTAAGATAGGACGTAAACGCATCGTAGCTGCCTCAATAACCGCCGGTTTTTTTAACATGCCCGCATGCTTTTTCTGATTTGCAAATTCAACAATAAGAATACCGTTTTTGGTTACAAGCCCAATTAACATGATCATGCCAATTTGAGAGAAGATATTGATCGTTTGATCGAACAACCACAACGAGAATAATGCACCGGCAATTGCCAATGGTACAGTAAACATAATAACCAACGGATCAACAAAGCTTTCAAACTGTGCAGCCAATACAAGAAAGATCAAGATTAATGCAAGACCTAATGCAAAAAATGTATTGCCGCTGCTCTCCGCAAAATCTCTTGAGTTACCCGACAGTGCTGTGTTGAACGATTCATCGAGCAACCTATCTGCAATGGCTTCCATTTCTTTAATACCATCGCCAATGGTTTTGCCGGGTGCTAAACCTGCACTGATGGTTGCGGATTTATAACGGTTGAAATGATAAAGCGTTGGTGGTGTGGTTTCTTCTTCGAAGCTCACGAATTGATCAACAGAGATCATTTGCCCGGCTGCGTTACGTACAAAAAGATTTTTCAGATCAGTGGGGTCATCACGGTTACTACGTAATACTTGTCCAATTACCTGGTATTGTTTACCATCTTTAATAAAATAACCAAGTCGTCTGTTACTCAGCGATAACTGCATCAGTTCTGAAATATCGGTTACACTCACACCAAGCTCACTTGCACGTAAACGATCAATATTTAAACGCAGTTCGGGTTTATTAAATTTCAGATCAGCATCAACACCTGCAAATACAGGATTCTTTTGCGCCTCTTCCAAAAACTGAGGCAGCATATCTTTCAGTTTATCGAAATTATTATTCTGCAATACAAACTGAACCGGCAAACCTCCACGACGGTTTACTGAAATTGTTTGTTCCTGGATGGCGAATGCCCTTCCTTCATTATACTTTGGCAGATTTCGGTTAATAACATCAACAATCTGTTGTTGCGAACGTTCCCGCTCATCAGGATCAACAAGCAATGAACGAACAAACCCACTATTTACCGATCCTGCTCCTGTAAAGCCCGGAGCAGTAACGGAGATGAGTACCTTATTTTCAGGCACACTATCCAATATAAGCTGGTTAAGTTTATCAATGTAGGCATCCATTGCTTCAAAACTGGTGCCTTCGGGTGCACTCACCTGTAAGCGGAACTGGCTGCGGTCTTCCATTGGTGCAAGCTCGCTTTGCAGCGAATTTCCAATAACCCATATTATACCAAAACAAGCGATAATTAAAATCAGTGCCACCCATCTTACACGCATAAAACCAATAAGCAATTTATGGTAACCATTTTCCATTCCGGTAAAGAATGGTTCTGTTACACGATAGAACCAACCATGTCTTGTACCGCCTTTGCGTGTTAGATAAACGTTGAGCACAGGTGTTAAGGTGAGCGATACAAATGCAGAAATTAATACCGCACCTGCTACTACAATACCAAACTCACGGAACAAACGGCCCACAAATCCTTCTAAGAAAATGATGGGAAGAAATACTACCGCTAATGTGATGGAGGTTGCTATAACCGCAAAATAAATTTCTTTGGAACCTTCACGGGCAGCTTTGTATTTATCCATGCCTTGTTCCATTTTCTTAAAGATATTTTCTGTTACAACAATACCATCATCCACCACCAGACCTGTTGCCAATACAATGGCAAGAAGAGTAAGTACATTAATGGTAAAGCCGCTCAGGTACATAATAAAGAATGCACCGATCAATGAAACAGGAATATCAATCAAAGGACGAATAGCAACAATCCAGTCACGAAAGAAAAGAAAGATAATGAGTACCACCAATGCAAAAGAGAGAGCAAGTGTTTCTTCTACTTCTGCAATGGATTTACGCACAAATTTTGTTTGATCGAGACCAACATCCAATGTTATATCTGCTGGTACGTCTTTTTTGATCTGTTCGTAACGTTTATAAAACTCATCGGCAATGGCAACATAGTTACTGCCGGGTTGCGGAACAATTGCCAGGGCTATCATTGGTATTCCGCTTTCCTTCAAACCACTTTCTTCATTCTCCGGACCAAGTACAACCTGTCCTACATCTTTTAATTTAACATCACGCCCTTCAATATTTGCAACAATGAGGTTATTGAAATCTTCTTCCGTACTTAAACGACCAAAGGTGCGTACTGTTAACTCCATGGTATTTCCGGAAATTTTACCGGAAGGCAGTTCAAGGTTTTCACGTTGAAGTGCAGCCTGCACATCTCTTGCAGTTAACTTATATGCTAATAATTTTTCGGATTCAAACCACACACGCATAGCGTATCTTTTTTCGCCCCAGATATTTACTGTACTAACGCCGGGAATTGTTTGAATACGTTCAAGCAGATTGTTTGTTGCAAATTCTGTTACCTGCAATGGGTTACGACTCTCACTTTGGATGCTCATGGCGAGAATAGGATCGCTGCTGGCATCTGCTTTTGTAACAACAGGTGGCGCATCAAGATCGGCAGGAAGAGAACGGACTGTTTGTGATACTTTATCACGCACATCATTTGCTGCTTCTTCCAGGTTAAAACCCAATTCAAACTCTACATTAATATTGCTGTTACCCTGGCTGCTGCTGCTGGTAATATTCTTTACACCTGCAATACCGTTGATCGATTTTTCCAAAGGCTCGGTAATCTGCGATTCAATTACATCTGCATTAGCACCGGGGTATGAAGTACGTACGCTGATATTGGGAGGATCAATAGCAGGATAATCACGAATACCTAAGAAACGAAACCCGATAACACCAAACAACACGATCATGATATTCATCACAATAGCCAGCACGGGTCGTTTCAAACTCAGTTCGGAAATAGTCATACGTTATTATTGAACTTTAGAGAGTTTAACTTTTGCCTCAGGTTTTAAACCGAGCAGTCCGGTTGTAATAATGGTATCACCGGGAACAACGCCGTCTGTAATTTCTACATTGGCAGAATCACGAATACCTGTTTGTACATCAACAAATTTGGCAACACCATCTCTGTATAAGATCAGTTTTTTACCTCTTGCCTGTGGCAAAATTGCTTGCGATGGAACAAGGATGGCATTATCATTTCTTGCAAAGTCCATATCTACTTTTGCAAAAGACCCGGGTACTAATGCAGCATCATTTTGCTGTACCATGCATCGCACATTTAAACCACGTGTGGTTTCACTTACGGTTGATTCTGTTGCATACACTTTTGCAATGAACTTGCGGGTGCTTCCTTCAGTTGAAAAACTGATGTTTTGACCGATGCGTATTTTAGATGTATATT
>JAKFDY010000540.1:0-15980 GCA_036675885.1 Lacibacter sp. | reverse complement strand
AGGTGAAGTGCATCAAGGGGCTTTCTATGCATTCAAATATGATGTTTCCAAACTTTTGAAATATGGCAAGGAAAATTTGCTTGAGGTATCAGTAGCCAAACATTCATCCAATCAATCGGTGAATGAAGCAGAACGCAAAGCAGACTTCTGGATTTTCGGTGGCATCTTTCGCCCGGTTTGGTTGGAAGTACTGCCTGCTGTACATATTGAACAGGTGGCAATAAACGCAAAAGCTGATGGAGAATTCAGTTGTTCTATCATAACAAATAAAAAGACTGATGCCTATGCTGATATTAGAATTCTTGATTCTGAAAACAGAATAGTAGATACAATTCGTGCCATTAATGTTGGTTCTGGTAATGGCATTTATTTTCTAAAAAGAAAGATTAAAAACATAAAGCAATGGAGCCCGGAGTATCCTGATTTGTATAAAGCTGAGTTTTCAATTTATTATAACGGCAAGTTGTCTCATATTGTTTCTAATAAATTCGGTTTCCGCACAGTAGAAGTAAAACAACGTGATGGCATTTATGTAAACGGTGTGAAAGTGAAAATGAAAGGGGTGAACCGTCATGCATTTCGTCCGGAGACAGGAAGAACAACTAGCAAGCAGATCAGTATTGAAGATGTGTTGCTCATGAAAGAAATGAATATGAATGCAGTGCGGATGAGTCATTATCCACCCGATGAGCATTTCTTAGATGTGTGTGATTCGCTTGGTTTGTTTGTGATGGATGAACTTGCAGGATGGCATGGCAACTATGATGAACTGATTGGGAAGAAGCTGTTGAAAGAAATGATCGATCATGATGTCAATCACCCATCTATTATCTTTTGGGCAAACGGAAATGAAGGCGGACATAACTTATCACTAGATAAATACTTTACTGAGTTTGACATTCAGCAACGCCCTGTGGTTCATCCCTGGCAATTGTTTGGTGGTTTTGATACGCAGCATTACCGTGAATACAATTACGGCATCGGCAATTATGAAAACGGCAAAGAGATTGTGATGCCGACTGAATTTTTACACGGACAGTTTGATGGTGGTCATGGTGCCGGCATTGAAGACTACTGGGAAAAAATGTGGCACAACCCGTTAAGTGCAGGTGGTTTTCTTTGGGATTTTGCAGATAATGCAGTTGTTCGAAAAGACAAAAACGATTCACTTGATACAGACAAGCATCGTGCAGCTGATGGTATTGTTGGTCCGCACCACGAAAAAGAAGCAAGCTTTTACACGATTAAAGAAGTGTGGAGCCCGGTGTATTTTGAACGGAGAGAAATTGCAGAGGGTTTTGATAGAAAGCTCAACATTGAGAACCGTTATCATTTTACCAATACAAAAGAATGCAGTTTCAGCTGGAAGCTGAAACGTTTTGATATTAACATTTCAAAAGAAACAGAAGGCAAAGCAACAGCACCCAATATTCTGCCCGGCGCAAAAGGCTCTGTGAAAATTCCATTACCAGCCGACTGGAAAAATTATGATGTGCTGTATGTAACAGTGAAAGACCGTTATCAGAAAGAATTGTTTACCTGGAGTTTTGCGATCAATAGTCCGAAAACAATCGGAGCAAAAATGATTGTAAAAGGAGGCAATAACAAAATTGAAACTCCCATTGCTGATACTACATTATTCTATGTTAATGTGAAGGATGTGCAATTGGCATTTAATCAATTTAATGGCCAACTTGTTTCGGTGAAAAATTCAAAAGGAGTGCTGCCTTTTAACAATGGCCCCGTTTTACAAGAAGGTGTGAATAATTTCAAAGGACTTAAGCAATACAAGGAAGGGAACAACGTCATCATTGAATCAACATTCAATCAGAAAGAAAGTTATAACACACTCAAGTGGACGATCTATCCTTCGGGTTGGGTGCAGTTGCAGGTGAATTATTTCCCTGCTGCTTACTTCACCAACTTCGCAGGTATTAATTTTTCATTCCCCGAAAAAGAAATACAATCGGTAACTTATATGGGCGATGGTCCTTATAGAGTTTGGAAAAACCGTTTGAAAGGAAATCAATTCGGTGTGTGGAGTAAAACTTACAACAACACAGAAACAGGTGAAGCTCCTTGGATCTATCCTGAGTTCAAAGGTTATCATTCGAATTTTTATGGTGGTTACTTCTTCACCAAAACAAATCGTTTTACAGTTGTAACAGAAAATGAAGGATTATTCCTGCGACTGTTTACACCTGCATGGAAAACTGATCAGTGGCATAATTACGAACCGCTGTTCCCGGGCGGTGATATTTCGTTCATGCAAGGCATCAGCAGCATCGGCAGTAAAACACAACGCAACGAAACAACGGGCCCCATGGGCAGCAAGAATATTTTTTACGACTACGAGAAAGATCCGGCACGGGCTTTACATATCAACTTATACTTTAACTTCTCTGCACAATAACAATGAAAAGAATATTAACCATATTTGTTCTGCTTATTTCTATTCAGCAATTAGCTGCACAGGTAACAGTGAGTAATCTCCGTTGCGAAATGCTGGTAAATCCTCAAGGTATTGATGTAAAGCAACCACGACTCAGCTGGCAATTGCAAAGCAATCTTCGCAATGTTGTGCAAACAAGCTATCAAATACTGGTGAGCAGCAGTGCACAAAATCTGCAACAGAACAAAGGCGATATTTGGAACAGTGGCAAAATCAGCAGCAATCAATCACTCCATGTGCAATACAATGGCGCTGCATTGCAACCGGGCAAGAAATATTTCTGGAAAGTAATTGTCCAAACAAATAAAGGGCAGGCGCAATCAACACAAACAGCGTTCTTCTCAACAGCTTTAGCTAAAGAACAATGGAGTGCAAAATGGATCGGTTACGATAAAGCATCTGCATGGGACAGTGTTACACAATGGAGCAGGTTAAGTGCAAGATACCTGCGCAAAGAATTTCAGAGTGCAGCAGCAGTAAGACGTGCAACAGTTTATATTTCCGGTTTGGGTATGTACGAACTGTACATCAATGGTAAAAAGATCGGCGATCAGGTATTAGCACCTAACCCAACTGATTATCGCAAGACTTATTTCTATAATACGCATGATGTTACCAAACAAATCAAAGCAGGGAACAATGCTATTGCAACTGTGTTGGGCAACGGACGTTTTTTTACTATGCGTCAGAATTACAAAACGCATAAGCATAACACATTTGGTTTTCCGAAACTGTTATTGCAGCTGAAAATTGAATATGCTGATGGTTCAAAGAAAACAGTTGTGAGTGATGAAAGCTGGAAGCTGAATGTGGATGGCCCCATCCGCAGCAACAATGAATACGATGGTGAAGAGTATGATGCACGCAAAGAATTTATCGGCTGGACAAATGCTGGCTTCAATGATAACAAATGGATGCAGCCTGAATTGGTAGAAGCACCAACCGGTAAGATGGTTGCACAAATGAGTGAACCGATGAAAGTGATGAAAACCATCAAACCTGTTTCTATCAAGAAAACTGCCAGCGGAAAATATATCCTTGATATGGGACAGAATTTTGCAGGGTGGATCAAACTGCAAAATATCAACGGCAAAAAAGGAGAGAAGGTTACACTGCGTTTTGCTGAGAGTTTGCAATCAAACGGAGAAATTTTTGTTGCCAACTTAAGAGATGCAAAGGTGACGAATATTTATACCTTGAAAGGAACAGGTAATGAAAGCTGGCAACCTTCTTTTGTGTACAACGGTTTCCGTTATGTTGAAGTGTCAACTTTTCCCGGTATACCAACTATTAATCAGTTCGTAGGGAAGCTGGTGTTTGATGCATTGGAAACAACCGGCTCATTTGAAACAACGAATACAACACTCAATAAAATTTATAAGAACGCATGGTGGGGCATTGCATCGAATTACAAAGGCATGCCGGTTGATTGTCCGCAGCGCAACGAACGTCAACCATGGTTAGGCGATCGTACAGTTGGTTCGCAGGGAGAAAGTTATGTGTTCAACAATGCAACGCTATATGCAAAGTGGATGCAGGATATTGAAGACAGTCAAACGGAAGACGGAAGTATTCCTGATGTAGCACCTGCCTTCTGGAATTATTACAGCGATGATGTTACCTGGCCTGCTGCGTATATTTTCATCAGCAATAATTTATACAACCAGTTTGGTGATGTTACGCCAATTCAGAAACATTATCCATCAATGAAAAAGTGGATGATGTACATGAAGGGCAAGTACATGAAGAACTATATCATCACCCGTGATAAATATGGTGATTGGTGTGTACCGCCAGAAAGTTTAGAACTTATTCATGCAAAAGATTCCAATCGCTTAACCGATGGTAAATTGATTGCAACTGCTTACTATTACAAATTGCTTTCATATATGCAGAGGTTTGCAAATCTCACCAACAATAAAGCTGACGCAAATTATTACAGTTTGTTGAGTGATAGTATCGGCACTGCATTTCAGCAAACATTTTACAATCCGAAATTGAAGCAATACAGCAACAATACAGTTACAGCAAACCTGCTTCCGTTGTATTTTGGTATTTGTCCTGATTCGTTAAGAGCACCTGTGTTTGAAAAGATCAGGCAAAAGATTCATGTCGAAAGTCATGGTCATATCAGCACTGGTTTAATCGGTTCGCAATGGATCATGCGTGGTTTAACAGAGTATGGTTATGCAGATATGGCGTATATCATGGCATCAAACAAAACCTATCCCAGTTGGGGTTATATGGCAGAGAATGGTGCAACTACCATTTGGGAATTATGGAATGGTAACACAGCTGATCCGGGTATGAACAGCCAGAATCATGTAATGCTGCTCGGTGATCTGCTTACTTGGTTCTATGAAAATCTTGCAGGCATCCGCAGTAATAAAACAGATGTGGCATTTAAGAAGATCATTATGAAACCAACCATACCAGCAGGTTTGGATTTTGTAAAAGCATCGTACAACAGTTTTCATGGCCTGATTAAAAGCGAGTGGAAAAACTCCATTGACAAGTTTGAATGGAAGATCAGCGTTCCTGCAAATACATCTGCTACTATTTATATTCCTGCGAACAGTGCAGACGAAATTACTGAAAGCGGATTAGCTGTTTCAAACAATAAAGATATCAAATTCATGAAAGAAGATGATGGTGCAGTAATTCTTGAAGTGCCATCGGGCAACTATACATTCATCCGAAATAAGAAATGGAGAAAAGGAATTGTAAAAGATGAATTCATTTTCGATCGTGCAAGTTTTCCTGAAAGTCATGCGGCTACTATTGCAGAAACGCCGGAAGGTTTAATTGCTTCCTGGTTTGGGGGAACAAAAGAAGGTTATAAAGATGTGTGCATCTGGGCAAGTCATTTTAAAAACGGCAAATGGACTGAACCAGTAAAAGTAGCAGACGGTGTGATGAATGACACATTACGTTACCCAACTTATAATCCTGTTTTGTTTTATGCTCCTAATGGGGAGTTGTTGTTGTTTTACAAAATAGGGCCAAATGTTGCAGGCTGGACAGGCTGGATGAAACGCAGCAAAGACAATGGCCACACATGGAGTGAAAGGGAAGCATTGCCTGAAGGATTTTTAGGGCCCATCAAAAATAAACCCGAATTCATCAATGGAGTGTTGCTTTGCCCGAGCAGTACAGAAAAAACAGGATGGAAAGCGCATATTGAATTCACAACAGATTTCGGCAAAACATGGACGAAGACAGAAGCGATCAACGATCCGAAAATATTACAAGCCATTCAACCAAGTATTTTAAAATATGCAGATGGTCGTTTGCAGATTCTTTGTCGTAGCCGCAACACAACATTGAATGAAAGCTGGAGCAGCGATGGTGGTAAAACATGGAGTGAGATGAAAGCATCAGCATTGCCGAATAATAATTCCGGAACAGATGCTGTAACATTGAAAGATGGCCGCCAGTTGTTGGTGTACAATCATAATCTTCCGAATTCATCTTGGGTAAACGGCAAAGGTCCACGTACACCGTTGAATGTTGCTATCAGCAAAGATGGTAAGGTGTGGAGTGCAGCATTGGTGCTGGAAGATTCGCCCATCAGCCAGTATTCTTATCCATCAGTGATACAAACAAAAGATGGACTAGTGCATATTGTATATACATGGCGAAGAGAAAAGATCAAACATGTAGTGGTTGATCCGAATAAACTGGAGTTGAAAGAAATTGTGAATAGGCAATGGCCGGGAGCGAAAGAGACAATAGGAAAAACAACGGATGATTAACCCTCTCCACCCCCTGAAGGGGGAATTGCAAAGCACAGCCCTTGCTTTTCAAAGATCAAATTTGAACAATAGTTGAATGAATTGTATAGGATGATTTTATTACTAATGTTGGTTTAAAGCCCCTCTTTTAGGAGGGGTTTGGGGAGGTTTAACGATGCACAATTTGCCATTTATTGATCTTGCGGTGATTGCCGTGTACATGCTTGCCATGATTGGCATCGGCATGTATTTTTCACGTAAGAATAAAAACAGCGATCAGTTCACCAAAGCATCGGGAAAAATTCCGGGCTGGGCCATTGGTCTTTCCATCTACGCTACATTTTTAAGCAGCAATACTTTTTTAGGTGTGCCGGGCAAAGCATTTGGCAGTAACTGGAATGCATTTGTGTTCAGTATTTCCATGCCATTGGCTGCATGGCTGGCATCAAAATATTTTGTTCCGTTCTATCGCAACACGGGAGAGATATCTGCCTACACTCATTTAGAAAAACGTTTCGGTCCATGGGCAAGAACATATACGGTGATTTGTTTCTTGCTCACACAGTTTGCACGCATGGGTTCTATTTTTTTTGGCATTGCATTAAGCCTGCAGGCACTCACCGGTTTCAGTATGCAATCGATCATGATCGTGATGGGTATCTGTATTATTATATACACAGTGCTCGGTGGTATTGAAGCAGTGATCTGGACAGAAGTAGCACAAGGCATCATTAAAACATTGGGTGCGTTGTTGATCTTGTTTTTGGTGGTGAAAGAAATTCCCGGTGGCTTCTCAACGATCATTGATGTAGCAACAACTGATCATAAAACAAGTCTCGGCAGTTTCTCGCCCAACTTTACCGAATCAACTTTTTGGGTGGTGCTGTTTTATGGCTTCTTCATCAACCTGAACAATTTCGGAATGGATCAGAATTATATTCAACGTTATCATACTGCACAAACATCAAGGCAGGCAAGTAAATCAGTTTGGCTTTGTGTATGGATCTATGTGCCGGCTTCATTTTTATTTTTTGTGATCGGCACAGCCTTGTATGCATTTTATCAAACACAACCGGGATTAATTGATCCTGTGAAATTACAGGTAGCAGCTGAACGTTTAGGCGTAGCTGCAACATCAGCGGAAGCAAAACAACTCGCTGCTTCTTTAACCGCCGCTGATTATGGTGATAAAGTGTTGCCATTTTTTATGGTGAACAATATTCCAACCGGTTTGGTTGGGTTGATTGTATCGGCATTATTATCTGCAGCCATGAGCACCATCAGCAGCAATATGAATGCATCAGCAACAGTATTCACCGTTGATATTTACCAGAAATATATTAAACCGGATATCACAGATAAACGAAAGTTGTACTTGCTGCATGTATCAACGATTGCTTTTGGTGTAATTGGTTTGTGTACAGGATTAGCTATGATTGGTGCCAAAAGTTTATTAGATATCTGGTGGGAACTGAGCGGCATTTTTGCAGGTGGTATGCTGGGTTTGTTTTTGTTGGGGCTCATCAGCCGTCAGGCAAAAAATGCTGCAGCAATAACGGCCGTTATCATTGGTATTATTGTTATCTTATGGATGACGTTCTCTGGAAGGCTTGACGGAGATTATGCATTTCTCCGCAATCCATTACATAAGAACATGATCATTGTGGTAGGAACGTTGAGCATTTTCCTCACAGGTTTGCTCATAACCAAACTCCGGCCTTCAAAACAGTAAAATTGTACAGCAGAATAGTTAAATGCAGCATTTTATAAAGATTTGAATGATTGCACATTTATGCACTTAAAAAATGGTTGTTATGCCTGATAAAAAGTTTGTTCCCGTTATGATCACTCCATACGATCTCAAAGCAGAGGTTGACCTGGATGTGGTAACTACATTGATCGAATTTTACTTAGCTACCGGTGTAAAAGGTTTCTTCGCCAACTGTCTCAGCAGCGAAATGTTCAGCATTACAGAAAATGAGCGTTTGAATTTAACAGCACATATTGTAAAACAGGTGAGGGGGCGTGTGCCTGTTGTTGCAACGGGTTCGTTTGGACTCACCATTGCAGACAAAGCGCTTTTTATTCGTAAAATTTATGATACGGGTATTGATGCTGCGATCATGATCACGGGGCACTTTGCAAAAGAAGAAGATAGTGATGATGTGTTGCTCCGAAATTTTGAGCAACTGTTCCAGGCAACAGGTAATATTCCATTGGGTATGTATGAATGCCCGGCACCTTACAAACGAATCACCAGTCCAGATGTCTTCCGGCAATTACTTTCGGCAAATCGTTTAACTTATCATAAGGATACATCCATTACACATGAAAATGTACAGGCGAAACTTGACATATTGAAAGAGATGAATAACAGTATGGAGTTTTATGATGCACACACGCCGAATGCATCATTCAGTCTGCAACAGGGAGCGAAAGGCATGTCATCCATCTCAGGTAATTTTTACCCGGAAGTAATGGTGTGGATGGTGAACAATGCAACGAATCCTGATAAGCAGGAAGAAGTGAAATGGTTACAGGAAGAGTTAACAAAAGTTGATCCACTTATTCATATTGCTTACCCCATGAGTGCAAAATATTTTTTACAAAAGCGGGGCTTGCCAATAAGAACCATTAGTCGTGCCGTTGCTAACAAACTAACACCTGAACAAAGAAATACGCTTGATAATATTTATAACCGATTTGAACATTGGTGCGAAAAACTCGGTATTCAGAAAGTTGATGTAGCTTCAATTGTCGGGTCAACTAATCATCCGGAAAGTATTTATTAAACTGAATATGACAGCTTCTATCTCTTTCATAAAAAGTAAGAACCGATCAGGAAATTATTTCTTTGTGCTTCTTTGCGTCTTCGTGTCTTCGTGGTTTAACTCCAATGCACAACTCAACACCGATAATCAATACAGCAAACCTTTAAAGGAAGTGTTGAACGATGTACAAAAGAAATACGGAGTAACCATCAAGTTTGTTGACAGTATGGTAAAGAATAAAACAGTTACTTATGCCGAATGGAAATACCGTCCCGATGTGGAAGTGACGCTTGATAATATTCTGAAGCCGCTTGAATTGAAAGTGAAGAAAGAAAAGGATAGGCAATACAAACTGAGTGCTTACGAATATTACCGCTGGCCGGTAGAAGAAGGTTGGGCCGAGATGGATCGCATCGCCGCACAATACAAAACAGTTGAAGAGTGGGAGAAACGTAAAGCAGAGTTGAAGCCTTGTTTAAAAGAAGCATTGAAGTTAACACACTTACCAGTTGTTATAAACAGCAAACCCATCATCACAGCAAAACGCATCTTCGATGGTTATACGGTTGAAAATATAGCGATAGAAATTTTACCGGGTGTGTGGATCAATGGTTCGTTATACAAGCCATTAAAGTACAAAGGCAAAATTCCTGTTATCTTAAATCCAGATGGTCATTGGGAAAAACAACGTTACCGTGCCGATTGTCAATACCGTTGTGCTGCATTGGCAAAGATGGGAGCAATGGCCTTCAGTTACGATCTGTTTGCATGGGGGGAATCATTATTGCAATTCAAAATTGAAGATCACCGCAGAAGTTTAGCTATGACCATACAGGCTTTAGGTGCTATCCGCATTCTTGATTATTTACTGGCGCAGAAAGATGCCGATACAAATCGTGTAGCCGTCACCGGTGGTTCAGGTGGCGGCAGTCATACGGTATTGATGACAGCATTGGATGATCGGATTAAAGTATCGGCACCTGTTGTTTCCTTGTCTTCTTATTTCTATGGTGGTTGTCCTTGTGAAAGCGGCATGAATATTCATGCTTGTGGAGGACGTACAAACAATGTAGAGATTGCAGCAATGGCAGCACCCCGTCCGCAGTTAGTTGTAAGTGATGGCGGCGACTGGACAGATAAAATGCCTGAACATGATTTTCCTTATTTGCAAAAAATGTATAGTTGGTATAACAAGAAAGAAAATGTAACCAATGTACACTTGCCAAACGACAAACATGATTTCGGCATCAGCAAACGTATGCCGGTATATGAGTTCATGGCAAAGCAGCTGGGTTTAAACATCAAAGCCATACAAGATGCAAATGGTAAAATTGATGAATCAAAAATTACCATTGAACCCGAAAAGAGTTTGTTTGTGTTTGGTGACAATGGAGAAAAATTACCTGCACATGCAGTAAAAGGTTTCGAAAACCTGGAACGTGTGTTTGCAGACGAGATAGAGAAAGCAAGAACCAATCAGCGTTATAAAATCGGTTTGATCGATTTGATGTTGTTGAAACGTCAGAAGCTTGGAGCAATCACATTAACTGCTCAACTGAAAGCAGATGGAGTAGAAGTAGATATGGGTGGACTTGGCACACGACCAACTTTCGACAATCAATTGTTGATCGATAGTGTTCGCATTCACTTTCTGCAAACAGCTAAAGAAAATAAAGTTGAGATATTCTGTTTGGCCATGACGGGCTATTATGCACAATCGTTTTGCGGCAGAGCAGAATATGTACGCAGCATTGAAGACTGTATCAAAACCATGAAGCTGATGAATGTGAAACATGCTTTCCTTCCATTGGGTGTGCAGTGCGATATCAAAAAAAATCCGGCCATTCGGGATTCGGTGATTGCACGGTTGAAAGTTGCAGGAAAATTGGCAGAGCAAGCTGGAGTTATCATCGGTATTGAAACATCTCTTACTGCGAAAGAAGAAGTGGAGTTGTTGAAACAGATTGGCTCACCTGCCATTAAAATTTATTTCAACTTCTCCAATCCGGTCAAAGAAGGCAGAGACCTCATCGGCGAAATAAAAATACTCGGTAAAGAACGCATCAGTATGATCCACGCCACCAACAAAGACAGTGTGTGGTTAGAGAACGATCCGCAGATCGACATGTATAAAGTGAAAAAGACATTAGATGAAATTGGTTGGAGCGGTTGGCTGGTTATTGAACGCAGTCGTGATGCAAAGAAACCTTCCGATACCAAGTTTAATTACGGAGCGAACACGGCGTATTTGAAGAAAGTATTTCAGGATTGATTGCAGATATTAAGTCAGATGCGCAGTTTTGATGAAGTGCTATTTATTTGAATTTCTTCATTCTGTTCCTTCCCAGAAATCGATTAGATTATCCCACATCAATTTTGACTCTGGCTTTAGCCATTTATTAAATGCTGAATGATAGTTAATTTCTCTACCTCCAATATTTTGAATGCCTTCAAATAATCCCACTATAATGAGATTTTGGACATCGGCATCTCCATGTTTTAAAATTTCTTCTGTCTTTTCAAAAAACAATTCAAACATATCTGTATCTCCATTCTTGAGTTTGTTTATAAGAAATTTGCCAATTTTCGCAATGTCAAAATAGTGGAGCATTAACGATTTGTTACCGTTATATTCATCTTCTAAATACTTATGGAAAAAAGTATCTAGTTCTTTGTCGGTTGAAAGAAGAACTTGATATACTTTGTCTAAATCAGAGTAAGTAAATTGAATTTGTGATGGCGTAGTGTTCATTAGAAAAATAGTATAGACTGTTCTATTTCATGTTCTGCTTGCTTGTTCCTGATCGTACGCCCTTCGCTTGCTTGTTGCCTGCTTTCCAAGATGGCTTTTCTTTGTGCAATGTTTGTTTGATACACAGTTTCCGCTTCCTGCAGTTCAAACAAATTTGATACCTCAGCTAATAAGGCTGGATCTTCAATTTCCCGAAGCTTATCGATGAGTTTATCTTTTAAAGAAGGAGTAGGCATAACCTGTTTTTATAAAGTTACAATTTGTTCTGAATGAATTCCGTCGTTAATACCCTCAAAACAGGAAAATCGTCCATCATTATAGCAAATACATACATTTTTGAGGGCTATAAACAAGGGTACATTTATCAACGTAAAAGCCTGCTTTTGAGGCAGGTTAGAAAGCGTCAACTGTATTTGGAATGAAACGATTGCACTCCAGCCTGTTTATCTGTTTTTTACTGGTTGCCCAATTTGTGGTAGCAACAGATATTTATGTTTCCCCCAATGGTTCCGATCGTAATGATGGTTCAAAAGAAAAACCTTTTGCAACGCTCAACATGGCTTTGCGTAAAGCAAGAGAATTGCGGCGGTTGAATGATGCGTCCGTAAAAGATGGCATTCATATTATTTTACGAGGTGGTAATTATCAGGTTCTTGAAACCATTGTTATAAAGCCGGAAGAAAGCGGTACACGTGAAAGCTCCACTTTTATTGAAGCAGCCCCCAACGAAAAACCTGTGTTGAGCGGTGGCGTACAAATCAGCAATTGGAAAAAAGTAACAACCACTGTCAATGGTTTGCAAAAAAATATTCAGTCAAAAATTTGGGTAGCCGATGTACCGCAGGTAAATGGCAATAATTTTAATTTTCGCCAGCTGTGGGTGAACGATGCAAAAGCAGTGAGAGCAAAATCTTCCAACGGAGATGCCATGCTTCGTATGTTGAATTGGAACAAAGCAGAAGCTGCTTGTGTGATACCAACATTGCCATTTATCAATTTAGATAAGACAAGCGGCTTGGAATTATTTATTCATCAATGGTGGGAGATTGCCAACCTGCGGGTGAAGAAAGTGAAGGTGATGGGCGACAGTACAAAATTGTTTTTTCACCAGCCGGAAAGTAAAATACAAAACGAACATCCCTGGCCTTCACCTTGGTTGAGTAAAGAAACCGGTAACTCTGCTTTTTATTTAACGAATGCAATTCAGTTTTTAGATGAACCCGGTGAATGGTATTTGGATAATGCACAGCATAAAATTTATTACTGGCCACGCAGCAATGAAAACTTAGCAACGGCAAAAGTACTGGCGCCATTTACAGAAACTTTAATCAGCGTGGAAGGAACAATTGATAACCCGGTGAAGAATTTGGTGATTGATGGTATTTCTTTTCAGCATACAGGTTGGTTACGCCCGTCGCTGCAAGGGCATGTGCCGCACCAGGTTGGTTTGTATATGACAGAAGCATACCGGTTAAAACCGGCAGGAACAAAAGAGAAACCGGGTTTGGATAACCAGGCATGGGTTGGCAGACAAGCGGTTGCAGTTGAATTGAGTTATGCGACTCGTACAAGAATTAAAAATTGTTCTTTTCTTCATTTAGCAGCAACCGGTATTGACTTGAAAAAGGGTGTGCAGGACAATATGACGAAGAATAATTTGTTCAGCGATATCGGTGGCACGGCCATACTGGCGGGTAATTATGGCGATGAAGGAAGAGAAATTCATTTGCCATTTAACCCAAAAGATGAAAGAGAGAAATGCGATGTGTTGTTTATTGAAAACAATTTCATCACCAATGCTACGAACGAAGATTGGGGCACAGTCGGTATTGGTTGTGGTTTTGTTAGCAGAACAAGTATCCGTCATAATGAAATTGAAAACGTATCGTACAGCGGTATCAGTTTAGGTTGGGGCTGGAGTGCCGAACAGAATATGATGAAGGACAACCGAATCGTTGCCAACAAAATTCATCACTACGGCAAATGGAATTATGATTGTGCCGGTATTTATACATTAAGTGCACAACCTGGTTCTATTATTGAAGATAATTATATCGACAGTATTTACAAATCGCCCATTGCACATTTACCGTCGCACTGGTTTTATATTTATACAGATGAAGGTTCATCTCACTTCACCGTAAGAAATAACTGGACGCCTTCACAGAAATATTTACAGAATAACAACGGCCCGGGTAACTTATGGAGCAACAATGGTCCGCAGGTGCATGACAGTGTAAAACAAAATGCGGGGCTGGAAAAACGATTTCAATATTTAACCGCCAACAAAACTGCAAAGGTTGGTACAATCAACGAGGAACATAACGAAGTAATTGAAATGGTGGTGAAAGACGGCATGCAATTGAACTTACCCAAGCTGAAAGAACTGCTGGCGAAGAACAATATGGACAGCAATGCTATTTATCACTGGCAGAATCATTATGTCATCTTCGATAAAGTGCAGGACATCGGTGTGATGCAGGGACGGATCGCCAATCATTTTACTGAAGCTGAAGTAAAAGTTTATCACGACATGTTTTACGAATACAGCAAGAAAAAACATTGCAGTGATAAAATAGTGGCAAAGGAGTGGGAGCATATCATCCTCACAGCAAATCTGGTGACAGATGAAAAATTGCAGAAGGAATACCTCAACTATCACGCCACACAGTTTGAAAAATGGCCTGAAGTTTCAAAAGGTTTCTGCAATGCAGATTTTCAGCAATTGTTGTTGTTCAGGAATGGAAGACAGTTGATGTTAGTCATCAGTATTCCAAAAGGAGAGAGTTTAGATAAGCTTAATCCAAGAACAACAGCCAGCAATCCACGGGTGGATGATTGGAATAAGATCATGAAAAAATACCAGGAAGGAATTAAAGGAACGAAGCCGGGAGAGACTTGGGTGTTCTTGAAGCAAATGAATAATGAGTGATGAATGATGAGTAACGCTGACGGCGATTGTAAACCCCGTCAGCGGTTTAGTTGAAATATATAAATCGAACGAATTATGTTGACTATCGGAATTTTAGGTTTAGGTGAAGGCCGCAGTACCATGAGTGCAGCGTTGCAAAGCAAAAAACTGCATCTGAAAATTATTTGCGACCGTAATGAAGAGTTGTGCAAACAACGTTGCAAGGAATTTGATTTTAATAGTTACACAACCAACTACGAAGATCTGCTCAACGATGCAGAGATCGACATTATTGCCATTTACACACCCGATCATCTACATGCCGATCATATCAAACAAGCATTGCTGCATGGAAAGCATGTGGTGTGTACCAAACCATTCATTGATGATTTAAGCAGGGCAAAAGAATTACTGGAGCTGCAACAACAAACAGGCAAAAAAGTATTTGTGGGACAAAGTTCCCGCTTCTTCGAACCATACAAACATCAACGAAAAGATTTCGAAGCAGGAGAGATCGGTGAACTCATCACCATTGAAAGTCATTACAATGCAGATCATCGTTGGTTCCTCGAAAAGAAATGGGCATTGGAAGATTCATTCAAATGGCTGTATGGCGGTTTAAGTCATCCTGTTGATTTTATCCGCTGGTATTTACCCAACATCGAAGAAGTGATGGGTTATGGTATGATCAGCAGCAATGGTAAAACAGCAGGTTTAAAAAATGAAGACACGATGCACTTCATCTTCAAAGCAACCGATGGTCGTATTGCAAGAGTGAGCGGAACATACACCAGTCCAACACAACCAACAAAGCGTGACAGTGGTATGAGCTGTGTGTTGCGTGGCACACAAGGCGCATCACAGGCCGATTATCATGAGCTGCGTTATTCCATCACCGATAAAACAGGGGAAGAAAAAATTATTCATTGGGGGGATAGCACATTAAAATATTATTTCCGTTTCGAAGGACAAAGCCATCATGCAGGGGAGTATCAGAATTATTTGGAATACTTCGCCGATTCAATTGAACAAGGATTTACAGCGTATCCCAACATGCAGGAAGGAATTGGTACAGTGGCATTGTTACAGGCAATGGATAAGAGTTTGAAAACAGGTATGCCGGTGAAGATCGCTGATATATTAAAACAATACAATCTTGAATCACTAAGCCACTAAGGCACGAAGTAACGCAAAGCTTCGTGTTGCTTTGTGTTCTCTGTGTCTTTGTGGTTCCAAAAAGTCATGAACGAAATTTATAATAAACTCACAACGCTTGATTTTGCCATTGTAGCAATTTATCTCATTGCGTTGCTGGCTATTGGTTATATCGCCAGTTTCCGCAACAAGAAAAAAGATGAAA